>NZ_DAIQCE010000002.1:0-460347 GCF_036780805.1 Leclercia sp. | reverse complement strand
AATACCTGCCTGTCACGCAGGGGGTCGCGGGTTCGAGTCCCGTCCGTTCCGCCACTTATTGAAAGCCCTGAGCTAACGCTCAGGGCTTTTTTCTTATCTGTCGTCTGATTATTGCTTTAAACGCAAAAATCCTCTGCGTAATACGCTCTTTTTTTCACACATCCCCAGCAGCGATAATCCTCTCTATTAACAAACATGATGAAGAAAAGAGGAATTCAATGACTATCCCTGCATTTGGTCTCGGCACTTTCCGCCTGAAAGACGACGTTGTTATCGCATCCGTTAAAACTGCCCTCGAGCTGGGTTATCGCACGGTTGATACCGCGCAGATCTACGACAATGAAGCTGCGGTCGGTCAGGCCATCGAAGAGAGCGGCGTACCGCGCGACGAACTTTTTATCACCACCAAGATCTGGATCGAGAACCTCAGTAAAGAGAAATTAATTCCAAGCCTGAAAGAGAGCCTGAAAAAACTGCGCACCGATTATGTCGATCTGACCCTGATCCACTGGCCATCACCAAACGATGCCGTGTCAGTTGAAGAGTTTATGCAGGCATTACTGGAAGCCAAAGCCCAGGGGCTGACGCGTGAAATTGGGATCTCTAACTTTACTATCCCATTGATGGAAAAAGCGATTGCGGCCGTTGGCGCAGAAAATATCGCGACCAACCAGATCGAGCTTTCGCCTTATCTGCAAAACCGCCAGGTGGTGAAATGGGCACAGCAGCACGGCATCCATATCACCTCTTACATGACGTTGGCTTACGGCAAAGCGCTGAAAGACGAAACCATTCTGCGTATTGCCGCCAAACATAATGCGACCGCCGCGCAGGTTATTCTGGCGTGGGCGATGGGGGAGGGTTATGCGGTTATCCCTTCTTCAACCAAACGTGAAAACCTGGCAAGCAACCTGCTGGCACAGGATCTGACGCTGGATCAGGATGATAAAAAAGCGATCGCCGCCCTGGATTGCAACGATCGCCTGGTGAGCCCGGAAGGCCTGGCGCCAAACTGGGATTAATTTAACCCACCCTCTGTACCCTAAACCCTCTTACAGCTCCTTCGGGAGCTGTTTTACATGCTCGCTCAGAAAGTCGATAAATGCCCGGATCCGGGTGCTCACCGCTCTGTCGCTGTAGTAGACCGCGCTGAAGGGCATCTCTACTGGCAGGCGCTTGTCTGCCATTAGCTCCACTAACTCACCCCGCGCAATCTCTTTATCAATCATATAATCCGAAAGACATGCTATCCCATTGCCTTCAAGGCATAACTGCTTGAGCGTTTCGCCGCTGTTAGACGATAAACCGCTGACCACTTCATGAAGCTGGCCATCATGGCAGGCAAGGGGCCAGGTGTTAAGCGATACCGGCTCGGTAAAGCCCAGGCACAGATGCTGCTTCAGTTCCTCAATCGTCTCAGGCTTGCCGAAACGGGCAATATAGGCCGGAGAGGCGATGATTTTGCGATAGCTGGTGAACAACGGGCGGGCCCGCAGACTGGAATCGGTCAGCGTCCCGGCGCGTATTGCGACATCCACCTTGCGCTCAATCAGGTTGATAAAGGTTTCTGACGAGACCAGAGACAACGTCATTTCCGGATAACGTTCGCGGAAAGGTTTGATTAACGGCATCAGGAAATGCAGCACCACGGGCGTGGCGGCGTCAATGCGCAACAGGCCGCGTGGTGTGCTGCGGGTTTCCATAATCTCGGTCTCTGCCGCCGCCATCTCCTGGAGGATAGACTGCACGCGCCGGAAATAGCGTTCGCCTTCTTCGGTCAGGCTTAGCTGCCGCGTGGTCCGGTTCAGCAGGCTGACGCCCAGCTTCATCTCCAGCTTTTTGACCGACCGGCTGACGGCCGAGTTAGCCTGGCCCAGCTGTTCGGCGGCGCGGCTAAAGCTGCCGCTCTCAACGACGGCGACAAAGATCGCCAGTTCCTCAGAGGTTGCTTTCATTATTGCTTAATCCGCAAAATTGTATTGATACTGTGAGCATTTTTGTTATTTAAACACTGGCGCATACTCCGTGTCATCTTAATCCTGATGAGACGGAGTTTTTTATGCCTCTGGCGCTACTTGCCCTGACGATCAGTGCCTTCGCAATCGGCACAACCGAATTTGTTATTGTAGGACTGGTTCCTACGATTGCTGACCAACTGGCCATCTCCCTGCCTTCTGCGGGTTTGCTGGTCTCCATCTATGCTCTCGGCGTGGCGATCGGCGCGCCGGTGCTGACGGCCCTTACAGGCAGACTGCCGCGTAAGCAGTTGCTGATGGCGTTGATGGTGCTGTTCACTGCGGGCAATATTCTTGCCTGGCAGGCACCTGATTACACGACCCTGGTGATTGCCCGTCTGCTGACCGGCCTTGCTCACGGGGTCTTCTTCTCTATCGGCTCGACCATCGCGACCAGTCTGGTGCCCAAAGAGAAAGCCGCCTCTGCCATCGCCATCATGTTTGGCGGTTTAACCGTAGCGCTGGTTACCGGCGTGCCGCTGGGTACCTTTATCGGCCAGCATTTTGGCTGGCGGGAAACTTTCCTCGCGGTCTCGCTGCTTGGGGTGATCGCCCTGATCAGCAGTCTGGTACTGATCCCGTCGAACATTCCAGGGCGTGCAGCAGCGACGCTGCGCGATCAGCTGAAGGTGCTGACCCATCCCCGACTACTGATGATCTATGCCATTACCGCGCTGGGTTATGGCGGCGTGTTTACCGCGTTTACCTTCCTCGCGCCAATGATGCAGGATCTGGCAGGATTCTCACCGAGTGCGGTCAGCTGGATCCTGCTCGGCTATGGCGTTTCGGTGGCGATCGGCAACATCTGGGGCGGTAAGCTGGCCGATAAGCATGGCGCCGTTCCGGCACTGAAAATTATCTTTGCTGCACTGGTTGTCCTGCTGCTGGTATTCCAGTTCACCGCCTCGATGCAGTATGCCGCGCTGGCGACGGTTCTGGTGATGGGGATCTTCGCCTTCGGCAACGTACCGGGCCTGCAGGTCTACGTGGTGCAGAAAGCCGAGCTCTATACCCCGAACGCCGTGGATGTGGCGTCTGGTTTGAACATCGCGGCTTTCAACGTAGGTATTGCGCTGGGGTCGATTATTGGCGGGCAAACCGTTGAACACTTCGGTCTGGCGCAAACGCCGTGGATTGGGGCGGTTATCGTTCTCGCGGCATTTCTGCTGATTGGCCTCAGCGGCCGCCTGGATAAACCCGCTCGTGTTGTACTGGGATAAGCATGGTGTAAGCACTCGCTAACAAAACGAAACAGCGGTTTCTCGGTAATTGCGTTGAAAGTGTGAGCTGAAAACCCTATAACATTAGAACCCGCTCCTGTTTCTGGACGGGTTCTGTCTATAGAGGTCGTTTCACATCGTGCGAAAAAATACCTATGCCATGCGTTATGTTGCCGGACAACCTGCGGAGAGGATCTTACCTCCGGGGTCGTTTGCGAGCATTGGCCAGGCGTTGCCCGCCGGCGCACCTTTAAGCAGTGATGAAAAAATCCGGGTGCTGGTGTGGAATATCTTCAAACAGCAGCGCGCCGAATGGTTATCCGTCCTGCAGAACTTTGGTAAAGATGCGCACCTGGTGCTGTTGCAGGAGGCGCAAACCACCCCTGAGCTGGTCAGGTTTGCGACCACTAACTATCTCGCGGCCGATCAGGTACCGGCATTTGTTCTGCCTCAGCATCCGTCAGGAGTGATGACACTCTCTGCCGCGCATCCTGTTTATTGCTGCCCACTGCGGGAACGTGAACCGCTCCTGCGCCTGGCGAAATCTGCTCTGGTTACCGTTTATCCACTGCCGGACACCCGTCTGCTGATGGTGGTGAATATTCACGCGGTTAATTTCAGCCTCGGCGTTGACGTCTACAGCAAGCAGTTACTGCCCATCGGTGATCAGATCGCGCATCACAGCGGTCCTGTGGTGATGGCCGGTGATTTCAATGCCTGGAGCCGTCCACGTATGAATGCGCTTTATCGCTTTGCGCGTGAGATGTCGCTGCGCGAAGTTCGCTTTACCGATGACCAGCGTCGCAAAGCCTTTGGTCGTCCCCTCGATTTTGTCTTCTATCGTGGTCTGAACGTGCACGAAGCCTCAGTGCTGGTAACGCGCGCATCCGATCACAATCCGCTACTCGTCGAATTCAGTCCCGGCAAGCCTGAGAGATAGAGGTGTGTCAGGTCTGCCGTGGGGCAGGCCTGCGCGGGTGCTGCCCTTTATTTTTCATCAACCGAAGGACAGCAAAAAATGACAACACAGTCCCATCATGACAACGTAGAAAAACAGTTTGGCTCCCAGGCGAAGGCCTATCTCACCAGCGCGGTTCATGCATCCGGGCGCGATCTGCAGCGACTGGCTGAACGTCTGGCCGACTTCCCCGATGCCAGCGTGCTGGATTTAGGCTGCGGAGCGGGCCATGCCAGCTTTATAGCGGCACAGCAGGTCGCTCAGGTGACGGCTTACGACTTATCCAGCCAGATGCTGGAGGTGGTCTCTGCGGCCGCCAGTGAGAAGGGGCTGGGGAATATCGCCACCCGCCAGGGTTATGCCGAATCCTTACCCTTTGCCGATCAATCCTTTGATATCGTCATCAGCCGCTACTCGGCGCATCACTGGCACGATGTCGGCCAGGCGTTGCGCGAGGTTAAACGCGTGCTGAAGCCGGGCGGTTTGGTCATCGTTATGGATATTATGTCGCCGGGCCATCCGGTGCGGGATATCTGGTTGCAGACGGTTGAAGCCCTGCGCGACACCTCGCATGTGCGCAATTATTCCAGCGGCGAATGGTTATCGATGTTTACGGAAGCCGGGCTGATTACGCGCGCGTTGCAAACTGACAGGCTGACGCTGGAGTTCTCCTCGTGGATTGCCCGTATGCGCACGCCTGAGCCATTAAGCCAGGCAATCAGGCTGTATCAGGAGAGCGCCTCCGCCGAGGTGAAAGCCTACTTCGAGCTGCAGGAAGAGGGCTCATTCACCAGCGATACACTCTTCGCTGAAGCCCAAAAGGCGGGATAAAACAAAAAAGGCACCGGGGGAATCGGTGCCTTTTTTACATCTGGTCTCTGAAATCAGGAATCCGGGGTGGCGTTGTTTTTCACAAACAACGTTATCCGATCGCCAGGCTGCAGATTGTCGGTATCACTGTTCCAGCGCATGACATCTTTGATGTTTACGCCGTGACGCTTAGCAATACTGGAGAGCGAATCACCTTTTTGCACGCGATAGGTAATGCTATCGCTGTTATTGGCGAGACGCTGCGCGCTGTTACCCGCGCCAATCGTCAGGTTCTGACCTACTTTCAGGGTAGAGCCGCGCAGCTTGTTCCACTGCTGCAGATCTTTCGCGCTCACGCCAAGACGTGATGCAATACCTGAAAGCGTATCGCCTGTACGTACCTGATAGCTACGGCTGTTAACCGGTGAATTATCGGCGATCAGCGTAGACTGAACCGCTGCAATTTCACCCGCTGCCAGAGATACCCGTAACTGTTCAGCGTGTTTCTGCGGCACCAGAACATACTTCGGCCCGCTGTTACCCAACGTAGAGCCTTTCACACCTGCGTTAAAGGCTTTCAGTTTGGTAACCGAGATACCTGCCATATCGGCAACCTGTCGCAATTCAACAGGGTTGTTGATACGCACTCTCGCCAGCGCGCGACTCTCGTCCGAGGTCGGCAGCTTCACGCCGTACTGTTCGCTGTTTTTGAAGATTTCACTCAAAGCCAGCATTTTTGGTACGTAAATTTTGGTTTCCCGTGGCAGTGGAAGCGACCAAAAGTCGGTGGGTAGACCCCGTGCTTTATTCGCTTTCATTGCCTTCAGTACACGACCCTCACCGCTATTATACGCCGCGACAGTTAACAACCAGTCGCCGTCAAACATCTTGTTCAGACGTTGCATCATGTCGAGTGCTGCAGTCGTCGAAGCGACCACATCACGACGCGCATCATAGTTGCGGGTCTGTTTCAAACCATAATTTCGCCCTGTGCTCGGTATGATCTGCCAAAGACCTGCGGCCTTGGCGCCAGACGTTGCATGTGGGTCAAAAGCGCTCTCCACTATGGGTAGTAGTACCAGTTCCATAGGCATGTTACGTTTCTTAACTTGCCCTGCTATCCAGTACATATACGGCTCTGCCCGTAAAGTTACATCGTGGAGATAGCTCTTATTGCTTAAATACTTCTGTTTCTGTTCGCGAATCCGGCTGTTATCCGGAATTCCCATCTTCAGCTCGTCGCCAATAGAGACCCACAAGTCTTGATCCTGTGCGAAAGACGTCCCATCGTCTGCCCATCGCGATTGACTTGTAAACTTCCCTGCTTCCCCTTGACCAGCTGCAGAAAGGCTCTGTGCGTGCTGTTGTACGTTGCCAGTGTTCTGAGACGCCTGGCAACCCACAAGCAGGACAGAGGCGAGTAATATCGCTTTTGCCTTCATGTGTGTGTCAATAGTTGCTTAAAAGACGAGCGATGATAACGACGAATATTTAAAAAGGCAACACGCAATTATCAGAAGTTATCTTTCTTCGCCCTTAACCATGCGAAAAACTCTTCTGGTTGTTGCATATTTGTTTCTTCATTAATTTTATTAATTAAATCAACATCATCTGTTCTGAGAAATAAATTAATTTTACGCTCATTTTTCAGAATTCCGGGGAGTGTTTTTTGGTTTTTTGCACGTAACTCATTAACTTTGCGGTAATAATCCTGAATCGCCGTATCCTCCGGCAAAACGTGCATTGCAAACTTCATATTCGCTAAAGTATATTCGTGCGCACAGCAAATGAGAGTGTCTTCAGGAAGGGCGTTAATTTTCTGGAATGACTGGTACATCTGGGCTGGCGTGCCTTCGAACAGTCTTCCGCAGCCGCCAGAGAACATGGTATCGCCACAGAAAAGATAAGGAAAACTGAAGAACGAGATATGTCCTAAAGTGTGACCAGGTGTGGCAATTACGGAAAACTCCGACTCAAGAATGAGGATCTTTTCTCCATCTTCGACTACGCGGGTCGTTCCCTTATTTTGTGTCTCAGCGGGGCCGTAAACCACAAGATGCGGAAATTTTGCACAGATCGCCGCCACGCCGCCCACATGGTCGTGGTGATGATGGGTCAACAGGATTGCTTCTGGCTGCCACTGGCTTTGCTCAATGGCCCTCAGCACCGGTTCAGCCTCGCCAGGATCGACAATGATGCAGCGGCCTTCATCATTGGTTAAAACCCAGATGTAATTGTCCTGAAAAGCAGGAATACTGTTAAGATTCATACATTACCTCTCATAGCGTGGCGGGTGTTTTGATGAAACCGGCAAGGATACCTCAGATTGTCTCAGCACCCGCACATTGGGCGGAATTGCCCTGGGGTGAATACTATCGCGAAGCGCTTGAGCAGCAGCTTAAGCCCTGGTTCGCAAAAATGTATGGTTTTCACCTGCTTAAGATTGGCAATCTGAGCGCGGAAATCAACACTGAAAGTTGTGGAATTTCACATCAGGTCAATGTTTCGCTCGGGGGCGACCCGGTTCAGGTGAAGGCCAATCCTTTGCATCTGCCGTTTGCGGAAAAATCCGTGGATGCCTGCCTGCTGGCGCATTCGCTGCCCTGGTGCGACGATCCGCACCGGTTACTGCGCGAAGCCGACCGGGTGCTGATTGATGATGGCTGGCTGGTGATTAGCGGCTTTAATCCGATGAGTCTGATGGGTTTGCGCAAGCTGGTGCCGGTGCTGCGCCGCACCCCGCCGTACAACAGCCGGATGTTTACCCTGATGCGCCAGCTGGACTGGCTGTCGCTGCTCAACTTTGAGGTGATGCACCATAGCGGTTTTCAGGTCATTCCCTGGACGCGGCAGGGCGGGAAGATGCTCACCACCCATTTCCCGGCGCTGGGCTGCATGCAGCTGATTGTGGCGCGCAAGCGAACCATCCCCCTGACGCTCAATCCCATGAAGCAAAGTAAAGCGAAAGCGCGGTTGCGTGCCGCCGTCGGCGCCACGCGACAATACCGTAAGCCCTGATCAGGCATCCGGTTTGTATCCCACATCTTCATGCTGCGGATTCATTGCGGCAGCGCGGGCCAGCTCGTCGCAACGTTCGTTTTCGGGATGTCCGGCGTGGCCTTTCACCCACTCCCACTGGATTTTATGCTGGCTGAGTGCCGCATCCAGGCGCTGCCAGAGATCGACATTCTTCACCGGTTTTTTGTCGGCTGTTTTCCAGCCCCGTTTTTTCCAGTTATGGATCCACTGGGTGATCCCCTGGCGCACATACTGGCTATCGGTGCTCAGCACAATATCGCAGTGCTCTTTTAGCGCCTCGAGGGCCACAATCGCGGCCATCAACTCCATACGGTTGTTGGTGGTCAGGCGATAGCCTTCGTTGAAGGTTTTTTCGTGCTCGCGATAACGCAAAATCGCACCGTAGCCCCCCGGACCCGGGTTGCCGAGGCACGATCCGTCGGTGTAAATCTCTACCTGTTTACGCATCCTGGCAGACATCCTGTAATCAAAACGGTAAGTCTGACATAAATGGTCGCCGTCAGCACAGCAAAAACGACAGGGGGCGCTGGTGGCCGCCCCCGGTGGGATCAGGATTTCGGGAAGATCCAGACGTGCTCCTCCGGCAGCGCCAGATGGCAATGTTGCGGATCGCGCACCTCTGCGCCGTAGGCGCGGATGACGAACTCATCCCCCGCCGTGCGGAACAGATACTCCCAGCGGTCACCGAGATACATGCTGGTCAGCATGGGCAGCTCAAGCTGATTTGCCCCGGGGCCGTCGGTGACCACCACGCGCTCAACGCGGATCACCGCCGTCGCCTCCTGACCAGACTGAACGCCTTCGCCGGCCCGTCCCCACAGGGCCCAGTCGCGACCTTCGATGCGCGCTTTCCCCTCGCGGACGTCGGTCACTTTCCCGTGCAGCCGGTTGTTACTGCCCATGAACTCCGCCGTAAACAACGTTTTTGGCGAGCCATACATCTCCTGCGGCGTACCCTGTTGTTCGATCTTGCCGTTATTCAGCAGCAGGATCCGATCGGAGATCGCCATGGCTTCATTCTGATCGTGCGTCACCATCAGCGCCGACAACCCCAGTTTGACGATCAGCTCGCGCAGAAACACCCGGGCCTCTTCGCGCATCTTGGCGTCAAGATTCGACAGCGGTTCATCCAGCAGGATCACCGGCGGGTTGTAGACCAGCGCCCGGCCAATGGCCACGCGCTGCTGCTGTCCGCCGGAAAGCTGATGCGGATGGCGATGCGCGAGATGGCCGAGCCCGAGTTGCTCCAGCACCGCGGCAACCCGTTGCGCGATTTCCGCTTTCGCGACTTTACGCAGTTTCAGCGGGTAGGCCACGTTCTCAAACACCGTCTTATGCGGCCATAGCGCGTACGACTGAAACACCAGCCCCAGGTTGCGCTCTTCGGCGGGGACTTCGCTGCGCGGCGTGCCGTTATAGACGCTTCTTTTGCCGATAGTAATCTTGCCCTGGGTCGGCTTTTCCAGCCCGGCAACGGCACGCAGCAGGGTGGTCTTGCCGCTGCCGGAAGGTCCCAGCAGCGACACAACTTCACCGGGTTTCAGTTCCATGGACACCCCTTTCAGCACCGGGTTGTCGCCATAGGTTAAATGCAGGTCTTCAACCGATAACTCAATCATGTAATTTCACTCCAAAACGAAGGGCGATACCCAGGCCGACCACTACCAGCAGGATGTTGATAAAAGAGAGCGCCGCGACAATATCAATCGCTCCGGCTGCCCACAGCGAAACCAGCATGGAGCCGATAGTTTCTGTCCCCGGTGACAGCAGATACACGCCGGTTGAGTATTCACGTTCAAAGATCAGGAACATCAGCAGCCAGGAGCCAATCAGCCCGTAGCGGGAGAGCGGAATGGTGACGTGACGGGTGATCTGCCCGCGGGTCGCGCCGGTGCTGCGCGCGGCCTCTTCCAGCTCCGGCCCTACCTGCAGTAGCGTCGAGGAGATTAGGCGTAGCCCGTAAGCCATCCACACCACGGTATAGGCCAGCCAGACGCTGAAGATGGTGCTGCGCAGCGAACGCAGCCAGGGCACCAGATTGTCCCGCAGCCACTGTGACCACGGCATATCGGAAAGGGCGCCCGATTTCAGGGCGTTATCCAGCCACATCGGTATGAACAGGAAAACCCACAGGAAGGCCAGGCCCGCCAGCAGGCCGGGAACCGCACGCGGCACCAGCACGCTGTAGTCCAGCGCGCGGGTTATGCCGTCGGGTTTGCGGTGCATGGCAATGCCGATAAACAGATAGCAGGCCACCGCCAGGGCGCCGCCGAAGACGCCGATGGCCATGGAGTTGACGATCGCCCGCAGCAGGTTAGGTTGTTCCCAGATACTGCGGAAAGTCTGGAACGACACCTCATCCCAGAGCGAGACCCCGACGCCCCAGTTAGAGATAAAGGCTCGCAGCATGACGCCTACCAGCGGTACGCCGATGGTGACGGTCAGCCAGCAGGCCACTACCGCCCCGGCGACCCAGCGCCATTTTCCCAGCGGCAGCGCGCGTGCCTGCGAGGCTTTGCCTTTCACCGTGACAAAGCGGTTAGCGGTTCGCATCAACCGACGTTGCAACATCACCAGCGGGATGGTGAGACAGATCAGCACCACGGCCACCGCTGCCATCAGGTGATAAGAGGGGGTGCCGAGTTTATTGGTCAGCTGATACAGATAGGTCGCCAGCACCAGGTTGCCTTCCGGATCGCCAAGCACCAGCATCAGGCCAAACACCTCCAGCCCGAGGAAAAACAGCAGCACGCAGGCGTAGAGAATGGACGGGCGCACCATGGGCAGGCTAACGGAGGTCATCACCTGGAGCGGCGTGGCACCGGCAATACGCGCCGCTTCTTCCACATCCGATCCCACGCTGCGCAGCGCCGAGGAAATATAGAGATAGGCGTGCGGAACGTGGGTCAGGCCGGCGATGATAACGATGCTCGGCATGCTGTAGATGTTCCACGGCACGAAGCCAATCAGCGATTTCGCCCACAGCGAGAAGAAGCCCACCGGCCCGGCGGCTACGACATAGCCAAAGCCCAGCACCATCGGCGAGACAAAAATAGGCACCAGGATCAGCGGTTCAATCAGCCGACGGCCCGGCAAATCCGTGCGTACCATCAGAAACGCCAGAATACCGCCCAGCGGGATGGCAATAGCGACCAGGCCGAACGCCAGAATAAAGCCGCTTTTCAGGGCGGTATAAAAATCGGGATCGGTAAAAATGAAGCCAAACGACTCCAGGCTCCATGTTTTCGATGGCGAAAAGAACGGAGCGGAGAGGAAACTTTGTATCACAATGAACGATAACGGGACGTAGATAACCAGGGCGGTTATCAACACCACGATACCACGCGGCAGGCTCTGCCACTTTCTAGCCAATGCACTCATGTCACATCCCTTCAGTGTACAACCCTGAACAGTGAAAACAGACGAGAGGAAAGGGCGTGCGGCATGGCGCCACACGCCACCTCGCCACTATTTCTGTGCGGCAGCGCGCCACTGTTTGATGTACTCCAGGCGTTTTTTCTGCTGTAAAAATTCCAGCAGATTTTCATCCACCGGGATCGGTTTCAGGGCGTTGCCCAGGCGTTTGGTTAACCCGGCGATATCGTTGTTACCTTCGATATCATTACGCAGAGAGGGGATGTCGGCCTTGTTCGCCAGAATGCTCTGGCCTTTTTCAGACAGGACGTAGTCCAGCCACAGCTTCGCGGCGTTGCTGTTCTGCGCCCCCTGGCTGATAAAGGAGACGCGCGAGAGGACCAGGGTGTAATCCTTCGGATAGATGATGCCGAGCGCCGGGTCCGTCTTGGCGCGGGCTTCAGCATAGGAGCCGAGGATGTTAAAGCCGATCAGGTTTTCACCGGATGAGACTCGTTCCATCATGGTACCCGTTGAGGACTGCACGGCTAACCCACCTTTGGCAACGTCAGCAAGGGTGGTGAAATAGGCCGGATCGGCGCGGGAATCCTGTACCGATAGCATAAAGCCGAGGCCGGATTTCTCGATATCATAGGTGGTGACTTTTTTGCTGAACTCGTCGGGCTGGCTGGCGATCAGTTTCGCCAGTGTCGCATGAGAATCCGGCACGCTGTTGGCCGGGATCTGCCGTTTGTTATAGATAAACACCACCGGCTCGTAGGTGGTGCCGTAGGCGCGGTTTTTCCATACCGCCCAGGCCGGGATCTGACCCTGCTCAGGAGAGGTATATTCCATCGCGTAGTCGGTCGCCAGCTTCAGCGCGGTGTCCATGGATGAACTCCAGACCACGTCGCCGCTGCTGCTGCCTGCGGCCTGTTCGCTGATATAACGGTTGTACAGCTCGGTGCTGTTCATGTCGTTATATTCCACTTTGATCCCCGGATAGGTGGCTTCGAACCCCTGAATCAGCGGGCCTGCGGCTTTGGTATCGGTGGTGGAATAAACGACCAGCTTACCCTCTTTGGTTGCAGCATCGACGACCTTTTGATAATCGGCGGGATAGCCCTGAGGCAAAGCAGACATGGCAGACGTAGAGAACAGCACAGCGGTAGCAAGCAGAGAAAGATGTAGTTTATTTAACATTGTTATTAACCTTTGGCTACGTTTGAGAAACTAAAATTCAACATAGCGCATCGGATTTCTCAGACAACAGGGCCCAATTTTTATCTCACCGAAGTGTGATTGCTGGCTTTTATTCGGCAATTAACACCATAAACACCACGGCAGGCACCAAAAAAAAAAAAGGCCGTCGGAGGCCTGTTAGTGGAATAAATGCGGTCGCTCATTCGCCGAGCTTACGGTAGAGCCGTCGCGGATGCCCGATATTGCCATACTGCATTTCAACGCTGATAAAGCCGGTCTCCACGCAATATTCCAGATAGCGGCGACCGGTGGTTTTACTGATCCCCACCTCTTCGACAATCTGCTCCACCGACCAGCAGCGATCGGGGCTGGTGGTAAAAGCGTGTTGAATCCGCTCGAGGGTATTGGGCTCGATCCCTTTGGTCGACGGGGCGGGCGGCGCAGCACGGGTCGGCAGATTAAACAGCTTGTCCAGCGCGTCCTGATCCACCACCTTCACATGCCGCAGCGTGCGCAGCAGGGCCACAAACCGCTCCAGTGAACTCTGCAAACGTTGAAACGAGACCGGCTTAATCAGGTAGTCAAACGCCCCGTGGCGCATCGCCCGGCTGCAGGTCTGCATATCGCTGGCGGCCGTCAGGAAAATGACCGAGCAATCAAAGCTTTTCAGCAGGGCGCTGTCGATTAAATCTACCCCCTGACCATCGGGCAGATAGTTATCGAGCAACACCAGCCTCGGCTGGTGAAGCTGTAACAGGGACCGGGCCTGTTCCAGCGTGGCGGCAATCCCCACCACGCGCAGCGGGAAATGTTGTTCGATATAGTCGCGGTGCAAACCGGCCAGATAGGGTTCATCTTCCACAATGACGACATCGAATTCACGGGTGTTATTCATGGTGCTGTCCTGTTGCCTCGGTGACCGTTAAAGGGATAAAAACGGTAAATATCGCCCCCTGCGGGGCATTGTCTGCAATTTCGATACTGCCGCCTGCCTGCCGGACATAGCTTGCCACCAGATACAGGCCGATACCGTGATCCGACCCGGTCAGGGCGTCAGGGCGAGTCGGTTTGCTGGTCACCCCCTGTTCAAACAGGATGGGTTTCAGCGAGTCATCCACGCCGCGGCCCTGATCCGCTACCTCAATCACCAGCTCGTGGTTTCGGTCGGAAATGTAGAGCGCCACAGGTGAGTAGGGGGATGCAGTTTGCAGCGTTGCTTCTACCGCATTATCCAGCAGGTTGCCGATGATCGACATCAGCTCGGTTTCGCTGATGGCCGTCGGCTGGTGGGCTAGCTGGCAGGCCGGGTCAAAGGTCAGCTCGATGCCTTTTTCACGGGCGCTGACGTATTTGCCCAGCAGCAGACCGCACAGGGCAGGGGAAGTGAAGCGGGTCGAGACAAAATCCAGCGCCGCCTGCGCTCCTTCGGACTGGGCTTCGATATAGCGCATCGCATCGTCATAACGCTGCATCTGCAACAGCCCGGCCAAGGTCGCGGTCCAGTTCATCTGCTCGTGGCGCATAATCCGCAGATTATCCGCATAGCGCTTCACCTGGCTCAGCTGGCTGCTGAGGGTGTTAATGTCATTTTTATCGCGGAAGCTAAAGACCCAGCCGCTCTCCTTGCCTGGCTCGAGTTCGATAGGCACCCGATTAACAATCACCTGCCGCTGATTCAGCACCGTGATCTGATCGTGGTGATGACCGTCATCGGGCATCTTTTCCCCGGTAAAAAAGGTGGGGGGCGTCTGCAGCACGGCCGCCAGCGGTTTGCCGAGGATCTCGCTTTCGCTCTGACGAATATCGAGCAGCTCTCGCGCGGCGCGGTTAATGGAGATCAACTGCCTCTCCGCATTGATGGCAAATACCCCTTCATACATCGCCTCAAGCAGGGCTTTTTGCTGCCGCACCAGCAGAGCGATCGCCTTGGGCTCCAGCCAGAACATCTGTTTTTTGACGTTGCGGGTAAAGACCCAGGAGAACATAAACAGCAGCAGTAACAGCACCACACCGTATAAGGCGGCCTGCCAGAGGATACGAGCATTGATACTGTTAATGTATGAAGTCAGATACCCGACCGAGACAATGCCAATGACCTCGTTCTGCGCGTTGCGTATCGGGGCCTTGCTGCGAAGCGAAAAGCCGATCCCGCCCTGGCGCGCGGAAATAATGGTTTTCCCCTGCAACACCTCTGCGTTATCCCCGCCAATCATCGGTAAATTAATGCGCTCCGGCGATTCAGAGTGATAAAGATGTTGTTCGCGCACGTCGCCTATCACGATAAAGCTGGCGTCGCTTTGGTTACGCAGAGGCTGGATCAGCCGGGCAATCCCCGCCAGGTCGCGGTTAGCAACTTTAAGCGCCAGATCGGGCATCAGGGCGATCTCGCTGGCCTGAACCCGCGCGCGCTGGCCGATATCGTGATGCAGCTGCCGATCGATGAAATGAAACAGGACGGCGCCCAGCAGCGCGAGAAGGAGACAGGAAAATGCCACCAGCGACAGGAAGAGTTTGACCTGAAAGGGGATCCTGAGAGTCATAGCGCCCGCTGCGATAAGAGTTGAATCGGAGCAGCCTGGCATGCGAAAAACGGTGTCGCAATCTGCTGGCGACAGAGTTGTGAACTGCATCGACACGGCGATTAGCGCTTTGAACGCCTGGTCAGGTTGTTTACAATGTCGCCGTCGAACAGAGCAGGTTTTCAGAATGAGTATTGCAGACACACATAACGCCGACAGGATCATCGTCCTCGATACCGAAACCACGGGTATGAACCAGATCGGTGCTCACTATGAAGGGCACAAGATCATCGAGATCGGTGCGGTAGAGGTGATCAACCGCCGTCTTACCGGCAATAACTTCCACGTCTACCTGAAGCCAGACCGGCTGGTGGACCCGGAAGCCTTTGGCGTTCACGGTATCGCAGATGAATTCTTACTGGATAAACCCACCTTTGCTGACGTCGCCGATGAATTCATCGACTACATCAAAGGCGGCGAGCTGGTTATTCATAACGCCTCGTTTGATATCGGCTTTATGGATTATGAATTCAGCAAGCTCAACCGCGGCCTGCCGAAGACCGACACCTTCTGTAAAGTCACCGACAGTCTGGCGATGGCGAGAAGGATGTTCCCCGGCAAGCGTAACAGCCTCGATGCCTTGTGCTCACGCTATGAAATAGATAACAGTAAACGTACGCTGCACGGGGCATTGCTCGATGCCCAGATCCTGGCCGATGTCTATCTGCTCATGACGGGCGGCCAGACAGCGCTGGCCTTTAACGCGGATAGTGATTCACAGAATCAGTCCGGAGAGAGTGAAATCCAGCGCGTCATTCGTCAGAGCAGCGCATTACGGGTCATTCTCGCCAGCGATGAAGAGCTGCTGGCACATGAATCTCGTCTCGATCTGGTGCAGAAGAAGGGCGGAAGCTGCCTCTGGCGCGGTTAATTGCGACGGAAATGCTGGTAAAATAACCGTTTGGATCGTTTTTGCAGCAAACGATTCAAAAGAAGAGAAAAAGCATTGACGGGATCGGAGGCAAACCGTAATATCTGCCTCGTTCCCAAGGGAACACAGCGGAGCGGTAGTTCAGTCGGTTAGAATACCTGCCTGTCACGCAGGGGGTCGCGGGTTCGAGTCCCGTCCGTTCCGCCACTATTCAGAAGGCCTGAATCAGCAATGATTCAGGCCTTTCTCATTTTATCGCGCGGCAGATTTGGCCGGGCAAGCAGCGCGGTGCCGCCCGGCAGATGTTTAGTTAATGCTAAACGGATCGGCATCCTGCCACGCAGGAAACTTCTCCCGATACTCTCTCAGTGCCGTCAGCGACAGCTCGGCGTCGATGCGCGTCGCATGGTGCGGCTCTGCGGTGGCGATAATCTCCCCCTGCGGGTTAATCACCCGGCTGTCACCGCGATAGTGATGTCCGTTGCCGTCTGTACCCACCCGGTTGCAGCCTGCCACATAGGCCTGGTTCTCAATCGCCCGTGCGGTCAGCAGCGCCTGCCAGTGCAGCGAGCGTGGAGCGGGCCAGTTAGCGACATACAGCGCCAGGTCATAATCGTTACGGTTACGCGACCATACCGGGAAGCGCAGGTCGTAACAGACTAACGGCAGAATGCGCCAGCCGCGCCACTCAAACACCAGCCGCTCGGTACCCGCTTCATAGTGCTGGTGCTCATCCGCCATGCGGAACAGGTGGCGCTTATCGTAGAAATGCACCTTGCCCTCGGGCTCAACCAGCAGAAAACGGTTAACCGGCCCGCGTTCGGTCTGCAGCGCGGCGCTCCCGGCGATTAACGCCTGGGTTTGCTGCGCCCTTGCCTGCATCCAGGCGACCACATCCTCCTGCGGGAGGGACTGTCTTGCCGCTTCCATGGCAAATCCGGTGGTGAACATTTCTGGCAGGATAATGATATCGCGTCCGGCGATCCCCTCCAGTTGACGATCAAAATGACGCAGGTTGGCGGGACCATCCATCCACACCAGCGGTTGTTGTAAAAGCGTAATCTTCAAACCAGGCACAGTAAGACTCCTCGAAGAACCCCATTTTGACACTGTAGCACGACAATCAGAGAAACGGGTGGCAATAAAAAACCCCGCACCAGGCGGGGTTTTTTAGCCCTGAAACGGGTTATGCGGCTTCAGGTTTACGTACGATTTCTGTCAGCTTTACCGGCTGTGTCGCCAGCTCTTCGGGGTCGAAATCATCAACGTTGATACTGCGCAGACGGCTCTCTTCAGCTTTGATCAGCAGGGCTGCTTCATCCTTGCTGATGATACCGCCAGCCAGGGCCTGTTTCGCCAGCTCATCCAGGCGGGTGAACGGCAGGTTTTTGCCCAGCTGTTTGCAGATCTTCTGATGAATCGGATCGGCCGCCATCACATCCAGCAGCGCCTCTTCCAGCAGACCCACCGGGTTATGCTCGCTCGGGGTCAGATACTGGCCGCGGCCAATGCGGGAGCGGGTCGCGCTCGGTATCTGCAGGATCTTCGCCACTTTATGATCCAGCTTATCGGACGGCGCCAGATAGTGACGGCCGGTCGGGAAGATGACCACGCGCAGGGCACCCGCGACAAAGCGGTTCGGGAAGTTCACCAGCAGATCGTCAATGGCCTGCTCTGCCTGATACAGCGCGTCCTGCACGCCCCAGTGCACCAGCGGCAGATCCGCTTCATGCCGGCCTTCGTCGTCGTAGCGTTTCAGTACCGCGGAGGCGAGGAAGATCTGGCTCAGCACATCACCCAGACGCGCGGAGATACGTTCCCGGCGCTTCAGGCTGCCGCCCAGCACCGCCATCGACACGTCGGAGAGCAGCGCGAGGTTGGCACTCAGACGGTTCAGATGCTGGTAGTAACGACGGGTTGCATCGCCTGTTGGGGTCGCGCTGGTAAGACCGCGCGTCAGGCCCAGCCAGAAGCTGCGCACCTTGTTGCTGCCCACGTGACCGATATGTTTGAACAGCAGCTTATCGAAGGCATCCACGTCGTTGTTCTGCGCGGCGGCCATCTCTTCCAGCACGTATGGATGGCAGCGGATTGCGCCCTGACCGAAGATCATCATGCTGCGGGTTAAAATGTTGGCCCCTTCCACGGTGATAGCAATCGGTGCGCCCTGATAGCCGCGCGCCAGGAAGTTGCCTTCGCCGAGCATAATGCCTTTCCCGCCGGCAATATCCATCGCATCAATGATCGACTGCTGCGCACGGTGGGTACAGTGGTACTTCACAATCGCGGACAGCACGGCCGGCTTCTCGCCGAGCATGATGCCGTAGGTAATTAATGAAGCTGCCGCATCCATCACGTAGGCGTTACCTGCGATACGGGCCAGTGGCTCCTCAATCCCTTCCATCTTACCGATAGAGATCTTGAACTGACGGCGGATGTGGGCGTAAGCGCCAATCCCCATCGCCACCGATTTCAGACCGCCGGTTGAGTTCGACGGCAGGGTAATGCCGCGGCCCACCGACAGACATTCCACCAGCATACGCCAGCCCTGACCGGCCATTTTCGGGCCACCGATGATGTAATCAATCGGCACAAAGATATCCTGACCGCGAGTCGGACCGTTCTGGAACGGCACGTTCAGCGGGAAGTGACGACGACCAATTTCCACGCCCGGGGTAGAGGTAGGGATCAGCGCACAGGTAATGCCCAGATCTTCTTCACCACCTAACAGCTTGTTCGGGTCGGAGAGTTTAAAGGCCAGACCCAGCACGGTAGCGATTGGCGCCAGCGTAATGTAGCGTTTGTTCCAGGTCAGGCGCATACCCAGCACCTGCTCACCCTGCCACTCGCCCATGCAGACCACGCCGGTATCCGGGATGGCGCCTGCATCGGAACCCGCTTCCGGGCTGGTCAGGGCGAAGCAAGGGATTTCCAGGCCGCGTGCCAGACGCGGCAGGTAGTGATCTTTCTGCTCTTCCGTACCGTAATGTTGCAGCAGTTCGCCCGGGCCTAAGGAGTTAGGCACGCCCACGGTGATCGCCAGGATCCCGGAGACGCCAGACAGTTTTTGCAGCACCCGAGCCTGAGCGTAAGCAGAGAACTCCAGCCCGCCGTACTCTTTCTTGATGATCATCGCGAAGAAGCGATGCTCTTTTAAAAATGCCCACAGTTCCGGCGGCAGATCGGCCATCTCATGGGTGATCTGGAAGTCATTCGCCATCCGGCAGGCTTCTTCAACCGGACCATCGATAAACGCCTGCTCTTCAGCAGTAAGGCGCGGCTGCGGGTAGTTATGCAGCTTTTTCCAGTCTGGCTTGCCCTGGAACAGATCGCCTTCCCACCAGGTGGTGCCTGCGTCAATCGCCTCTTTTTCAGTGCGTGACATCGGCGGCATCACCTTACGGAAGCCACGGAATACCGGAGCCGAAATCAGTGACTTACGCATGGAGCGGACGTTGAACGGCACCAGAATGATCGCCAGTGGGACCAGCACCCAGGTGGTCCAGATGCCGGCGACGCCAAGCGCCGCAGTCCAGGCCAGTAAGATGAAGCTGCTCAGAATTAAGCTGACCCGGTGATAGAACAACACCCCGAGCAGAACAACGGATAAGAGAATACTTAAAATCATCATAAAGAAATGCTCCCTGTCTTGTAGGAGGTCTGACCACTTGTGATGATATGGTTGTAGTGGATGTTATTTCTTTTAGCAATGCATTCACAAAATAATTACAACCTGGTTCACATTGTTCAGGTTTTACGCGGCACAAAAAAGCAAAACGCCCGTCGATTCATGCGGCTTTAGCTTCTCGCTTTTCCCGCTATCCGGTAAACTTGCTCTGTTATTTCATCAATACTGAAGGATTATCCTCATGTACCAGGATCTTATTCGTAACGAACTGAACGAAGCGGCGGAAACGCTGGCTAACTTTCTGAAAGATGAAGCCAATATTCACGCTATTCAGCGCGCGGCGGTCCTGCTGGCCGACAGCTTCAAAGCGGGCGGTAAAGTGCTCTCCTGCGGCAATGGCGGTTCACATTGTGATGCCATGCACTTCGCTGAAGAGCTGACCGGTCGCTATCGTGAAAACCGCCCGGGCTACCCGGCGATTGCGATCTCTGATGTCAGCCACATTTCCTGCGTGGGCAATGACTTCGGTTACGATCACATCTTCTCCCGCTATGTCGAAGCAGTGGGTCGTGAAGGGGACGTTCTGCTGGGGATTTCCACCTCCGGCAACTCCGGCAACGTGATCAAAGCGATTGAAGCGGCACGTGAGAAGGGGATGAAAGTCATCACCCTGACCGGCAAAGACGGCGGCAAAATGGCGGGTACGGCGGATATCGAAATTCGCGTGCCTCACTTCGGTTACGCCGACCGTATTCAGGAAATTCACATCAAAGTGATCCACATCCTGATTCAGCTGATCGAAAAAGAGATGGTTAAGTAAGACTTCGCTGGGGGCATATCGCCCCCGCTGTTGTGGAGGTGATATATGTGCGAACTGCTCGGGATGAGCGCCAATGTGCCAACCGATATCTGCTTTAGTTTCACCGGGCTGGTGCAGCGCGGGGGAGGAACCGGGCCGCATAAAGACGGCTGGGGTATCACCTTCTACGAAGGGAAAGGCTGTCGCACGTTCAAGGATCCACAACCCAGTTTCAACTCTCCGATTGCCAAACTGGTGCAGGATTATCCGATTAAATCCCGCTCGGTGGTGGCCCACATTCGCCAGGCCAACCGCGGTGAAGTCGCGCTGGAAAACACCCACCCGTTTACCCGCGAGCTGTGGGGACGAAACTGGACCTACGCCCATAACGGCCAGTTGAGCGGCTATAAGTCGCTGGAGACCGGCAACTTCCGCCCGGTAGGGGAAACCGATAGTGAAAAGGCCTTCTGCTGGCTGCTACACAAGCTGACCGAGCGCTACCCACGTACTCCCGGCAACATGACCGCGGTGTTTAAATACATTGCCTCGCTGGCGTCCGAGTTACGTGAGAAGGGCGTGTTCAACATGCTGTTGTCTGACGGGCGCTACGTGATGGCGTTCTGCTCCACGAACCTGTTCTGGATCACCCGGCGGGCACCGTTCGGCGTGGCAAAGCTACTGGATCAGGATGTGGAAATTGATTTTCAGACAGAGACCACACCAAACGATGTGGTCACTGTGATTGCGACGCAGCCGCTGACGGGCAACGAAACCTGGCAAAAGATTATGCCAGGCGAGTGGATCTTATTTTGTCTCGGGGAGCGCGTAGTTTGACGCCAGCTGTGGCTGGACGACTTCGTGGCTCAGCGGCTTGCTGACCACGTAACGTCCATCCACCACCGAAACGGTTGGCGGCTTACGCGTCTGCTGGAAGTAGTCGTAACCCGGCTTCAGCTGATTCCAGAAATCTGCGTAGTAGGACCTTTTGTGACGTGCCATATTGGCGTCGGTCATCCGGAACGGATAGATGCTCACCTGCACCGCAGACTGGCCAAACACCAGCGCACCGGTCACAAACTGGAAGATCTCATCAATCCCGGTGTCGGTCATGGCGTAGCAGCCAACGGAAACACAGGCACCGTGGATCATCAGGTATTTACCGTCATAACCATGGGCACGGTCATAGGCATTCGGAAAGCCGATATTGATGGCTTTATAGAAGCGGCTGTCCGGTTTTAGCTGGCTACGCTGGACGCTGTAAAACCCCTCCGGGCTTTTAAAATCGCCCTGACGCTGTTTCGGGCCGAGGCCGCCGGAGTAGTTACAGATTTTATAGCTGTCGAGCAGCTGATACGTCTCGCCCATCTTCACGAACAGGTCTAACGTGCGCTCTTCCTTAAAGATCTGGATATAGACCGGAGAGCCCATCAACTGCTGCTTGTATTCTTTGCTAACGGGCGTCGTGGAGCTGTTGCTGCTGAGCAGCCCGGCAAACGAAACGCACGGAATAAGAAGCATCGCAATGAACAATGCGATTTTACGCATACTACATGTTCCTTGATAAAACGTAACCAACTTGCCAGGACGGCAAAAGAGACCCGAAATCAGATTTATCTGCATTAGGCGTGCTCACATTAGCACCACTGCATTTTTTCGCAAGCGCCAGCACGACGGTTTACAAAATAGTTTTACCTTATAACCTGGAATGGCCCCGCTGGCATTGAGAACTTTGCGTAATCGGTCGCATTTTAGCACCTGCCGCTGCGTTATCGCTGCCGCCCGATCGGTGAAAATGGTACACTGCGCCCGTCTTATGACCGAAGGGTAAGAAAGGAAGCTTTTTCAGGATCATCCGCGATCCTGCTGGTCACACAGGCGAGTTCTCGCCGCCTTTCTTCATCCTGTGCAACGACTTCTGACTCGTCCGGCTCCCTGGCCGGAACGGTTATTCATGGATATCAACTAACACTATGATTAGAATCAGAAAAGGACTTGATTTACCGATTTCCGGTATTCCCGTACAGCAAATTTCGCCCGGTGCGACACCCCGCCATGTGGCGATCCTCGGGGACGACTACATAGGGATGCGTCCCACCATGCTGGTGCAGGAAGGCGACAGCGTCATTAAGGGCCAGCCGCTCTTCGAGGATAAAAAAAATCCCGGCGTTCTCTTCACCGCACCCGCCAGCGGGACGATCGCGGCTATCCATCGCGGCGAGCGCCGGGTACTGCAATCGGTGGTGATCCGTCTGGAAGGTGACCGGCAGCGCGAGTTTACCCGCCACGATGTCGCAGAACTGCCCACGCTCTCCCGCCAGGCCGTTCAGGCGCAGCTGCTGGAGTCCGGCCTCTGGACGGCGCTGCGTACCCGCCCCTTCAGTAAAACCCCGGTGCCCGACACCCTTCCGGCCGCCATTTTTGTCACCGCCATAGATACCAACCCGCTCAGCGCCGACCCGCAGCCGATTATTCTGGCGCAGCGTCAGGCGTTTGACGCCGGCCTGACCCTCCTGACGCGCCTGACCGAGGGCAAAGTGCATGTTTGCCAGGCGGGCGGTGGCAAGCTGGGCGGGCACCCGCAGGGGAAGGTAACGTTCAATGCCTTCGCCGGGCCGCATCCGGCAGGGTTGCCTGGGACGCACATCCATTTCCTGGAGGCCGTCAGCCTGACCAAACAGGTCTGGCATCTGAACTACCAGGACGTTATCGCCATCGGCAAGCTGTTCACCACCGGCGAGCTGTGCACCGAGCGGGTTATCGCCCTGGGCGGTCCGCAGATGCGCAACCCGCGTCTGGTGCGCACCTGCCTGGGGGCAGACATCAATGACCTGCTGGTGGATGAAACCCTGGACGGCGAAAACCGGCATATTTCGGGTTCCGTACTTAACGGCAGGCATGCCGCAGGCGCGCAGGCCTGGCTCGGGCGCTTTCATTTACAGGTTAGCGTGGTGAAGGAAGGGCGCGAGAAAGAGCTGTTCGGCTGGGTGATGCCCGGCAGAGAGAAGTTCTCCGTTACCCGCACGACGCTGGGCCACTTCCTGCGCAACAAGGTGTTTAACTTCACAACCGATACCCACGGCGGCGAGCGGGCGATGGTGCCCATCGGCAACTACGAGCGCGTGATGCCGCTCGATATCCTGCCGACCCTGCTGCTGCGCGATCTGCTGGCGGGCGATACTGACGGCGCTCAGGCGCTGGGCTGCCTCGAGCTGGATGAAGAAGATCTGGCGCTGTGCACCTACGTTTGCCCCGGTAAATACGAATACGGACCGGTATTGCGCGAGGTGTTAACCCGCATTGAGCAGGAAGGATAACTGATGGGCCTGAAACATCTCATTGAAAAGCTGGAGCCGCATTTTACCCACGGCGGCAAGCTGGAAAAGTACTACCCGCTGTTTGAAGCGACCGCGACGCTCCTTTATACGCCCGGCCAGGTCACCAAAGGGGCCGCGCACGTGCGCGACGCCATCGACCTCAAGCGCATGATGATCCTCGTCTGGTTCGCGGTGTTCCCGGCAATGTTCTGGGGCATGTACAACGTCGGTCTGCAGACCATCCCGGCGCTGACGCATCTTTATGATGCCCAGCAGCTGCCGCAGATTATCGCCGGCGACTGGCACTACCGGGTGGCGCAGATGCTGGGCGTCAGCTTTACCCCTGATGCCGGTTGGATCAGCATGATGACGCTGGGAGCGGTCTACTTCCTGCCTATCTACCTGACGGTATTTCTGGTGGGCGGCTTCTGGGAAGTGCTGTTCGCGATTATCCGCAAGCACGAGATCAACGAAGGCTTCTTTGTCACCTCCATTCTGTTCGCCCTGATTGTCCCGCCAACGTTGCCGCTGTGGCAGGCGGCAATGGGCATCAGCTTTGGCGTGGTGATGGCGAAGGAGATCTTCGGCGGTACCGGACGCAACTTCCTCAACCCGGCCCTCGCCGGACGGGCGTTCCTGTTCTTTGCCTACCCGGCGCAAATCTCCGGCGATCTGGTCTGGACGGCGGCGGACGGTTTCTCCGGGGCGACGCCGCTGTCGCAGTGGGCCGCCCACGGCGGCGAGGCGCTGGTCAACAACGCCACCGGCCAGCCGGTCAGCTGGTTTGATGCCTTTATCGGCACCATTCCGGGCTCGATAGGGGAAGTTTCCACGCTAATGATCCTGATTGGTGGTGCCATCATTCTGTTTGGCCGAGTCGCCTCCTGGCGCATTGTGGCGGGCGTGATGCTCGGCATGATCCTCACCGCGACGCTGTTTAACCTGATTGGTTCGGCGACCAACCCGATGTTCGCCATGCCGTGGTACTGGCATCTGGTGCTGGGCGGTTTCGCCTTTGGCATGATGTTTATGGCCACCGACCCGGTGTCGGCCTCCTTTACCGATAAAGGCAAATGGTGGTACGGGGCGCTGATTGGCGTGATGTGCGTGCTTATCCGCGTCGTGAATCCGGCCTATCCGGAAGGGATGATGCTGGCGATCCTGTTCGCCAACCTGTTTGCGCCGCTGTTCGATTACCTGGTGGTGCGTGCCAACATCAAACGGAGGAAGGCGCGTGGCTGAGATAAAAAATAATGACAGCATCGGCAAGACGCTGATGGTGGTTGTCGTGCTGTGTCTGGTCTGTTCCATCGTAGTAGCGGGCTCTGCGGTAGGGCTTAAATCCCGCCAGCAGGAGCAGCGCGCCCTCGATAAGCAGCGTAACATTCTGGCGGTAGCGGGGCTGATGCAGGGTGAAATGAGCGCCGACGATGTGGCGCAGATCTTTGCTGAACGTATCACCCCGCGTCTGGTGGATCTCAATACCGGCGAGCTGCTGGAGAGCGATCCGTCCAGCTATAACCAGGCGCAGGCGCTGAAAGATCCGCAGCGCAGTACCGAGCTACAGGCGAGCCAGGATCCGGCTGGCATCAAACGCCGCAGCAATACGGCGGAGATCTATCTGGTGCGCGATGAGCAACAGCGCGTTCAGGAGCTGGTCCTGCCGGTGTACGGCAACGGGCTGTGGTCGATGATGTATGCCTTCGTCGCTCTCAACACCGACGGCCGCACGGTTAAGGGCATCACTTACTACGATCAGGGCGAAACCCCGGGGCTGGGCGGCGAAGTGGAAAACCCGGCCTGGCGGGCGCAGTTTGTCGGCAAAAAAGTGCTGGATGAGAACGGCCAGCCAGCGCTGAAAGTGATGAAAGGGGCCGCGCGTCCGGGTGATGAGTACGCTGTCGATGGCCTGTCCGGCGCCACGCTGACCTCAAACGGCGTGCAGCACAGCTTTGATTTCTGGATGGGCGAGATGGGTTTTGGACCCTTTCTTAAAAAGGTACGTGAAGGAGAGCTGAACAATGGCTGATGCGGGCGAACTGAAAGAAGTTAAACGGGTTCTTATCGGGCCGCTCATCGCTAACAATCCGATCACCCTGCAGGTGCTGGGCGTCTGTTCGGCACTGGCGGTCACCACCAAGCTGGAAACCGCCGTGGTGATGACCCTGGCAGTGACTTTGGTGACAGCGTTTTCCAGCATGTTCATCTCGATGATCCGCCACCACATCCCCAACAGCGTGCGCATTATTGTGCAGATGGCGATCATCGCCTCGCTGGTGATCGTGGTGGATCAACTGTTGCGGGCCTTTGCCTACGAAACCTCAAAACAGCTGTCGGTGTTTGTCGGCCTGATCATCACCAACTGCATCGTGATGGGGCGCGCAGAAGCCTATGCCATGAAGATGCCGCCGCTGGCGAGCTTTATGGACGGCATCGGCAATGGTCTCGGCTACGGCGTGATCCTGCTGACGGTCGGTTTCCTGCGCGAGCTGATTGGCAGCGGCAAGCTGTTTGGCATCACCGTGCTCGATACCGTGCAAAACGGCGGCTGGTATCTGCCGAACGGCCTGTTCCTGCTGGCCCCCAGCGCGTTCTTCATTATCGGTTTGCTGATCTGGGCGGTGAGAACCTGGCGTCCTGAGCAGCAGGAAAAGGAGTAACCGACAATGGCTCATTACCTGAGTTTGTTTGTGCAGGCGGTGTTTGTTGAAAACATGGCGCTCGCGTTTTTCCTCGGCATGTGTACGTTCCTCGCGGTCTCCAAAAAGGTCTCGACCGCCTTCGGCCTGGGCGTTGCCGTCACGGTGGTGCTGGGGCTGTCGGTTCCCATCAACAACCTGGTCTTTAACCTGGTGCTGCGCGACGGTGCGCTGGTCGAGGGCGTTGATCTGAGCTTCCTCAACTTCATCACCTTTATTGGGGTGATTGCGGCGCTGGTGCAGATCCTTGAGATGATCCTCGATAAATACTTCCCGTCACTCTACACGGCGCTGGGGATCTTCCTGCCGCTGATCGCCGTGAACTGCGCCATCTTCGGCGGCGTGTCGTTTATGGTCCAGCGCGATTACAACTTTAGCGAGTCGGTAGTGTACGGCTTCGGCTCCGGTATTGGTTGGATGCTGGCTATCGTGACGATGGCGGGCCTGCGCGAAAAAATGAAGTATGCCAACGTGCCGGCCGGGTTGCGCGGCTTAGGGATCACCTTTATCACCACCGGTCTGATGGCGCTGGGCTTTATGTCCTTCTCCGGTGTGCAGCTGTAAGGGCAAAATGTATGGAAATTATACTTGGCGTAGTGATGTTCACGCTGATCGTGCTGGTGCTCTCGGGGCTGATCCTGGTGGCGCGGTCAAAGCTGGTGAACTCCGGCGATGTGATCATCGAGATTAACGATGAGGCGGATAAGCAGATCCGCACCCCTGCGGGTGACAAGCTGCTGAACACCCTCTCCGGCAATGGCATTTTTATCTCTTCTGCCTGCGGCGGCGGTGGCTCCTGCGGACAGTGCCGGGTCACGGTCAAAGAGGGCGGCGGCGATATTCTGCCGACCGAACTGTCGCACATCAGCAAGCGTGAAGCGAAAGAGGGGTGCCGTCTGGCCTGTCAGGTGGCGGTGCGCCAGAACATGAAGATTGAGCTGCCGGAGGAGATCTTCGGCGTGAAAAAGTGGCAGTGCGAGGTTATCTCCAACGATAACAAAGCCACCTTCATTAAAGAGCTGAAGCTGCGGGTTCCCGATGGCGAAGACGTACCGTTCCGCGCGGGTGGCTACATTCAGATCGAATGCCCGGAGCATACCGTCGCGTACAAAGACTTTGACGTGCCTGACGAATATCGCGGCGACTGGGACAAATTCAACCTGTTCCGCTTTGTCTCGGAGGTCAAAGAGCCGACGCTGCGCGCCTACTCCATGGCTAACTACCCGGACGAGAAGGGCATCATCATGCTCAACGTGCGTATCGCCACGCCGCCGCCGGGCGTACCGGACGCACCGCCGGGGATCATGTCGTCCTATATCTGGTCGCTGAAAGCGGGCGATAAGGTAACCATCTCCGGTCCGTTTGGGGAGTTCTTTGCCAAAGAGACCGACGCCGAAATGGTGTTTATCGGCGGGGGCGCCGGAATGGCGCCGATGCGTTCGCACATTTTCGATCAGCTTAAGCGCCTTGGCAGTAAGCGTAAGATCAGCTTCTGGTACGGTGCCCGTTCGCTGCGGGAGATGTTCTATCAGGAGGAGTTCGAACAGCTGGCGCGGGATAACCCGAACTTCAGCTTCCACATTGCGCTGTCCGATCCGCAGCCGGAAGACAACTGGACCGGCTATACCGGGTTCATTCATAACGTGCTGTATGAAAACTACCTCAAACACCACGCCGCACCGGAAGACTGCGAGTTTTACATGTGCGGGCCACCGATGATGAACGCTGCGGTCATCAAAATGCTGCAGGATCTCGGCGTGGAAGATGAGAACATCATGCTGGATGATTTTGGAGGCTGATAATGGTGACCTTCCTGCTGACCTTTGCGATCTTTGTACTGGTGATATTTGGCATGTCGCTCGGCTGGCTGATTAAGCGCAAAAGCATTCAGGGCAGCTGCGGCGGCATCTCCTCGCTGGGGATGGAGAAAGTCTGCGATTGCCCCGAACCCTGCGACGCGCGTAAAAAGCGCATGGAACGTGAGGCGCGCAGGATCCTGTAAGCGCGCCCGGCATTTTCAACCCTCACTTGTGACTGTATACTTATCCAGTGATAAGTGAGGGCTTACAATGCGCAAGATAATCCATGTAGATATGGACTGTTTTTTTGCTGCGGTGGAGATGAGAGATAATCCGGCGCTGCGGGATATCCCCATCGCCATTGGCGGCAGTCGTGTACAGCGTGGGGTGATCAGCACTGCCAACTATCCGGCACGTAAGTTTGGCGTGCGCAGCGCCATGCCGACCGCGATGGCGTTAAAACTCTGCCCGCACCTCACCTTATTACCCGGGCGCTTCGAGGCCTATAAAGAAGCGTCCCACCATATTCGTGAAATCTTCTCCCGCTACACCTCCCTGATTGAACCCCTGTCGCTGGACGAAGCCTATCTGGATGTCACCGACAGCCTGCACTGTCACGGCTCCGCTACGCTGATGGCCCAGGAAATCCGCCAGACGATATTCGATGAACTACAGCTCACCGCCTCGGCGGGCGTCGCGCCGGTTAAATTTCTCGCCAAAATTGCCTCGGATCTCAACAAGCCCAACGGCCAGTATGTGATCACCCCTGACGAAGTACCGGCGTTTATCAAAACGCTGCCGCTCGGCAAGATCCCCGGTGTGGGCAAAGTCTCGGCGGCAAAGCTGGAGAACATGGGTCTGCGCACCTGCGAGGATGTACAAAACAGCGATCTGGGGATGCTGTTGAAGCGCTTTGGTAAGTTTGGCCGGGTGCTGTGGGAGCGGAGTCAGGGTATCGACGAGCGCAACGTTAACAGCGAGCGGCTGCGTAAATCGGTGGGCGTGGAACGCACCCTGGCCGAGGATATCCACGACTGGGCAGACTGCGAAGCCATTATCGTCGGGCAGCTCTATCCTGAGCTGGAGCGGCGGCTGGCAAAGGTGAAACCGGATCTGCTGATTGCCCGCCAGGGGGTGAAACTCAAGTTCAACGACTTTCAGCAAACCACGCAGGAGCACGTCTGGCCGCGGCTGAACAAAGAGGATTTGATTGCGACCGCGAAGAAAACCTGGGAAGAACGTCGGGCAGGGCGGGGGGTAAGGCTGGTGGGATTGCACGTCACGCTGCTGGACCCGCAGCTGGAGCGGCAGCTGGTATTGGGGCTGTAAAAAAGCCCGGTGGCGCTAACGCTTACCGGGCCTACGAACTACTGCCCGGTGGCGCTGCGCTTACCGGGCCTACAAACTATTGCCCGGGGGCGCTAACGCTTACCGGGCCTACGAACTATTGCCCGGTGGCGCTAACGCTTACCGGGCCTACAAAAGGCGCTTGCCCCGTAGGCCCGGCAAACGCAGTGCCGCCGGGCAACAGATCAGCTGATTACTTAGCCGGGATCGCCTTCAGCAGTTCGGTCAGCAGGGTCCAGTAATTACCCACGCTGGCAATATGAACCTGCTCATCCGGAGAGTGTGGACCGGTAATGGTTGGCCCGATGGAGACCATGTCCATCTCCGGGTACGGCTTTTTGAACAGACCGCACTCCAGACCCGCGTGGATAATCTGAATGTTCGGCGTGCTGTTGAACAGACGCTGATAGGTTTCGCGCACCAGCGCCATCACCGGTGAGCTCGCATCTGGCTGCCAGCCCGGGTAGCTGCCCTTGGCAACGGTTTTCGCGCCAGAGAGTTTGCCCAGAGATTCCAGCATGCTCACCACGTAATCTTTTCCGCTGTCGATCAGGGAGCGGATCAGGCAGATGATCTCTGCGCTGTCGTCAGCCATGGTCACCACGCCGACGTTCAGGGAGGTTTCCACCACGCCTTTCGCCACGTCAGAGTTACGGATCACGCCGTTTGGCGTTGCGTTCAGCAGCTGAACAAAGCGGTCGCGGGACTGTTCGGTCAGCGCGGCTTTATCCGTTGTCACCGCTTCCAGCACCACGGTCAGGTTTTTCTCTTTCGCTTCCAGTTCGTTTTTCAGGATATCCAGATAAGCGGTGGAGAGCTTTTTCAGCGCATCGGCTTTGTCTGCGGCAACGGCCAGGGTGGCAAAGGCTTCACGCGGGATCGCGTTACGCAGCGTACCGCCGTTGAAGTCCACCAGACGCAGATCCAGCTCGGCAGCATGACCGGCCAGGAAACGGGCCAGCAGCTTGTTGGCATTGCCCAAACCTAAGTGAATGTCGCCGCCGGAGTGGCCGCCTTTCAGCCCTTTCAGCGTCAGCTTGAAGGTCTGGAAGCCCGCCGGGATCGCTTCACGGGTCAGCGGCAGGGTGGAGATAAAGTCGATACCGCCCGCGCAACCCATGTAGATTTCGCCTTCCTCTTCGGAATCGGTATTGATCAGGATATCGGCCTGCAGCCAGTTCGCCTGCAGACCAAAGGCGCCATCCATACCGGCTTCTTCGGTCATGGTCAGCAGCACTTCCAGCGGACCATGCTCAACGCGATCGTCGGCCAGCACCGCCAGCGCGGAGGCCATACCGATGCCGTTGTCCGCACCCAGGGTGGTGCCGCGGGCTTTGATCCACTCGCCGTCGATGTACGGCTGAATCGGATCTTTAGTGAAATCGTGTACGGTGTCGTTGTTCTTCTGCGGAACCATGTCCAGGTGCGCCTGCAGCACAACCGGCTTACGGTTTTCCATCCCGGCGGTGGCAGGTTTACGGATCAGAATGTTGCCAACCTGGTCACGCTCGGCGTGCAGCCCTTTTTCCTTTGCCCAGCCCATAATGTGTTCGGCAAGCTGTTCTTCGTGGTAAGACGGGTGAGGAATGGAACAGATTTTGGCAAAAATATCCCACAGCGGTTGTGGTGATAGTTGAGACAGTTCAGACACAGTAAGTCTCCTTGTCGGCCTGCAGACAATGTTGCAGGTCACGGGGTTAGCAGGTTTAGAGTTACCACAAGTCAGACTTGCGAGATGGGTTTGAGAATACCACTTTCTCTGGCGGCGGGTAGGGGTAAGCAAGTAAAAACTCCGGGCGGAACCGCTTAGCACTGGTTTTTAGTGCTCCAGATCTCTATAATCTCGCGCAACCATTTTCCCCCTCGAACACTTTTTAAGCCGTATATAAACAGGCTGGGACAATTCACATGAGCGAAAAATACATCGTCACCTGGGACATGTTGCAGATTCATGCACGTAAACTGGCTGCACGCCTGATGCCATCTGAGCAGTGGAAAGGCATCATCGCTGTTAGCCGCGGTGGCCTGGTACCGGGGGCATTGCTGGCACGTGAGCTGGGTATTCGCCATGTCGATACCGTCTGCATCTCCAGCTACGACCATGACAACCAGCGTGAGCTGACCGTGCTGAAACGCGCCGAAGGCGATGGTGAAGGCTTCATCGTGATTGACGATCTGGTTGATACCGGCGGTACAGCGGTTGCCATCCGTGAAATGTATCCAAAAGCGCATTTCGTGACGATCTTCGCCAAGCCGGCGGGTAAGCCATTGGTCGACGATTATGTGATTGATATCCCTCAGGATACCTGGATTGAACAGCCATGGGATATGGGCGTTGTCTTCGTCCCACCTATTTCAGGCCGCTAATCCCTACATTTTTAACGCCCGGTGATGCCGGGCGTTATTTTTTTCGCCTCTGTCGCGTTACAATGATGCCCTCTGACGTATCTTAAGAGGCAGCGCGCAATGTCCCAGGCGAATCTCAGCGAAATTCTCTTCAAGCCCAAATTCAAACACCCGGAAACCTCGACGCTGGTTCGTCGCTTTAACAGTGGCGTACAACCGTCAGTGCAGTCGGCGCTGGATGGCAAAAACATCCCGCACTGGTATCGCATGGTTAACCGTCTGATGTGGGTCTGGCGCGGCATCGACCCCCGTGAAATTCTGGATGTGCAGGCGCGTATCGTGATGAGCCAGGCCGAACGCACCGACGACGACCTCTACGACACGGTGGTGGGCTATCGCGGCGGCAACTGGATCTACGAATGGGCAAAACAGGCGATGATCTGGCAGCAAAAGGCGAGCCAGGAAGACGATCCCCTGTTAAGCGGCAAGCACTGGCTGCATGCCTGTAACCTCTACAGCATCGCGGCTTACCCGCACCTGAAAGGCGACGAGCTGGCGGAGCAGGCGCAGGCCCTGGCAAATCGCGCCTATCAGGAGGCGGCCCAGCATCTGCCGGGCCAGATGCGCGAACTCACCTTTACCGTTCCCGGCGGCCCGGCGGTGACCGGCTTCCTGCATCTGCCCCCGGGCGAAGGGCCCTTCCCGACGGTGATGATGTGCGGCGGTCTCGACTCGCTGCAAACCGATTATTACAGCCTCTATGAGCGTTACTTAGCCCCCAAAGGGCTGGCGATGCTGACCCTCGACATGCCGTCGATTGGCTTCTCGTCCAAATGGAAACTGACCCAGGATTCCAGCTTGCTCCACCAGCATGCCCTGAAAGCGCTGGAACAGAATCCTTGGGTGGATCACACCCGGGTGGCGGCGTTTGGCTTCCGCTTTGGCGCTAACGTCGCCGTACGTTTGGCCTATCTGGAATCCTCACGTCTGAAAGCGGTGGCCTGTCTGGGGCCGGTGGTGCATGCGCTGTTAAGCGAACCCGCGCGCCAGGGCAACGTGCCGGAAATGTATCTCGACGTGCTGGCCAGTCGCCTCGGCATGCACGATGCCTCCGACGAGGCATTGCGCGTGGAACTCAATCGCTACTCGCTGAAAACCCAGGGATTGCTGGGCCGCCGGTGTCCGACGCCGATGCTCTCTGGCTTCTGGAAAAACGATCCCTTCAGCCCGGAGGAGGAGTCCCGCTTAATCACCTCGTCATCTGTCGACGGTAAGCTGCTGGAGGTGCCGTTCAGCCCGGTGTATGAGAATTTTGACAAGGCATTGCAGCAGATTACACGTTGGATCCATCAGAGATTGTGTTAATAGATTGCTAATTTCTTAAGGTTTGGTACAACAGTGGCTTCATAAAAGGAGATCGCAATGACGTTACCGAGTGGACATCCGAAAAGTAGAATGATCAAGAAGTTTATGGCTCTTGGCCCCTACATCCGCGAAGAGCAGTGCGAAGAGAATCGCTTTTTTTTCGACTGCCTGGCCGTATGCGTTAACGTAAAGCCTGCGCCGGAAAAGCGCGAATTCTGGGGATGGTGGATGGAAATGGAAGCCGAAGCATCACGCTTCACCTATAGCTACCAGTTTGGCCTGTTCGATAAAGAGGGCCACTGGCAGGCGACGGCGATTAAGGATCCTGAAGTGGTCCAGCGCCTGGAGCATACCCTGCGTGAATTCCACGAGAAAGCCCGCACGCTGCTGGCGACATTCGATCTGAAACTCGAGCCTGCGGATGATTTCACCAACGAGCCGGTGAAGCTGACCGCTTAACGTTCGACGTGAAAAACAGACAATAAAAAAACCCGGCCATCCAGCGCCGGGTTTTTTATTACGCTCAATCAGAACTGGTAGGTCATGCCCAGGGCAACGATATCATCGCTGCTCACGCCCAGTTTATTGTCGTCGTCAATCTGGTTGATTTTATAATCAACAAACGCCGACATATTTTTGTTGAAATAGTAGGTCGCGCCAACGTCGATATATTTCACGATATCTTCATCACCGATGCCTTCAATATCCTTGCCTTTAGACTGGACATAACCCAGGGACGGGCGCAGACCAAAGTCAAACTGATATTGCGCTACTGCTTCGAAGTTCTGCGCTTTATTTGCGAAGCCGCCGGAGATTGGCGTCATATTACGCGTTTCGGTGTACATGGTTGCCAGGTAAATGTTGTTGGCGTCATATTTCAGACCGGTGCCCCAGGCTTCCGCTTTATCACCCTCACCACGTGCCAGCAGGTTCTGGGCATTGGTGCGGTCAGAGTTGGTGTAGGCACCGCTGATGGCGAAGTCGCTGCCGCCGAAATCATAGGTCAGAGAGGTACCGAAACCGTCGCCGTTCTGTTTCTTCGCGTCCCGGCCTTCGTTTTTACCCTGATATTGCAGGGTCAGGTCCAGGCCATCGATAGCGCCGAAGAAGTCGGTATTACGGTAGGTTGCCAGACCGCTGGCGCGTTTGGTCATGAAGTTATCGGTCTGCGCGGAAGAGTCACCGCCGAATTCCGGGAACATATCGGTCCAGGCTTCGACGTCGTACAGCGCGCCGAGGTTACGACCGTAGTCGATTGAACCAAAGTCCTTCAGCTTAATACCGGCGAAAGCCAGACGGGTTTTCTGCGTCGCGTCGCTTTCGGCTTTGTTGCCGGAGAACTCAGCTTCCCAGCGACCATAACCGGTCAGCTGTTCGTTAACCTGGGTTTCGCCTTTAAAGCCGAAACGCACATAAGTCTGGTCACCATCTTTGGCATCATCATCGCTGAGATAATGCATGGCTTTTACTTTACCGTACACGTCCAGTTTATTGCCGTTTTTATTAAATACTTCGGCTGCCTGTACAGATGAAGTTGCTACAACGCCCATGACCACTAATGCCAGAGTACTCTTTTTCATTTTCAATCCTGGTTTCTTATAAACGCGCTAATATTCGCTGAACAGTAAGCCCAAGCTTTTGTTCCGTGAAAAAACAGGAAGGGTTTTAACGTTATGAAATGAACGTTTTATGACAATTCCAGAATAAGTTTAAAAAAGGGTAATTTTTTATTTCAGTAATAAAAGTGTCAACGTTTGCCGCTACGCTTGCTGATCCCGCGCAACAAAGTGTTTCGCTTTTTGCGAAGGCGGTTGGCAACCGGCCCCAGTCCTGATAAAAAGTCTGATTGATATCATTTCCCTATTGTTGAACGGCAGAGAATCATGAGTGACAGCCAGACGCTGGTGGTAAAATTCGGTACCAGTGTGTTAACAGGCGGATCGCGCCGCCTTAATCGCGCCCATATTGTCGAACTGGTACGCCAGTGCGCACAGCTGCATGCCGCAGGGCACCGCATTGTGATTGTGACCTCCGGGGCGATCGCCGCCGGACGTGAACACCTGGGTTACCCCGAACTCCCCGCCACCATTGCCTCCAAGCAGCTGCTGGCGGCGGTGGGGCAGAGCCGCCTGATTCAACTCTGGGAGCAGCTGTTCTCTATCTACGGCATCCACGTCGGGCAGATGCTGCTGACCCGCGCCGATATGGAAGATCGTGAGCGTTTCCTTAACGCCCGCGACACCCTGCGCGCGCTGCTGGATAACAACATCGTGCCGGTCATTAACGAGAACGATGCGGTCGCCACCGCAGAAATTAAGGTCGGCGATAACGATAACCTCTCGGCGCTGGCCGCGATTCTGGCGGGTGCTGACAAGCTGCTGCTGCTCACCGATCAACAGGGGCTGTTTACCGCCGACCCGCGCACTAACCCGCAGGCTGAACTGATCACCGATGTAAAAGGCATCGACGATGCGCTGCGCGCCATTGCGGGCGACAGCGTATCGGGCCTCGGCACCGGCGGGATGGGCACCAAACTGCAGGCCGCCGACGTGGCGTGCCGGGCGGGTATTGACACCATCATCGCCGCCGGCAGCCGTCCGGGCGTGATTGGCGATGTGATGGAAGGCATTTCGGTTGGCACCCGTTTCCATGCCGAAGCCACCCCGCTGGAAAACCGCAAACGCTGGATTTTTGGCGCGCCGCCTGCCGGGGAGATCACCATTGATGAAGGCGCGACTGCCGCGATTCTGGAACGAGGCAGCTCATTGCTTCCAAAAGGAATTAAAAACGTGACAGGCAACTTCTCCCGTGGTGAAGTGATCCGTATCTGTAATCTGGAAGGGCGCGACATTGCCCACGGCGTCTGCCGCTACAACAGCGACGCGCTGCGCCGTATTGCAGGCCACCATTCACAGCAGATCGATGCCATTCTCGGCTATGAGTATGGCCCGGTTGCTGTCCATCGCGACGATATGATCACCCGCTAAGGAGCAGGACATGCTGGAACAAATGGGCGCCGCTGCCAAAGCCGCCTCGTACAAACTGGCGCTCCTTTCCAGCCGCGAGAAAAACCGCGTGCTGGAAAAAATCGCAGAGTATCTGGAAGCCGAGTCTCACGAGATTTTGCTCGCCAACGAGCAGGATCTGCTGGAAGCCCGCCGCAACGGCCTGAGCGAGGCGATGCTCGATCGTCTGGCTCTGAACCCCGCGCGCCTGAAAAGCATTGCCGACGACGTGCGGCAGGTGTGCAGCCTGGCCGATCCGGTCGGGCAGGTGATCGACGGCGGACTGCTGGACAGCGGCCTGCGCATTGAACGTCGCCGCGTGCCGCTTGGGGTGATTGGTGTGATCTACGAAGCGCGCCCGAACGTGACTGTCGATGTCGCCTCGCTGTGCCTCAAAACCGGCAACGCCGCCATCCTGCGCGGCGGGAAAGAGACCTGGCGCACCAACGCCGCCACGGTAAAGGTGATCCAGCAGGCGCTGGAAGAGTGCGGCCTGCCTGCCGGGGCGGTTCAGGCGATTGAAAGCCCGGATCGCGCGCTGGTCAATGAGATGCTGCGGATGGACAAATACATCGACATGCTGATCCCGCGCGGTGGGGCAGGGCTGCACAAGCTGTGTCGCGAGCAGTCGACGATCCCGGTAATCACCGGCGGTATCGGCGTGTGCCATATCTTTGTCGATGAGACTGCCGAGTTCGAACCGGCCCTGAAGATCATCGTCAACGCCAAAACCCAGCGCCCGAGCACTTGTAACACGGTGGAGACGCTGCTGGTGCATCAGAATATTGCCGATACCTTCCTGCCTGCCCTGAGCCAGCAGATGGCGCAAAGCGGCGTCACCCTGCATGCCGATAGCAACGCGCTGACCACGCTGCAAGCGGGCCCGGCAAAGGTTGAGGAAGTGAAAGCTGAACAGTACGACGACGAGTTCCTGTCGCTGGATCTGAACGTGAAGGTGGTTGCCGATCTGGACGACGCTATCGCCCATATTCGCGCCCATGGCACCCAGCACTCGGATGCGATCCTCACCCGCACCCTGAGCAATGCCAACCGTTTTGTGAACGAAGTGGACTCTTCTGCCGTCTACGTGAACGCTTCTACCCGCTTTACCGACGGCGGCCAGTTTGGCCTCGGCGCAGAAGTGGCGGTCAGCACCCAGAAGCTGCACGCGCGCGGCCCGATGGGGCTGGAAGCGCTGACCACTTACAAGTGGGTCGGCTTCGGTGACGATACCATCCGGGCATAATCCCCGTGCGGGCAGCCACTGCTGCTGCCCGCGCTATCCTTGTGAATTCTGATCGACTCGTTCCTGTGCTGCCGAGTCCAGGGCGGCGATTTGCTCCTGCAACGCCGTCAGGCTGAGCGGCCTGCTGATGAAATAGCCCTGGGTTTCATCGCATTTCATCATCATTAGCTTCTGCAGTTGTCCTTCGGTCTCCACTCCTTCTGCGGTAATGCTCAGTGAGAACGCCTTGCCCAAGCCGATAATATTTTCAACGATGGTATTGGCGCTGTCGCTTTCCGGCATGCCGTCGATAAAGGACTTATCCAGCTTGATGCCATCGAACGGGAAGTTGCGCAGGTAGCTCAGGGAGGAGTAGCCGGTCCCGAAATCGTCCATCAGCAGCTTCACGCCCAGTTTCTTCAGCGCCAGCATGATTTCGAGGCTGTTTTCCGGGTTCCACAGGGTGGCGTTTTCGGTAATCTCGATCTCGAGCCGGGCTGGATCTAACTGCGATTCAAGCAGCGCATCCCGGATGCGGTCCACCACCTGCCAGGACTGGAACTCGACGGCAGAGATATTCACCGAAACCGCGAGGCCGTGCAGCGTCTGCTGCGCGTCCCGACAGGCGGTTTTCAGCACCCAGTCGCTGAGCGGAATAATCAGCCCGGTCTCTTCGGCCAGCGAAATAAACTGATCCGGCATGATCAGACCCAGTTCGGGGTGATCCCAGCGGATGAGCGCCTCCACGGCGATGATCCGCGAGGAGTCGTGGCCGTAGCGCGGCTGGTAGACCAGACGGAACTGCTCTTTTTTAATCCCGTCGCGCAGGCTCTCTTCCATCTCCCGGCGCTGCACCATCTGCTCCGCCATTTCAGGCATATAGAACACCCACCTGTTGCGCCCGGTGCTTTTGGCCTTGTACAGCGCGATGTCCGAGAAGCGCAGAAGTTCGCCCGCATCGACGGCATCGTGCGGGGCCATGGCGATCCCGATGCTGGCCCCGATCACGATCTCATTGCCGTTGATCAGGAACGGGCGCGTCAGCTCGGCGATGATGCGCTCGCACAGGGTTTCAATATAGCGCCGGTCATGAATGTCGGAGATCACCAGAATAAACTCATCCCCGCCCTGGCGCGCCACCAGATCGTAATCGCGGATGCAGTGCCGGAGCCGGGTGGAGACCTCATGCAGCACGCTATCTCCCGCACCGTGACCAAACAGATCGTTGACCGGTTTAAACTTATCGAGATCGAGGCTGAGCATCGCCAGCGGATGTTCCTGGGTGGGCTGCGCCCGCAGCTTGCCTTCCAGAAACTCGCGCATCCGCACCCGGTTGGGTAGCCCGGTGAGCTCGTCGTGGCGGGAGAGATACTCCACGCGCGCCTGGGCCTCAACCTCCAGGGTGACATCCGTGGCGGTGCCGCGGTAGCCGGTTATTCCCTCCGGAGTGATAACCGGTTTGATCGCAATATGGCAGTAGCGCTGGTGACCCATCGCGGAGAGGTAGCGGCAGTGCAGCAGGCGGCGATGACCCGTCTGGCCGGGGAGGGTGATCCACTCTTCCAGCGACTGGTTATCGGCGGCCATGAACTCACTGAGCGGGCGACCGATCCAGGCCGAGATGCTGTGCCCGGTGATGCCGGGAAAACGCTCGGACAGCCAGGTAAAACGCAGCTCGGGATCGGTCTCCCAGATCCAGTCCGTGGTAGCCTCGGCGACGTCACGAAAACGGCGCTCGCTGGCGGTGAGCGCCAGACGGTTCTGCGCCAGCAGATAGGTGTTTTCGTCGTACATGCGCGCCTTTTTGAGCGCGTTGCGTCCCAGCATCACGCCGGGAATAGCGGTACAGAGCGCCAGCAGGATCAGCATCGGCAGGATATAGCGCAGCAGCTCCCGCCCCGGATCATCGCTTTTCCACTCAAAAGTGATTTGCTGGCCATCAATAGGGAGCGTTGCGACCCCGCGTCGCCCTGCCAGCTTCGGGGCGTCCTTGTGCTGCACGCGGGTCTGGGCGATACCGTACTCTTCACCCAGCGCGGCGAGCTTACGGTCATTCAGAACATCAACAAACACCAGCACCGAGGCCGGGCCAGGGGCTACAGGGATCCTGGCGTCGTCACCCGTGGTGATGCGTGCCGCCGCCACCAGCGCCGGATGGCCGTTCTTCATCACCACCGTACTGGAGAGGGGGATCGCGTCCGGCTTATTTATTTTCTGAATCAGCCCGGGCAGGGGATCGTCTCCCAGCCAGGATTGCAGAGAGTCTGTCGTCAGCTTGCCGTCAATCACGCTGTAACGGGTCTGCCCGCCGCCGTCCAGCACGAACACTCCTTCGTACTCAAAATCGCGCCACAGCGTGCCACCCATATTCTGCCGGGTATAGGCCCACTCGGTATCCACCCTCGGATGAAGGTGCTGGTAGGCTTCGCCCCACCAGGCGTAGTCTTTGATATGGGTGGTGAGCGTATCCACGCGGTTGTGGATCGCCTTTTCCAGCAGCATGGCGCTGTGCTTATCGCTGTCCTGATTGATGTTTTGCACAATCGTCAGCAGCGCGATGATGGCGATAATAAACAGTCCCGCCAGCAGAGAAACCATTAACAGCAGGGCACGTTTGACAAAGGTCGCCGTTCTTTTAGGCTCCAGATCCGTGCCGGATATATCATCGGTGACAAAAAATTTATGCATTATTGACCCACTCTCTCAGGCATTTCTGTGTTCCGATCTAATTAATATCGACCTGTTCTGGCGGGGCTTGATTTCAAAAAGGTAAATTTGAAGATAGCCGATCCTGGGAGGAAGAGGGGAGATGAGGCGGCTGGTGCGGGCAAAATGCCGCAAAATGTGACGAGTATGTGTTATGGAAGAGCGAAAGACGGGGATTAGCCCTTTGTTGTGTGTGGTTTTTGCGCGTGTTGCTGTAAAAATCAACGACTAAAACCTGAGGGGTTGACGGGGTGCGCGCTTTTTCTTACCCTTTCACATCGTAGTTTCTTTTCTAAAAGCCGATATAGCTCAGTTGGTAGAGCAGCGCATTCGTAATGCGAAGGTCGTAGGTTCGACTCCTATTATCGGCACCATTTCTAACGCATTTTAGATGCAATGAAATCACCCCCATCTATCCCAACTCTTATCGCTTAACATTTCGATACCGTAACGGCGGCAATTGATAGTAATTCGAAAACTCCCGGGTAAACGTCTGTTGCGAGTCAAACCCGTATTTATACGCGATATCCATAATTGACTCATTGGTCTCAACAAGATCCTTTGCTGCCAGCTTCAGCTTTTTATCGCCAATATATTTCCCCAGACTGACCTATTTAGCCTGAACAAACAGCCGCTGAAGATGCCATTTTGAATAGCCCGCCCGGGCGGCAACATCTTTCCATCAGCATGGCTTATTTGTTAGGCAGCTGATGCGGCATTCGCCGTCATGAACCCCATGAAAAGGACTGTCACAAGTGTTGCTTTCATGTTGTTTACCTCTTTAAATAACTGTCTGCATCAGGTTGTTTCTGCCATGGAACCTTTTCCATGACCTTATCCGGCAATATACCGATCCGAATTGTCAGCAGACTGACGGCGATATGACAACAGTGTCAGCAACGGCGCTAAAATGAAGAGGTCTGTGAAGACCCTTCGTATGTGCGCGTTGAGGGGAAGCGACTGAACAAGGAAACCGCTCATGCTCAAAGAAAACTTCAACGAACTGCAAATCTTTCTTGTGGTGGCAAGGGAGCGAAGTTTTACCAAAGCAGCGGGCAAACTGGGCGTTTCTCAGTCTGCTCTCAGCCACGCGATGAAGGCCCTGGAGGAAAGGCTGAATATCCGCCTTCTGACCCGCACGACCCGAAGCGTTGCCCCTACAGAAGCCGGTGAGAGAATTATTGCCTGCCTTGAACCGCGTATTGCCGATCTTGAAAAGGAACTGGAATCGCTGGTTCAACTGAACGGCACCGCCTCCGGCAATATTCGTTTATCAGCCGGGGAGCATGCCGCGCGAAGTCTGGTATGGCCGAAGCTAAAACCCTTCCTCAGGGAATATTCCGAAATTAATCTCGAACTGGTGGTGGATAACGGCTTTGTCGATATTGTTGAGGGGCGTTTTGATGCCGGGATCCGCCTGGGTGAAAGCGTGGATAAGGACATGATTGCGGTAAGAATTGGGCCGGACATGAGAATGGCTGTGGTAGGAGCGCCGTCTTCTTTCGCTGCAAATCCTGCACCTGAAACGCCGCACGAACTACAACATCATCGGTGTATCAATATGCGCCTGCCGACAGCCGGTGGGCTTTACCACTGGGAGTTTGAGAAGGAAGGGAAACCGTTAAGGGTCAGAGTGGAAGGGCAGGTCACGTTTAATCTGCAGGCGGAAAGGATTGATGCGGCGTTATCCGGTTTTGGTATCGCCTGTATACCTGAAGACAGGGTGCAGGATTATATAAAGTCGGGAGAGCTTATTCAGGTTTTGCAGGACTGGTGCCCATCTTTCCCCGGATATTACCTCTACTACCCGAGCCGCAAGCAGCATCCCCCCGCTTTTGCGCTGATGATCGATGCACTTCGCTATCAGGAATAACGGGTCCGCCAATTGCAGCGGACCCGTCCGGGTATTAACGACCTACGCGGGCCTGGTGCTCAGGAGAGTAACGTTCGCCGACGATTTTAATCGTTTCAAGCGCTTGGGTTATCTGTCGCGAGTCATCCTGAGAAAGGATGATGTCGGCGGCCCCCAGGTTTTCCTCCAGCCGGTGCAGTTTCGTGGTACCAGGGATAGGAACAATCCACGGCTTTTGTGCCAGCAGCCATGCCAGCGCGATTTGTGCAGACGTCACGCCTTTCTCTGCCGCCAGTTCACCCAGCAATGAGACCAGCTTTTCATTGGCTTCAATCGCCTGCTCGGCGAAACGCGGCACGGTGCTGCGGTAATCATCCTTCCCAAAAGTGGTTCCTGGCTTAATCGATCCCGTCAGGAAACCTTTACCTAATGGGCTGAAGGGCACAAAACCAATACCTAGTTCCTCCAGCAACGGCAGGATCTCCTGCTCAGGCTCGCGCCACCACATGGAGTATTCGCTTTGCAGCGCAGTGACCGGTTGTACGGCATGCGCACGACGAATGGTTTGCGCGCCCGCTTCGGACAGACCGAAATGTTTAACTTTGCCTTCAGCGATCAGGTCTTTTACCGTACCCGCAACATCTTCAATCGGGACATCCGGGTCGACACGGTGTTGATACAGCAGATCAATGATATCAGTCTTAAGACGACGTAATGATCCTTCCACAGCTTCACGGATATGCTCCGGACGGCTGTTTAAAATCTGCTGCTTGTTGTCGTCGCCAAAAGTAAAACCAAACTTGGTGGCGATGACCACGCGGTTACGAAACGGTTTTAAGGCTTCACCGACAACCTCTTCATTAAGAAAGGGTCCATACACTTCAGCGGTATCGAAGAAGGTTACGCCACGTTCAACCGCTGCGCGAATGAGCTCGATAGCCTGACGAGTATCGGTCGCCGGGCCATAGCCGTGGCTTAAGCCCATGCAACCGAGCCCAAGCGCGGAGACTTCGAGTCGGGATTTACCCAGATAACGTTTTTGCATTGAATTAATACCTCTTTTATCGCGACTTAAACATCAAGTTTGCGGCCCGTCAGCCATTCCACCATCGCCGGATCGCGGTGAGAGAAGAAGGCGCTGGTTGCGGTGTCGAGGGCGGCAATTTGCAGCATATCCTCAGCGCTGAGTTCAAAATCGAGAATGTTGATGTTCTCTTCCATGCGTTCTTTGCGCACCGATTTCGCCAGTGAAATGATGCCTCGCTGGAAGATCCAGCGCAGCACAACCTGACCCACGCTTTTGCCGTACTTCTGGCCAATCGCCGTTAACACGGGATGCTGGAACAGGCCATTTTTACCCTCAGCAAACGGTGCCCAGGCTTCCGGCTGAATGCCACGGCTTCGATTCCATGGAACGGCATGCAGCTGCTGGTTGAAGGGGTTAACTTCAATCTGATTCACCGCAGGGGCTACTTTGTTGAAGGCGATAAGGTCGGCCAGTCGGTCAGGATGGAAGTTGCTCACGCCAATGGCGCGAATTTTGCCTGCCTGCTGCAGTTCTTCCATAGCGCGCCATGCCCCATGGACATCGCCGTAAGGCTGGTGAATCAGGTACAGGTCAACGTAATCAATTTGCAGCCGGTTCAGGGAGCGTTCGAACTGGGCTTTAGCGCCTTCGTAATTTGTATCCTGCAGCCAAAGTTTGGTCGTTACAAAGAGTTCGTTGCGGGCGATACCGCTCTGTTTCAGTGCGTTCCCTACCTGGGTTTCATTCTGGTAAGACGCAGCGGTATCGATCAGGCGGTATCCCGTATCGATGGCATCAATAACGGCTCTTTCGCACTCAGCAGCATCCGTCATCTGGAAGACACCAAAGCCCAGCAGGGGCATTTCAATCCCGTTGTTCAGTTTTACAGTTTGCATGACGTTATCCTTCAGCTGTTGTGTTGGAAAAGCATAACGCAAAGTGATTTATTCGATTAGATGGGGTAATTAGCTAGGGTTTATTAGATGTGTTCATTAATTTTGTGAAAGGTTGACGTACGGTCTTGTCCCAAAGGCGGACAATGCTGTTAGCTGTAAATTTCTTCGAAGGAAAATAAATTGTTTTTTATGCATGCGCGTATAAATATTTCTTTGTTCCGTTTAAGCAGGTGCTAGTTAATACATAGTTGTCCCATATTATAAATGTGAATTAATTTTTGGTAGGTGAGTGTGTCATATTTCATAATTGAGTTTAATGTTTCGCCAGATCTAGCATCATCGAAGTAAGCATTTTTTCTTCTTTTTGTTTAATCATTTCAAGTGAGCGATAATAGATTAGTTCGATATTGTACTCAAACTCACGGATGGATTTGATCTCATCTGTCAGACTTTGTTTTAACCATTGGATTTCTTCATAAACTAATTTATCGAATAACTTATGAACCTGAGCATTAGTCAGCCAAGTTTCAAGAAATTCCCTTTGCGTAAAGCTCGAAGAAAATGATATATGGCAATTGCGAAATTTAATTGCCATAAGGAAGCAGTAATAAAAATTATTCAAAATTACTAATTCATGAAGCGGTTTCATTTATTACCACTTTGTTAAATGAAATCTGAGTGAGGTATGCAAAATCCTACATGAAATCATGAGGGTTCATTTACATTAATTAGTACTTTGACGAAAAACTCTTCCCTGTTAAAAAGGCCCGGCAATACTGAAGGAACATCAGATAAAGGGATCTTTTTTGTAATTAAAGGGGCCACATCAATTTGGCCGGTGCTGAGATAGTGGATTGATGTTTGCCATTCTTTACCCGGGAAAGGTGCGGAAATTGAATTCCATGAACCAATCACTTTGAGTTCATTACGAACAATTTTTTCAAAATTGAGTCTTGGTAAGGCAACATCACCGTAGGGTATACCCAACAGGACAACTGAACCGCCTTTGGCGGCAAGAAGTAATGATGACGCGATCCCTGCAGCATTCCCGGAAGACTCAAAGACGACATCAACACCTGCGTTAAAGGACTTTTGCTGGAATAAAGCTAAATGGTCATCATCTTGTACACAAAAAGTAGCAGTGGCGCCGGTTTTTTCAGCAATAGCAAGTTTTTCTTTATCTGTATCAAAGGCATAAACCTCGCCAGCGCCACAAATTTTTGCCCACTGCACTGCAAGTAGGCCAATAGTGCCGCAACCGACAATGGCCACACTGCTTCCGGCTTTAATATCGACCTGCCGCATACCATGGACCACAACACTGGATGGCTCAATAAAGCTTGCCGTATCAAAATCCATCAATTCAGGTAATTTAAGTACATTCTCAGCAGGCATCAGAATATATTCAGCAAACGCCCCTTTTTTATGCCCGCCCAGCACTTGAAGATCTGTACAGCGGGCATATTTTCCCTGCTTACAGTAATCACATTGGAAACAGGGAAAACAGTTACAGGCCGTCACGCGATCGCCTCTCTTGACAGCTGTCACGCCATTACCTGTAGCGACAACTGTACCGGAGAACTCATGTCCCCACGTCAGTCCCGGATTATATGAGCCTATTTTGCCAAAGCGTGATATATCAGAACCACATATCCCCGCTGTATGAACTTTAATCAGAACATCATTTTCTTTTTCAACAACAGGGTTATATACCTCTTCGTAGCGGACATCCTTTATCCCGTAAAGATTTAGCGCCTTCATATTTTCTCCACTTATCGGTAGTGAGGTAAAAAAAGGTCGCCCTCACCTGCAAGGGCGACAAACATGTCATGATTAGTACTCGTGCGGTTAGTTATATATTTCAGAGAGGCGGGACCAGCTTTCTGTCGCTGTTCTTTCAAACGTTAAAGGCGTGACAGAAATGAATCCTTCAGATACAGCCCCAGCCTCACTGTATTCAGGAAATGCGGTGATACCATGCTCCACACGGATCCAGAAATAGTTTTCTCCATGGGGATCTGTCGCCGGTATAACCTGCAGACCCTTCACCTTACCAATCCCTTGATGGGTGGCTTTAATTCCCCGAATTTGCTCCGCAGGCAGATTCGGAAAATTAATGCTCAGACAAGTTCCCACAGCCAATCCCGGGCTGACTAACTTGTCGAGTACATGCATACAAAAATCTTCTGCTGTACTCCAGTTAATGGCATCTTCTGGTCGTTTGTCCTGACTCAAAGCGATTGACGGCACACCGAGCAAAAGACCTGTGATAGCACCACCTACCGTGCCGGACAGAACAGTTTCAAAACCAATATTTGAACCATTGTTAATACCTGACAATATTAACTGTGGGGGATGTTCTTTCATCAGCTGCCGAACCGCCAGGGTGACACAATCTGCTGGAGTTCCATACACTGCAAATCGGTGTTCTCCGCGTTGTTCAACACGAACAGGCTCCCTCAGACTGACAGAATTAGCCACTCCACTGTTATCGGTTGCAGGCGCTACTACCCACACCTCATCCGCGAGATTTTTTGCGACACCCTCAAGAAGTTTTATGCCTGGCGCTTCAATACCGTCATCATTGACCAGTAAAATCCGTTTTAAGCATTTCTGAGCCATAGAGTATCCTCCTTTACAGGATCGATATAAATCTGTCTGGTAGGGTTGTATTTTGGAATAAGAAGAAATTACTCTTCTTTTTCACCAAATCCACTTGCGAACAGTCCTATTAACTCATTCATTAGCGCCTGTTCATCAGGCCCTTCACAAATAAGTTCGATACTGGATTTTCCTTTAACTCCAGCGCCCAAAACGCTCATCAATCCTTTAATCTGGATTTCCTTTCCATTATTTACGAGCGTAACTGAACATTCATATTTCTTCAGGGTTTTCACAAAGGTGGCTGCGGGACGTGCATGCAGGCCAGTGCTGTTAACAACACGAATATTCTCTCGAATCATATTTACTTCCAAATCAGATCGCTGAATTAAATTATCCTTTAATCAGGAGGCGCGGTTCATCATTAAAATTTTGCTATAGACGTCCGCTTCAACTGCTGCCTTTGCTCCTGACATTACTTTTGCCAGATTTGCCTCATTATTATTTTGTGTCCAGGCCTGACCTACTGTAGTAATAAACGCCTTGCGCAGATCGCTGGCAATATTGAGTTTGACAACATTATACTTCACGAAACTACGGATGATGGCTTCATCAATTCCGGATCCTCCATGAATAACCAATGGACATGGACAGACTTTGGCAATCTCTTGTAATAATGGGATATCAATGCGAGGAATATCTTCCAGTCCATGAACATTACCGACAGAAACGGCAAGCATGCTACACCCGGTTTCTTCAACAAAGCGACGTACCTGATTGACATCAGTCTTACAATCCGCCTCGCTGACGTGATCATCTTCTTTACCCAGAATAGCACCAAGCTCGGCCTCAACCGGGACGCCATATGATTTACAGAAATCCACAGCCTCTTTAGTAAACGCAATATTTTCTTCGTACGGGAGTTCGGCGCCGTCAATCATCACGGAAGTGAAACCAGCCCGCACCGCCTGTTTGACATCATTTAACTCTTTACCATGATCAAGGTGCAGGCTGACAGGAACATCCATGGACACAGCGCGTTTTCTGACAATTTCGTAGATGTAATCATAACCAGACAATTTCGCATTTGTCGGTGCAATCTGAATAAAGTTTGGTAGACCTGAACGCTCAATCGCGTCCAGGATAGAAATTGTCGTTTCCAGGTTTGTCGTATTGAATGCACCTGCCAGAACACGTTTTTCACGAATACGATCAAGCAGGATATTACCGTTTACTAATGGCATGAGATTTACCTCTCTCTTCGTTGAAGTACTGTACCTAAATAATATTTGTCTGATTTTAGCCAGACATTTCCAAAATCAAATGGTAAGTGGTTATCAAGAAAAACTAACTGTTCGAGATGAAGAACAGGTGCTTCTTCATTAACTTCAAGATAATGTCCACGTTCACTGCCAACAATTTTTGCAGCATATCGGCTTTCTGAATATTCAATTTTATTGCCCGTCATGGATTCAACGGTTTGAAACAGGTTATGCTTATTGAAATCAACTTCAGTAATCCCAGGGCATAATGCAAAATTGATTCTGTTTTCAATTAACATAACCCTTTCTCCGTCCACGCTACGGATCCTCTTAAGATAAAAAATGGGCGTGCCTGGCTCAATTTGTAGTTTTTCTGCCACTCCTTTAGATGCTTTCTCTATATAGGAATCAATCACTTCTGTGGTAAATGCTAAGTGCTGACTTTCGAGCGATTCAGCAAAAGACAACAAACCTTCTCCCAGGGAATAAGAAATATTTTCTTTCTTTACGAACGTCCCTTTTCCCTGTACCTGAACCAGCAACCCTTCATTGACCAGCATGGTGACGCCTTTTTTCACCGTACCTCGGCTGACATGAAGTATTTCCATGATCTGATTTTCAGATGGAACCCGGTCACCTTTACTCAGCTCACCTTTATAAATATTTTCTCGAATCCATTCAGAAACCTGGAGATACAAAGGGATTTCTGAGTCTTTCAGTATGGTGCTCATGTCGTGCTTCTCCTGTTGTAGATCATCTGTATACAAGTATGAACAACTCTTGATGATACAGCGTTTCTTTTGAATTAACTACATGACCAACATCACAGTTTCAGCTCAACGTTCTGATAAAGATAAAATTTGATTGGCCCCCACCGGAGAAGGGGCCTCCCGATTATTCATCAGCTTTAATAATAACTTTCAACACATCATTTTCAGGATTGGAAGCGAAATCAATCGCTTCTCCAATACGTGAAAGCGGCCACGTATGAGTGATCATATCCCTGGTGTTAATTTTTTCTTTCTCAACGATTTCAATCGCTTCTTTCATGTCATACGGTGTGAGTGAATAGGTGCCAACGATTGAGATCTCATCCCTGAATAAACGACCGGCATCGATTTCAACCACCGGGTTTCTGTCAAATGGCGAGAACACAACAATCCTTCCCCCGCGGCGTACAACATTTACTGCCTGAGAAACAAGCGATGAGACTCCGGCTGCAATAATCACCACATCAGGACCTTTCCCCTGAGTGATTTCCGCTACCCGTGTTTCCAGGTTCTCACTTGCGGGGTCAATCGCATGCGTAACCCCGACCTTCAGTGCCAGCTCACGTTTGAAGCGAGACAGGTCTGAAACGATAACGGTCGAGGCTCCCTTCAGCGCGGCCAGTTGTGCACTAACCAGGCCGATTGTGCCGGAACCCAGGACCAGAACCGTATCTTTCGGATGGATATTGGATGATTTCAGTCCATGTAAACAACAGGCTACAGGTTCAATCATTGCCGCCCGGTCCCAGTCGAGACCATCGATAATTCGGTGCGTCAGATGTTCAACATGCAGTTGAGGTATACGAATAAACTCACTGAATCCCCCTGGCTCCAGGTTGGTTTTCTTGAACTGGTCACACAGCGTAAAGAAACCTCTATCGCAGTAATGGCAGTTGAAGCAGGGGACATGAATTGCGGTAACTACGCGTTCACCGACACGGTAACGAGTCACATCTTTACCGATTTTCACTACCTCGCCAGAGACTTCATGTCCGAGAATGACCGGGCCAGTAACAGTCTGATGTTGTGCTTTATGGATATCTGTGCCGCATAATCCGCATGACTGCATTTTGATGAGCATATCGCCGTCACCAATCTCAGGAACGTCGATATCTTCATAGCGAATATCATTTTTGCTGTAGTACACGCTGGCTTTCATTAGTTAACTCCGTTGCAAAGACGCTCAGTACGCATCTTGGATTCATAAAGGGGTTTATAAACTTGAGTGTAAATCTCCTGGAAATGAGCGACTGAGTTACTCTGCGGCAAATAACGCCGGGTTTCTTCTTCAGACGCTACCGGAAGACTTTCGATTTCCACGCCGATGGTTTTCGCTGCCAGCATCGCCGCCCCTTTGCTGACCGCTTCATCAACATTACAGGCCACAATTTCCCGATTAAGAATGTCGGCTTTTAGCTGAAGCCAGTATGGGTTTTTGCAAGCGGCACCGATTACATTAACTACGGGGTAGTTTCGTCCTGTCAGCGTTTCATACAAATCCAGCAAATTCCTGAGTTCAAAACACAGCCCCTGGAAAACGAATCGCAACACATCCTCTGGCCGGGACTTGTCGTCGAGACCGTAAATCAGCGCCCGGGACCATGTATTTCTTTCCGGTGGACCGCTACCTCGAAGGTGAGGGATGAAAATTCCGTCCAGGGTTCCTGCTGCACTCAGGTCCTGCTCGTTACGAAGCGTATCCACCATTCTCAGGAACGCTGGCATATCGAGTTCGAAGAGGTTTCTGAACCATTCAATGGCATACCCTGCAGAAGGTAACGAGGCATACAAGGAATGAAGGCCTGGCAGGACGTGTATACCATTCGAGACCTTTGCCCGGAAAAAGTTACGGGTATTATTAACTGCTTCAGTCACCACTAATAACCCTTCAGTGGTTCCTGTCGAATTCAGTATCTGGTCTTCACCCTGCAGGCCCACCGCAACAGAGCCACACATATGATCATGACCTGCAATAGCAACTCGGGTTGCTGTAGATAACCCGGTCAGTTCTGACGTTTCTAAAGTAATGTTGCCAATGGCTACGCCTGCCTGAACTAATGGATTGAATAACGAGGGTGATAGCCCGGCAGCATTGATGAGCTGTTCACCCCATTTCATTTCCTCTATGTTCAGAGCCATTGTTCGTGATGCCAGCGAATATTCTGAGCGTTTAATGCCCGATAACTTAAAAGCAATATATTCAGCCAGACATAACCATTTTCGACCCTTACTGGCATTACTAATATTATCCTGGAGCCACTTAATTTTATTGATGCTGTAGTTTGAATGCGCAGGGATCCCGGTTATTTCATAAATATCGTCAACATTCATGACAGACAGAATATTGTTAAGCTGCTGTTTTGGTCGTGTGTCATACCAGGTTAACGCGGGTCCAATAATATGATCATGCTCATCAAGTAATACTCCAGCCTCTCCTACACTGGCGACGGCGATGGCTTTAACCTGTTCGGCATCATCGAGACTATTTGTTATTACGTTAAGACCGTCAAGTACACCTTTCCAGATAAGTTTGACATCAAAATCTGTGTTTTCCCCATCTACAATTTTTGGTGTTTTGAAACTGCACTGATTTACTAATTCAAGCGAAGGAATTGAGAACAAACACACCTTACAATTTGTCGTGCCAACATCGATTCCGATCGTATACATCACTCTCCCCTTTTTATGCAAGGGACAACGTTTGTTTTATTCAGAAGCAGAGCCCCTCTGCTTCTGAATAGTCAGGATTATTTTACTGCCGGAATATCGCCCGCTGAAACTTCATTTTCTAAAGCTTCTTCCACTTTCAGCTGTTTTTTAGTCACGCGATAAAGCCACAGACACAGCAAGAAAATGACAGGGATAAGTACAAGGGCAATTGTATTTCCTTCGAACACTTTAACCGCCAGGAAACGATAGGGATTACCGCCATCAAGCAAACTGGAAATCTCACCATCTGTTTTCATTGGGAAATTCATATCCCGGGCAATTTTGGTCAAAATGGGTGCTGCAGCGGACGCAATATATAAATTCATTGCCAGGCAAGGAATACCAATAATGAATGCCCTGACAATATTTCCGCGACAAGCCAGAACGACCATTGAAATCGGAACCCAGATATTCGCAAGGTCACCCAGCGGTAGTAGTCTGTTACCCGGCAGAACGACCGCCAGCAATACACCTACAGGAATCAGCAGTAGCGCAGTGGACAGTACAGAAGGGTGTCCTACAGCTACAGCGATATCCAGGCCAATATAGAGATCATGACGGTCAGGATAGCGTTTCTTCAGGAAACTGCGTACGGCATCAGAAAGGGGGAGTAATCCTTCCATCAGCAGTTTGACCATTCGGGGCATAATCAGCATGACTGCACCAAGGCTCATAGCAAGGTTCAACACGCCTTTGACATCATACTCCGCCAGTAACCCGATACCCGCGCCGAGGATAACACCGAGCATCATCGGCTCACCAAATACACCAAACCGTTTTTGAATTTGATCCGGATCGGCATTTAATTTGTTGATACCAGGAATTTTATCGAGAATCAGATTACCTAGTACGCCAATCGGAAAGAAAATTACCGATGAAAGTGTTGGTAAAGAGATCCCTGGCAGGTTGAAATACTTCTGGATCATTGGTGCACACCAGTCCGCCATGACAAATGTAATTGCGGCAGTAACACCTGCAATCAACAGGCCAAAGAAGAAGCTGCCGGTGACACCATAAACCATGGCGCCGACCATTGAGAAATGCCAGAAGTTCCAGACGTCAATATCGACGGTTTTAGTCCAGTTCAAAGTAAGCATCAGAATGTTAATACCAATAGTCATCGGTACAACAAAAGGTGCAACTTGTGAGGCCCATGCAATAGCCGCCAGTGGTGTCCAGCCAAGATCCACTACAGGCAGGTCAATGCCGGTATGATTAACCATCTCTTTCGCCGCTGGGCCAAGGCTATCAACCAGCAAACCAAAGACCAAAAAAATACCGATGAAACCCATACCGATAGTTAATGCCGAACGTAACGCTCTGCTGAACCCGGTCTGGAGACACATTGCCATAATAAATATAATTATCGGCAACATGACTGTAGGACCAAGCCCCAGTATGTACTGGACGGCTGCGAAAACTTTATCCATCACGCTCACCTTTATTTTTTAAGGATGGCTACGATTTTTTCCAGCAATTCTTCTTCGCCAAAACCAGTAAGCAGAGGAAGACCATTCAGAACGGGTGTCTGTAGTTCCGTTTTAACGGCAGAAGTAACAATAATTAAGTCAGCCATGCCATCTTGTTTATTAATGGTACCAATATTGGACTGAATCGGTTCAACGTTAATACCCTGGCTTTTACAGTATTGAACGACTTTCTCAGTTGCTACCGCAGAGGTTGCAATGCCACTGGTACAAGCGAAGATAATTTTCTTGTTCATTTCAGACTCCACATATAGTAGTAGGAATAACGAGGTAATAATAAAACTGTATTTAAGACCACTCAGTACAAATTTTTCGTCAGAATTTCCATTACGTCATCCTTTGATTTCGCCCAAAGGATGTTATCCATTTCATTGCTGCGCTGAAAAAGCGAAATAAGCTTCATCAGAAATTCAAGATGTGCATCTTTTTCCTTCAGGAGTAAAAAGAAAATGACATGAACTTTCATCGTACAATCAGGATCCTCAGCCTGATTAAATACGATTCCTTCTGGACAGGTGACAACAACAAGTTTTTCTTCCTTTACATGTTCAACATCAACATGCGGGATTGCGACTCCCATCCTTTCGAGCTGCATGGCAGTTGGATGTAATTCTTCCCTGGCTACTAATGCATCTGGATAGGTCGACTCAACATAACCCTTTGTTAACAGCAGCTTACTGACTGAATTAAAAAGCATGTTCCTGTCTATAGGAGCTTCATTAAGTAATATCAGTTCAGGTTCTAGCTTAGTATTCAATGACATAACTTTCGGCCTCATAATTACTGTTAATTCTTTTAATTTGCTAATCCTAAGACGGGTATACTTGTCTATGTACAACTATGTTCAACTTGTTTAAAAGGTACTCCCTGCTTCACGGTGCACGCAACCTGAGTAGTGAAAATTTGTGTTTCATTTCACAAAAAACTCGCTTCTCTTGCACAGTTGCAAGCATAAGGTAATCTTAATTCCTTGATTTAAAATGTTATTTTAAAATGATGGCATCGGAGGGTTAGTCGGGAAGCACTATCGCTCTGTTAATTGGCTGGATTGCATGTATCAACGGAACATAGGTGTATGCGGTAAGGCGTAAGGCACGCTGACGGAAACTTCGCGAGTGGTGGTCTTTCTACATTCTGAATGCCGTAAATCTGGATGTTTGGAGCACATAGAAGATTGTTTCTGGCTAAAGATGCTTCAATCCACGTTTCCGTAAGTTTAACGCCTGCCTTTCGCTCAAAGCAGACATTCACCTTCAACAGTTTTCCGACAGGATTAGGCTACTTTATTTTTTATAAAGCTGATGCTGGTGTTGAGCCCTCAATAATGAGGGTTCAACACTATCGCTTCCTACTGCAGATCTTTTTCCTTCAGGAACTCACTCACCAAATCAGCAATCTGCACGTTATTTAAATCAGAGAACGGGAAGTGGGTATTCCCTTTGATTCCCACTTCTGGCAGATGCGTCACAGTGACATCCCCGCCATGCTTGTTCACCACGTCACGCCACTCACGGGCCATCGCCAGTCTTACGCGCCAGCTGTCCTGCGCGGGCATGGCGACAGGTTTATCCGGAATGTTATCGCCGTAAATAATCAGAATCGGGATTTTGGTCAGTGCCATAAACTGCTCCATTGGCACAGGCTCACCCTTCAGCGTGTCGAACGCGCTTGGCATAGGGGCAGGGAGTTCTTTTTCCGGGAAGACAAAGCTGCTGCCAGGCTCGAAGGCGACAATGGCTTTGACCTTGTCATTTTTCATCGCCGTGTACCAGCCTGGTCCGCCACCCTGAGAGTGGGTGAAGAGGATAGCGGGGCCGGATTTATCCACTACTGCGGACATCGCATCAGAGATGACATTGATATCAAACGGCCCGGTATTTGGGGTCATCTGACGGAAATACTGATTCAGTGCTTCTTTGTCGTGAGAGAACTGAACGCCCTTAAAATACTCTGGCCACACGCCAACGCGGAACTGATTGAACCACATCTGTTCATCCGGTTTAGGCGTAACAGTACCTTCTACCGTCGTGCGCCCGGCGCTACCCCGACGCGGCTGATCGACAAGATAGGTTGAGAACCCGCGACGAAGGAAGATGTTCTGGAACCCTTCGCGACCATCCGGCGTGCTTTCCCAGGTACGGGAGAACTGACCTGCGCCGTGCAGCATGACGATAGGATATTTATGCGGATTTTCCGGGATTTGGTAGAACACTGAGGCATGATCGCCATGCCAGGTTTGGCCAGCTGAATCCAGCGGCTTTTCCGCGTCAAATGTTCCTGGTGCGGTAATGATGGTGCCACCAGCAGAAAAGCTTCCCTGTTCCTGAATGACCAGCGGCTCGGCGTATACCGACTGAGCCATCAGGCCACCCGCCATCACGCAGATGGCCAGCGTTTTTAAGATTGTCTTCAAGATTACATCCTCTGTTATGTTTGCCGCTCAATCATATCTGAGTTGTCAGCGGCAATTATTTAGCGCCCCTGATTGCCCTTATTTGGCAGACTCATGAATGCGGACGATTATCCGGTTTGAAGAGAGGATCAACCCTGACGTGACCGGTAAAGTTCTCAGCTGGCCCGAACACTGCATTCTGACTTCCTGCGGGGGCGATATCCTCAAAGACATTTTGCTCGAAGCGCAATGCGCACCATCCAACTGCAACACTCAACCCTGGTCCCTGCATATTGTCGCAGGAGAGAAGCTTCGTGAACTAAGCGATGCGCTGACGGAAGATCTGAGAGCGGGGAACTACAGTCTTGATTTTACGTTTGATAAAGAAGCTTATCCCGAGCCATTCAGGCAACGGGCTTCGGAGCAGGGGCGCTCGTACTATCAGGCACTGGGCGTTGCGCGGGGGGATAGCTTAAGTCGCTCAGAAGTGGTCGAGCGTAATGTGAGATTTTTCGGCGCGCCTCATGTTGCCCTGCTGTTTATTCCTGCTGTAGGGGACAACGTTCGCGTAGCCTCGGACGCCGGTATGTATGCCCAGACATTCCTGCTTTCTCTGGCAGCTCGAGGTTACGCATGCGTTCCACAGGCAGTGCTGAGTTATTTTGCCCAAACGGTGCGTAGGCTATTGAATGTTCCTGAAGGTTTCAGGCTGCTTTACGGTATTTCTTTTGGGATCCCAGATAAAACGCATCCCTCCCTGAGTTACAGGGAAGGGCGGGTATCTCTGGACGAAAGTGTCGTCTGGCATCAATAACGACGTTTTATTTTTTTATCTGAACGGTCAGTGCCATCAGGGCGCTGGCTGCTGTAAACAACGCAATTATCCAGCCCATCGTCCATGGTGTGCCATCACTGAACAGGGCAAGAAGCAGTGAAGAGATGATGCCGCTGCCGTATTGTAACGCGCCCATTAGTGCCGACGCGGAGCCAGCCACATTAGGCACTGCGTCTAGTGCGCAAGCCGTGGATGTCGCCGCGATGATGCCATTCATAGAGAAGAACACGAACACAGCGCCGACAATCACGGTAATTCCACCCACACCCAGGCCGGTGGTGACCGCCAGCACTATTGCGGCAATAGCGGCGACGAATACGGCATTCCTGAGCAACGCTTCCAGTGGATAGCGGTGAACAAGACGTCTGTTGACCATGCTCACGGCCATCAGTCCAACAATGTTTACTGCAAACAGCCAACCGTAATGCTGCGGGTCAACGCCGAAGTACGTGATGTACACAAACGGGGAACCGGTGATAAAGGCGTAGGCTGCAACGTAGTAGAACGTCAGGCACAGAGTAAACCGCATGTATCTGGCGTTGGTGAGCAAGGCATAGTAGTTGTGAAAAGCTCTGGTTACGGAAGCTTGCGAGCGTTTTTCAGCAGGTAATGTTTCTGGTAACCAGAATAAAGACATCAGCATTAATATTCCGATAATCGCCAGCAGCCAGAAAATGGCATGCCACGAGGTGACTTTAATCATCTGCCCCCCTATCAGGGGCCCGGCAATCGGCGCGATGGCCATAATGATCATCAGAGTCGAAAGCATTTGTGCAGCACGGGTGCGGCTAAACAGGTCACGGATCATTGCTCGTGCCAGCATCGGGCCGGTACAGGCACCTAACGCCTGAAAAACGCGCCAGAAGACAATTTGCACGATATCCGTTGATAACGCGCAGCCCACCGAGCCGACGATGAATAGACCTAAACCGATAAACAGCGGCAGTCGACGCCCATAACGATCGCTAATCGGTCCCCAAATCAGTTGTGCAATGCAAAAGCCGATAAGAAACCCTGTGATTGTCAGCTCAGCATCACCCTGTAAATCTTTCGCCATGACGGGCATGGCGGGAAGATAGATGTCGGTTGATAAGGAGGTAACAGCCATTAGGGCGCTGAGAATGAGTAAAAACGACAGGCCGATTTTTTTAGCGGTAGCCGACTGTGTACGTGCCTGTTGATTAAGCATGATGATCCGTAGGATATGAAGAGATAAAGCATGTTAACGGGTTTGTGCTCTCAGATAATCAGAGAGGGAAGGATAGGGACTATGAATGGTATTCATTAATACTGAGTATCAGTAGATTTGCAGATCTCTGCTGTACTCCAGTTAAGGATTAATGAACATATGTTCTTAGTCGATCGCGCCAGCGAGGGGGCCTGGAGCTCCAGGAAGGTTTGCACGGCGTCTGAAGTAATGGTGATATTAGCGACGCAATGAAAAGCGCCCCTGCGCCCTCTCCAAATCCTCTACCGTATCAACATCAAACACAATTCCACTATCCTCAAGCCAAACATCCCCCACATCCCCCATCCGTCGCGCGCCCCTCACAATCTCCCGCGCCCCGGTATCCCCAGCCAGCGCCAGCAACGCCTCGCCATATTCCCGCCGAAACCCCACCGGGTGCCCCGCCTGTTGCCGGTAGTGAGGAACCACAATCCCTTTATCCCTCAGCGCTTCAGCGACACTCAGCAAAGAAGCGGGTTGGATCAGTGGTAAATCGGCAGGCAAAATCAACCAACCCGACGCCTCAGCAGTAGCCTCTACCCCCAGCGAAATCGACTCCCCCATGCCACCCGTACCGCCCTCGGGCCTCACGAGATGCCACGGAAGTCCCGCCGTTTCTACCGCCTGAATCACATGCGCCACAACAGATTTCCCGCCCAACAGCGCCTCCAGCTTATGGGTTTTCCCGCCCGAGGCGAGAAAGCGTTCGCCGCGTCCGGCGGCGAGAATAATCACAACCGGCCAGGACATTAACCCTGGTCCTGACGCAAACGCGCGGCAGCCACGTCTGCCAGAACAGACAGGGCGAGGGTGCGCGCATCCCTTGCTTTCGGGAAGATGCCGATGGGCGCTTTGATGCGGTCTATCTCGTCCTCCCGCCACCCCAGTTCACTGAGCTTTTGCCGCCGCTGCATGTGCGTTCGCTGGCTGCCCAGCGCGCCGATGTAAAACGGCTTCGCGTCGCGGGCGGCCTGCAGGACGGGCATTTCCCGGTGAAGATCGTGCCACAGGAGGATCACCGCCGTGTCAGTATCAATCTGCGAAGCAGGATTACCCGAGCAGGGATCGAAGTGACAAATGTCATATCCTGCCGCCGCCGCCAGCTCTGCCGTCGCCTGCGCTTCGATGGAGCCTCCGTGGATCAGCACCCGCACGCAGGGATGGAAGCCTGTCTCGATCCCGTTGTTATGCCAGCGGGTTAATACAGGCGCAGGCATGAAGGTGAGCGTCCGGGTCTGCGGCGTGTAGCGCAACCCCGCGGGCAGCCGCTGCTCGAGGCGGTTCAACACCGCCAGCAGCGGCTGCGCCGAACGCAGCTTATGGATAGACAGCGTGATCCCACCCCCACAGGGGAGGACAATGTCGAACCAGGGCGAGCCCTGACCATAACGCACCTCGCGATCCTGTCCTGTCGCGATGACGTCCAGCGCCTCAAATGCCGCCGCCGCTTCGACGCAGCCCCCGGAGACAAAACCACAGTACTGGCCATCCTCGCGCACCACCATCTGTGCCCCCAGGGATCGCGCCGCGCCGCCGCGTATCTCCGTCAGCATCACCAGCGCTGCCGCTTTGCCGGACATCAGTGCCTCTACCGCGAAGCGCAATATCTCCTGGCTGTCGTCAGTCAGAAAGGCCCGTTCCGGCGTTTGGCGCAGATCGTCCGCCAGATTAAGAAGTTGGGGCATTGTTCCTCCTTAAACCACGTCCGGCAGGTCGCCGATCAGCTTATCCAGGGTGATGGGATAGTCCCGGACCCGCACCCCCGTTGCGTTATACACCGCATTGGCAATAGCAGCGCCCACGCCGCATAAGCCCAGCTCGCCCACGCCTTTGGCTTTCATCGGGGAGGAGATGGGGTCGGTATCATCAAGGAAAATCACCTTCTGTTCGGGAATATCGGCATGAACCGGCACTTCATATCCCGCCATATCGTGATTGACGAAATAGCCCAGCCGGGTATCCACCGCCAGCTCTTCCATCAGCGCCGCGCCCAGCCCCATGGTCATCGCGCCGATAACCTGGCTGCGTGCCGTTTTCGGGTTAAGGATGCGTCCGGCCGCGCATACCGCGAGCATCCGACGGACCCGCACTTCCCCGGTCGCGCTATCCACGCCCACCTCGATAAAATGGCCAGCAAAGGTCGACTGCTGGTACTGCTTATCCAGATCGCCGAATTCAATACCGTCTTCGGCCGTCAGCGTGCCGCTGGCGGCGGCCTCGGAGATGTCCGCGCTGCGGGTGTCATTGGCGATCTTGCCGTCGCTGAACTGCGCCTGGTCAGGATCAAAACCCAGCTTCGTGGCTATGGCTTCGCGCAACTTCACGCAGGCGGCGTACACTCCCGAGGTGGAGGTGTTCGCGCCCCACTGGCCGCCAGAACCGGCGGATACCGGGAAGCTCGAATCACCGAGATGAACCGTCACTTTCTCCAGCGGCACGCCCAGCATCTCTGCCGCCGTCTGGGCAATGATGGTGTAGCTCCCGGTGCCGATGTCGGTCATGTCGGTTTCGACCGTCAGGTTTCCGGCGGCATCGAGATGCACGCGCGCGGCGGATTTTTCTAACAGATTATTGCGAAAACCGGCCGCCATGCCGATGCCCACCAGCCAGCGACCGTCGCGGACCTGTCCGGGCGTTGCGTTGCGCTGTTTCCAGCCGAACGCCTCGGCCCCGGTACGCAGGCACTCGATAAGCTGACGACGGGAAAAAGGCCGGCTGGGATCGGCCGGATCGACCTGGGTGTCATTGAGGATGCGGAATTCAACCGGATCGACGCCCGCTTTTTCCGCCATCTCGTCGATGGCGATCTCCAGCGCCATCAAACCCGGCGCTTCGCCAGGGGCACGCATGGCGTTGCCCTCCGGCAGATCCAGTTTTGCCAGCCGCAGGCCGGTATGGCGATTGGCACCCGCGTAGAGCAATTCCGTCTGCTGAACCGCCGTCTCCGGCGTGCCGCCGGGAAGATTGCCGGACCAGCTGTCATGGGCAATGGCGGTAATTTTCCCGGCGGTGTCAGTCCCGATACGGATATGTTGAATGGTGGCCGGACGGTGGGTGGTGTTATTGGGGATTGTCGGTCGCGACAGCATCACCTTAACCGGGCGCTTCACGGCGCGGGCGGCCAGCGCGGCCAGCAGGGCATCGCTTCGCAGGAACAGCTTGCCGCCAAAGCCGCCGCCGATATAGGGCGAGATGACGCGCACGTTTTCCTCCGGGATCTTCAGGGTCGCCGCCAGATCGGTACGACACCAGGCCACCATCTGGTTCGACGTCCAGAGGGTTACTTTGTCACCCTCCCAGACGGCCATCGAGGCATGGGGCTCCATCGCCATATGGCTCTGGTCGGGCGTGGTGTAGGTCGCATCCAGCTTCACCGCGGCGGCAGAAAAGGCAGATTCAAAATCGCCGGTGTTTTTATCCGGCGTATCCTCGGGAGGCTGGCTGACGGCGGGTTTTTCATCCTCCAGTGAGTACGATCCTTTTTCACGCCGGTAGCTCACCTGCACCAGCGACGCCGCCGCCCGGGCCTGCTCAAAGGTCTCTGCCACCACCAGCGCAACCGCCTGATGGTAGTGCTCTATCTTCGGCCCGCCCAATAAAGTGGCCGCGTTTCTCTCGCCTTTGCCGAGCGCGTTCGCGCTACTGGCTGTGATCACCGTTAATACACCCGGCGCGTTTTTCGCGGCCTGGGTGTCGATAGCCGCGATCTCACCTTTGGCGATTGCCGATCCGACCACATAGCCATAGGCTGCGTCCGGCGCGGTGTCATGCCACTCGTAGGCATAGTGCGCCATGCCGGTGGTTTTTAAGGGACCGTCAATACGATCCCGGGGCTGACCGACCACCTTCAACCGATCGATTGGGTTGTCGCCTGCGGGTTTATCGAATTTCATACCGGGGCCCTCGCTTCTGTCAGCACGGAGGCAAGCGTGCGCTTCGCCAGCGTTAATTTGAACGCGTTTTCAGGCGTCGGGTGCGCGTCGGCAAACAACGCGTTATAGACCGCCTGCGCCCCCTGGGGGAGCTGCGCATCGGCCTGTTCAACCCGCCAGGGTTTGTGGGCGACGCCGCCGAGCGCGACGCGTCCGCTGCCGTCTGGCTGGACAATCGCAGCAACCGAAACCAGCGCAAAGGCGTAGGAGGCGCGATCGCGGATTTTACGGTAGATATGCTGCCCGCCCACGGGTGGCGGCAGGGTGACAGCAGTAATCAGCTCTCCTGGCGTCAGGACGGTTTCGAGATGGGGCGTTTTCCCCGGGGCGCGATAAAAGTCGGCCAGCGGGATTTTGCGCGCCTGGCCGTCGGCAGAAAGGGTTTCCACTACTGCATCCAGCAGCCGCATCGCGACAGGCATGTCGCCGGGATGCGTGGCGATACAAGCCTCGCTGCCGCCGACGACCGCGTGCTGACGGCTAAAGCCTTCCAGCGCGGCGCAGCCGCTGCCGGGCAGACGTTTATTGCAGGGCTGGTTGGTGTCGTAAAAATAGGGGCAGCGCGTACGTTGCAGCAAATTACCTGCCGTGGTGGCCTGGTTGCGCAGCTGACCAGAGGCCCCGGCAAGCAGCGCCCGGGAAAGTACGGCATAGTCACGGCGCACGCGTTCATCGGCAGCCAGGTCGGTATTACGCACCAGGGCGCCGATGCGCAGTCCGCCCTCGTCGGTGGCGTCAATGGTGTCGAGGCCAAGACCGTTGACGTCGATCAGATGGGTGGGGGTCTCAATTTCCAGCTTCATCAGATCGAGCAGATTGGTACCACCGGCGATAAATTTTGCGCCGCGTTTATCTCGGGCGCTGGCAGCGGCCTCGGCCGGCGTTTTTACCCGTTCGTAAGTAAAGGCTTTCATGATTTAAGCTCCCCTGCGGCGTCTTCGATGGCGTCCAGAATGTTGGCGTACGCGCCGCAGCGACAGATATTGCCGCTCATGCGTTCCCGGATTTCATCCGCAGTCATTTCCGGAGGGGAAACCAGATCGAGCGTCACGTGGCTGGGAATGCCTGCCTCAATCTCTTTCAGTACCGCGACAGAAGAACAGATCTGCCCCGATGTACAGTAGCCGCACTGGAAACCGTCGTGTTTGATAAATGCCGCCTGCATGGGGTGCAGATTGTCGGGCGTACCCAGCCCTTCGATGGTGGTGATCTCAGCATCCTGATGCATGATCGCCAGCGTCAGGCAGGCATTAATCCGGCGGCCATCCACCAGTACGGTACAGGCCCCGCACTGCCCGTGGTCGCAGCCTTTTTTGGTGCCGGTAAGGTGTAAATTTTCACGCAGCGCGTCCAACAGGGTGGTGCGCGTATCGACCTCAAGTTGCTGACTTTTACCGTTCACGCGCAGCGTCAGGGGCAGGATCTCCGGCGGGGGCGTGACGGCGGGTTCGCCCTCGGCCAGTGCGCCACAAGGGTAAACTGCCGCAGTTGCCGCGGCGGCGGCACTGACTTTTATCAGATCCCGTCGGGACAGGCTGAAATCGTGTTGCTGTCCGTCTTCAGGGTATTCGCCTTGGTTGCTCATGCCAAGCCTCCGGTGTTTAAAGGGGATAAAAAAGAAAGAGGGTGCGACTGTGTCGTCTGTTTTTTAAACGTTAAGCATAGACGGCGATGGGAGCGGGATTATTCTTAAATCGTGAATGCGGTGATGAGGCGGGGTGATAAGTGTGAAATGGCAGGACGTCTGGCAGAGCCCGCATCTCAGCCGTATTCAAAATTTTTTTAATTTCAAAACAGCTTTTTAATTTGATTTTTGAGGCGTAATATCCACACCAGTTAAGTTGATTAGGATAATTCTCAAGGATGAGCCGCTCAAATACCCTCTTTATCGACGGACACAAAGCGCGTGTGACCTACGATCCCGTGATTGATATGTTTCGTGGCGTATTTCTGCATACCAGAAGTGAAGCCCGCTTTATGGCGAGCGATGTGAAAGCGCTGAAAGTTGCCGCCCGGGATGCGCTGGATAGCTATCTGTCCACCTGTCATATCGCCGGGGTAAAACCTTTCCACCAGCGATCGCTGATGGATTTGATTAAGCTGCAGCGCCTTAAAGCCATTCTGCATTAATCTCTTCTGACGATGCGGTTACCCCTTCTCAGGGGTAACCGGCTCATACGGCTTTACTCGTTTTCCAGCACGCGCTGGCGCACTGCTTCCGGGTAGCCCTGCTCGAACGAGGCATGCAGATGGCGGGTGGTCTGCAGGGTATCAAACACCACTTTCGCCCCTTTCCCTGCGACATACTCTTCTTCTTCATAGCACTGCGGCAGGCGGATCACGCGCTGATCGTCAAACACCACGCGGCGGCCAACCGGGTGCACGCGGGTCGACAATACCCACACCACTTCGCGCAGATTGGTCGGGTCAAAATCATCATCCACCACGTAGACCTTCGGAATAAACACCATCGCATCGGTCTTAAACAGCACGTCGCCAATGCGCTGGGCCAGTGCTTCACTGGTGACGCCCGGCAGCAGCTCGCGCCAGTTTTGCGGCACCACCACCAGCAGCCAGTGGACGGTAGAGTCTTCCGGGATCCAGGCGGTGACAATCGGCAGCTCCGCTTCACGCAGATACGTCAGGGCATCGGCGGCCAGCCCCATCGCCCACAGGGTGTGCGACTCGTCGGTCGGACGGCCGGTGATCGACATCGGCCAGATCGGATCGTCCCGGTGGGTAATGGTCTCGACGTGAAAGGTCGGCTGGGCAGACGAGCCCTCGCCAAGATAGCCGCCGTATTCGCCGTAGGGCCCTTCCTGGCAGTCGCGTTCGATAGAGACATGGCCTTCAATGACGATCTCTGCCGTGGCAGGCACATCCAGATCGATACTGACCGCTTTCACCACTGGCACCGGCTCGCCCGCCAGGGTACCGATATAATCCGCCTCGTCGGCGTGGGCCGGGATCGGAATGCCGGAAACACAGGAGATCGCCGGAGCCGGGCCCTGCACCAGGGCGTAGGGCATCGGCTGGCCGAGCTTAACCCATTCGGTCCAGATCTGGCCGATATGCTGGCTCGGCACAATCAGCCCCACCATCCGCTTACCGTCGACTTTCATCACGCGGGCGATAGACCAGTTCACCCATTTGCCATCCGGCGTCTTCACGATCAGCGTACCCCAGGTGTTGGCGTAGCGACCGCCGTCCTTGTCGTGGGCGAAGGGGATCGGGAAGCGATCGAGGCTGGCGTCTTCACCACGCAGGATATTCTGATGACACAGGGCATCGGCAGACGCTACCCGCACCGGCGGAATGCCGGGCTGATGGCGGGCCGCCGACAGCGCTTCGACGATCTGTGGCCCTGTCGACTCCGGCGCGAGGCCGAGCGACATCGCCACGCGGGCATAAGGCATTTCGCTGCGGGAAGAGAGGCTGGCCGGGGCACCGAACAGGCGGAAACCGGGAGCCACGCCAGCCACCTTGTGGAACAGCGGGGCAGGGGACTGGATCTCATAGCTGCGGCGGGTAATGGCGCTCGGCTCAAAATCACCGTCTACTTCGCGGGTCACGTGCATGATGTCGCCCATCGCGTCGAGGGCATCGATATAACTGCGTAAATCACCGTAATAGTTCATCAGGCTCTCCTTAAGCCAGCACCACGATCATGCCGTCAACGCGAAACGAGCCGCTGGAGATGGCTGCCGCCTGGTCATGCTCGCTGTAAGTCTTCGAGGCGAGCGCGATAACCTCCTGTACACTATAGGGCGTTTCCAGTTGAATGGTGGCGCGCGCCCATTTGGAAACGATCAGATGCGTTTTGACATCCCGATCTTTCAACGCGGCCAGTAAACGAACGCCAATTGCAGCGCCATTCATGCCTACAACAAGCTTCATGCGGGTTCTCTGAAGGTATTCTTTCATGTATAGTTTGAGTTCAAACTGTTTGTGCTCGAACTATATGTTTGTCGTTTTCAGGAGTCAAGAGAGTCGATGGCAGAAAATCGCGACTTAATCCTTGCCGCGCCCCTGTGGCCGCACGGCGATTGTTCATTAATGCACCTGATGCGTCGCGCAGGGCAGCACTCTACCACCTGCTGGAGTCAGTGCGTCGATACCGGGTTATCTGCCGTGCAGTACGCCATACTGGTAGTGCTGGCGGAAGAAACCACCTGCGACCAGCAAACGCTGGGGAACCGCGCCGGGTTTGATAAAGCCACCGGCACCTATGTGATCGACCGGATGACCAAAAGCGGGTTATTGACGGTGCAGACCGATCCCGCTAACCGCCGCCGCAAGCTGGTGTCGATGACGGCTGAGGGCGAGGCGATGCTGGCCCGGATGATCGAGCAGGCCAAACGCGCCGAGAAACTGATCGCCGCCGATCTGAATAGCCAGGATATTGCCGATCTGAAGCGTCTGCTGAGCAAGCTGGGCGGATTGCAGGAGCCTGATGACGATGCCTCCAACGAAAGGGCCTGACAGCCACCGCGAGCCGAAGCCCGATCTGACGATCGGTTTTCTGCTGATGAAGCACTTTACGCTGGCCTCGGTGGCGGGGCTGGTGGAGTCTCTGCGCTTTGCGGCGGACGAGTCCTTCTCCAGCCGGCAGATTTTTTGCCGCTGGGAGTGGATGACCTGCGATGACCAGCCGATTACCGCCAGCTGCGGCCTGCCGGTATCGCCCACGGCAACGCTCGACTTCTCAAAAGAGTGGGATTACTTCGTGGTGGCGGGCGGGCTACTGGAAGAGACCCGCCAGTCGCCGGAGTGGCTGTTGCAGGCTCTGCGGGACCTGCATGCCCGCAATATCCCGATCATCACCCTGTGCAGCGGGGCTTTTGTGGCCGGTAACGCCGGGCTGCTGGACGGGCGCCACTGCGCGATCCACTTCACCACCCGGGATGAGTTCCGGTTGCGCTTCCCGAAAGCCATTCCGGTGATCGATAAAACCTACATCAAAGACGGCGGGATTATCTCCTGCCCGGGCGGGACGGCGATTGACCTGGCGGCGGATCTGATCCGCCAGCACTGCGGGCTGGTGCGCTCGCAAAAAGTGCTGAAATATCTGCTGGTGGATGAGAAGCCCGCGCCGAAAGCGAAGCATAAAGCGCCTCTCGGCGAACCCGACGTCTACGAGAATCCGCTGGTCACCCGGGTGATTGAGTTTATGAAGCACCATCTCGACTCGCCGGTGCCGCTGGCGGAGGTGGCGGAATTTGCGGGCGTGACCTTCCGCCAGCTCAACCTGATCTTTACCCAGTGTACCGGCCACTCGGCGGCGGTGTACTGGCGGCGGATGCGCCTGGAGCAGGCGCGCAAGCTGATGGCTGACTCCAGCAACAGCATTAACGCCATCGCCACCGCCACCGGTTTTGCGGATGCCTCGCACCTGATCGCCTGGTTTCGTAAACAGTACGGTGAAACCCCCAGCTCGTTCAGAAAGCGGCGCAGGGAAGTGGAAAAGTTAGTGAAAGAGTAACTGACATCGCCCGGCGGCGCTGCGCTTGCACGGGCCTACGGGTCTTGTAGGCCGGGTAAGCGCAGCGCCACCCGGCAAAGATAGTGCAGGATTTGGTAGGCCGGGTAAGCGCAGCGCCACCCGGCAAAACAGCTTGCTACAGCATATGACGCTTCGCCATCGCCCCCGGCACCCTCGCTTTCTGTGACGGGGTGTCATCCAGCGAGGCCGCATCAGCAAGGCTGCGGGCATTGGTTTCCGGTGCCAGCCACCAGGAGACCGCCAGGCCCACAAAGGTGATCGCCGCGGCGATATACATGGTCGTGCCGATCCCCAGACTCTGCAGCGAGGCGGGCACCAGCCAGGTCCCGACCGCCGCGCCAATCCGCGACAGCGAAGTCCCCACGCCCACCGCACCGGCACGGATCTCCGTCGGGAAAATCTCGTTCGGATAGACCAGCTGCAGCACCTGAGCCCCGCCGATAAACAGCGCGTAGGCCCCAAACATCAGCAGAATGATCATCGACGGCCCATCCCGCAGCAGGCCCAGCAGCAGCAGCGCCAGCCCCGACCAGAGGAAGCTTTGCAGCAGCAGCTTGCGGCGTCCCAGGGTGTTCACCAGGCGTGTAGCGATAATGCAACCGACCACGAACAGCAGGGTGATGGCGACGGAACCGTAGGAGGCCCATTTGCCGCTCAGGTGCAGGGCATCCAGCACTTTCGGCGCAAAGGCATACACCGCGAAGACCGGGATCACCGAGCAGGTCCAGAAGATGGTCACGAACGCCATGCGTTTGCCGTAACCCGAGTGCAGCAGGTTGAAGAAGGAGAGGTTTTTGCTTTCCGCCTGCTCCGGCAGATTGTCCAGGCCAAAGTCGGGGCCATACACCTTGCGAATGATCGCTTCGGCTTCAGCGTGGCGGCCTTTGCTGATCAGCCAGCGCGGGGATTCCGGGGTGCCGAGACGCACCAGGAACAGCAGCACGCCAATCACCGCAGTGCTCGCCAGGGTCAAACGCCAGGCGTCCGGGCCGCCAAAGTGCAGCAGCGCTTCGCCGAACATATAGGCTGCGGCGGCACCGGCAAACCAGAGAATGGTGAGGGTCGCCAGGCATGGCCCGCGGTTTTTCTTCGGCAGAAACTCTACCAGGAAGGCGGTCGCCACCGGGTACTCAATGCCCACCGCCACGCCGTTTAAAAAGCGCAGGGCAAACAGCATCTCGCCGCTCTGCACCCAGTACTGCGCCACGGAGCAGACCACAAACAGCGTCGGGCCAACGAAATAGAGCATCTTTCTGCCCAGCCGGTCGGTGAGGGCGCCGCCGATAAAGCCGCCAAAGAAGATGCCGATCAGCGCCGAGGCGGCAATCAGCCCTTCCCAGAAGGCGGTCAGCCCCAGGGCCGGAGAGACCTTCATCATGGCGATGCCGATAATGCTCAGCACATAGCCATCCACGAAGGAGCCGCCACCGGAGCGCACGGTCAGCAGACGGTGAAAGCGGTTGAGGGGTACATCTTCAACAGAAACGGTATTTGACATGGTAACTCCTGTCTTTCCCCGATATCGTTGAATTAATGGGTAACAGCCAGGAATAAACATGAATAGCGATGGATGCTTATTCAGGCCGAGCGAAACCGCTTTCCATTAATCATCGATTACGGAATAAATATAGGTCTAAGAAGGTTCAAGCGTTAAATAAGAGCGTGCGTTATTTCGCGTAATTCATGGCAAATACTCCTCCGCTGCAGGATGGTCGGATAAGATGTTATTTATATTTATTATGTTGTTACTGTGTTTGTTATTTTTAAGACGCTTCGTCAGATAATCGTTTTACGGCCACCGTGCGCGTCGACCACCAGCAGATCAGCGAGCCCAGGCTGACCATCGCCGTTCCCTGCCAGAAGGCCAGAGTCAGGTGCGAGTCCAGCATAAAGGCCGCCAGCACCGCCGAGATAATCGGTATAAAGTAGGACGCCGCCGCCAGCACCGTGACGTTGCCGTGCAGGATCCCGACGTTCCAGGCGGCATAGCCAAAGCCCATCGCCATCGCCGCCAGCATCAGGCTAATCCACGTATGCCACGACAGATTAAATTCCGGCTGGGGCGAGGTGAGATATTTCACCCACAGCGTCAGCGCCGTTAAGATAAAGAACAACGTAATCCCGTTATTTCCCTTAGCGATACGCTGGGTGACCACGCAATAAATCGCCCAGATCACCGCGCCGCTGAATGCCAGCCCGTAACTTAACGGATTACTCATGACGTTATTCATCATCTCCGTCAGCGAAAATCCGCCGTCGCCGCCTAATACCCGACCTATCCCGACGATGGCTAAAATCACCCCAGGAATAATTAACGGGCTGGTTTTCTGCCGGTTAACGATCACCGCCAGTAAAATGGTCATGCTCGGCCAGAGGTAATTCACCATCCCCACTTCAATCGCCTGCCGCCCTGAATGGGTAAAGCCCAGCGACAGCGACAGGCACAGCTCATAGCAGACGAACAGCACGCTGCCGAGGATGAGGTAGCTCACCGGGAATTTTTGGATCTTCGGAAAGCCAAGAGTAAACAGCAGCAGCACTGCGCTGCAGGTGTAGATCAGTGCCGCCCCGCCCACCGGGCCAAAGCCTTCGCTCACGCTTTTAATCAGGCCGACAATCGCGCTCCAGAGCAGGATGGCGATCAGGCCGATGAGTGTCGCTTTCTTATGGGGCATACCCTGTACCTCTGTTTACATTTTGGTCACAATCCGGCGTTCCGGCGTGCCGCTTTGTTAAATTCTGGTTAACTACCGCATTAAAACTATGCCGCCGGAAAGGCGCTGTAAATACGTCTCAGAGGGTGATAATTCGGGAATGTGATCGCTATCTGAAATCATATAGAAAATTACTACCGAAAAATAATCATTATATTTATTTGATTTTTATGGTGTATTTTTTTAACGATCGTAGGAATCTCCTGCTGTGGCGTATTTATATTGTATTTTTTATGTATACAAAAAATATTCACTCGTTGACCTTTTACCTCCCCCTGTGCAAATTTTTAACAAACGCAGTGCATCAGGCTTGCGTAGCAGACTGTGATGGTCGTGAATTCCCCCTGGAGGTTATCGTGTTGACATTTGAAGGTATCTACACCCCGGCAATTACCCCTTACGCAGCCGATGGCAGCATTGATTTTGCACGCTTTTCCGATGTGCTGGAGTCGCTGATCGAGGCCCGTGTGCACGGCATCATCATCGGTGGCTCCACCGGTGAATACTACGCCCAGAGCCCGGAAGAGCGTAAAGCGCTGGTGGAACACGCCCGCCAGGTGATTGGCACCCGCCTGCCGCTGATTGTCGGCACCGGTGCTATCCGCACCGAAGACGCGGTGGACTACGCCAAACATGCGCGTGAGGCCAAAGCCGACGCCATTCTGGTCACGTCGCCGCCGTACGCCCTGCCGACCGAGCTGGAAAATGCCCATCACGCGCTGACCGTGGACAAAGCCGCCCAGCTGCCGATCATGCTCTACAACTACCCGGGCCGCATGGGCATCACCATGGGCGAAACCTACTTCCGCGAAGTGAGCCGCTCGTCGAACGTGGTCGCCATCAAAGAGAGCTCCGGCGATTTCAATAACCTGCACCTGCTGGCCTGTAAATTCCCGAATATCGCACTCTCCTGCGGGTGGGACGATCAGGCCCTTGAGTTCTTCGCCTGGGGCGCGCAAAGCTGGGTCTGCGCCGGTTCCAACTTTATTCCGCGTGAGCACGTGGCGCTGTATGAGGCCTGCGTGGTGGAGAAAGACTTCGCCAAAGGCCGCAAGATCATGGCCGCGATGATGCCGCTGATGAACTTCCTCGACGGCGGCAAGTTCGTACAGTCCATCCGTTACGGCTGCGAGCTGAACGGCCTGACCTCCGGCACGGTGCGTGCCCCGCTGCAGGATCTGAATGAAGAAGAGAAAGCGCAGCTGAAAGCGGTGATTGCCGATGTAAAACGCAACGTCGCTGCGGCGCTGTAAGGAGGCGATATGAGTCAGCTGCACACCCTGGACGACGTAACGGCTATCGCCCGGGAACTCTCCCTGGCGAGCCAGGCCTTTATCAACGGACGCTTCGTGGCCGCGCAATCCGGCAAAACGCTGCCGACCACTAACCCGGCCACCGGCGAGACCATCGGCCATATCGCCGCCTGCGATGTCACCGACGTCAACGCGGCGGTGGAGGGGGCACGCAGCGCGTTCGAGGCCGGAAGCTGGAGCAAACGGGCACCGGGCGAACGCAAAGCGGTGCTGCTGAAACTGGCGGCGCTGATGGAGCAGGAGATCGACCAGCTGGCGGTGCTGGAGAGCCTCGACAGCGGTAAACCAGTCAGCGAATGCCTGGCGGTAGACGTGCCGGAAACCATCCACGTGCTGAAGTGGCACGCGGAAGCCATCGACAAACTCTACGACCATACCGCCCCGGTGGGTAACGGCGCGATGGCGCTGGTGGTACGCGAGCCGATTGGCGTGGTGGGCTGCGTCCTGCCATGGAACTTTCCGCTGCTGATGCTGGCCTGGAAAATCGGCCCGGCGCTGGCGGCGGGCTGCTCAGTAATAGTCAAACCGGCGGAGCAGACCTCGCTCACCGCGCTGCGGGTCGCCGGGCTGGCGTTTGAGGCGGGCATTCCGGCGGGGGTGCTGAATATCGTCACCGGCACCGGCAAAGCCGTCGGGGAGCCGATCGGCCTGCACCCGGATATCGACATGGTGAGCTTTACCGGCTCTACCGCCACCGGACGGCGCTTCCTGCACTATGCGGCAGAATCCAACCTCAAGAAGGTGGTGCTGGAGTGCGGCGGTAAAAACCCGGCGGTGGTCTTTGACGATGCCGGGGATCTGGCGACCGTGGCCGGCCACGTGCTGAACGGCGCATTCTGGAACATGGGCGAGAACTGTTCCGCCACCTCGCGCCTGCTGGTGCAGGAAAGTGTTAAAGAGGCGCTGCTGGCCGAGATGGCAAAACAGATCGGCGACTGGCCGATGGGCAACCCGCTCGATCCGAACAACCGGCTGGGGGCGATGGTCTCGACGGAGCACTTCAGCAAGGTGAGCGGCTATCTCGACACCGCCCGTCAGGAAGGGCTGCGGATGGTGCAGGGCGGTGATACCGAGCAGGGCGCTTACGTCCAGCCGACCATTATCGACGGCGTAACCCCCGGGAGCGCGCTGTTCCGGGAGGAGATCTTTGGCCCGGTGCTGTGCGTCACCACCTTCAAAACCGAAGCCGAGGCCATCGCGCTGGCCAACGATACAGAGTACGGTCTGGCCGCATCGGTCTACACCGGCAGGCTGAACCGGGCCATTCGCGTATCGCGCGCCATTCGTGCCGGTACGGTGACGGTGAACTGCTTCGGGGAAGGCGATGCCACCACGCCGTTTGGCGGTTACAAGCAGTCGGGCTTTGGCGGGCGCGATAAATCTGTCTTCGCCCTCGACCAGTACACCGAGCTGAAGACCCTGTGGATTGATCTCTCTGAAGACGACGCCTGAAGCCGTTTTTAACGGTCTGGAAGAGAGAATTCATTTCTATTTCTGTCTTCTGGTGGCGGTTGGCCTGTCGAGAAAGCAGGGACGCATCTGCTCAAACCGGCAGAAAAATGCCTTTATTATGAAGTGGCTAAAAAATGCCGGGCGGCTGCCGCCGTTTCGCCAGGTTGCCGGCAGTGAAATTGTCTGGCTGCGTGGGGAGATCCTGCGTCATCCCCCGGACCGGGATCCGGAGCCCCTCCTGAGGCTGATCTATCAGACTGCCAGTGAGATGCGCAGAGCATGATTGCTGTGGCTGATAATTTTGCTGTTGCACATCTTTATCTGTAGGTTAAGCAACATCATAGTTAAGCATTACAGGTTGATTTTCAGGAGGCGGCAATGAGAACGGGAAAGGTAGCGCTGTATGAGGATCTCAAGCGACATATTCTGACCATGGAGCTGGATCCGGACGAGCTGCTGGATGAAGCCGCGCTGACCGCGCAGTACGGTCTCTCCCGTACGCCAGTGCGTGAAGTGTTCCAGCGCCTGGCGGGGGAAGGTTATCTCGAGATTGTGGAAAAACGCGGCGTGCGGGTGATCCCGATGAGCCACTCGACGCTGCGCAATTTCTTCCTGGTAGCGCCGATGATCTACGCCGCCACCGGACGCCTCGCCGTGCAGCACTACAAACCGGCGCAGTTAAAAGCGCTGAAAGAGACCCAGAAACGCTTTCGCAAGGCGGTGCAAACCCGCGATGCCGAGGCGCTGGCGCTGGAGAACAACCGTTTTCACGAGATCATGGGCGAGATGGCAGCCAACCCCTATCTGCAGCCGAGCCTGGGTCGCTTGCTGATCGATCACTGTCGCATCGGGCATACCTTCTTCCGGCCGCAAAATGAGGATATGGAGCGCCGTTTACAGCTGGCCGCCGATCATCACGACGCCTTTATCGTTGCCATCGAGGCGCGAGACGAACAGGCGGTGGTCGATCTGGTGTTTGAGCACTGGGAACTGTCGCGGGAAAACATGGAGATCTTTATCGCGCCGCAGGGTCTTAAAGCCGACAACTTCGCCCCCTTCCCGGAGGGCGATAACCGCTGATCGCATCAATCTAAGGCCTGCCTGCGCCCGCTGACAGGCCCAATTCTCCCGCTCTGTTATTTCTTCTGACGCCCCGCTGCGCCGGGTTTCGCACGCCTTTTTTATCATTCTCGTAACTATTTTTATACTTCATGTATACATGAGATATACATCACATATTCATTTACTCATGATGGCTAACATTGATCCCCATCAGTTGCCGGATCCTGCGGTGACGTGACGAGAATATAATCAGAGCTTACCGGAGTAACCAACGTGCAAAAGATCACTTCTCTGCCTGCTGACGACGCCCTGCCGGGTTGGTATCACACCAGTCAACCGCGCACCCCGAGTCCCACCCACGTCGGGCAAAAGCATGCCCGCTGGGCGATAGTTGGTGCCGGTTTAACCGGCCTGGCCGCGGCTCGCCAGCTGGCGCTCAACTTCCCGGATGATGAAGTGGTGCTGATTGAGGCGCAGGACGTGGGTTACGGCTCTTCCGGGCGCAACGCCGGGTTCGCCATTGATGTCCCGCATGATATCGGGGCGAAGGACTATATCGGTGACGTCACCACTGCCAATTTGATCCTCAAGCTCAACACCCTTGGGCAGAACTATCTGCGTGAGATCGTGAAGGAGCACGGGATCGAATGTCAGATGAGCGATTCCGGTAAATACCAGGCCGCGGTGGGAGAGAAGGGGATCGCTATTCTTGAGGCCTACCGCAGCGGGCTGGAGAAAATTGGCCGCCACGCGGAGATGATCCCCGGGAAGGATCTGCCGGACCATATCGGTACTTCTTACTACCAGCAGGCGCTCTACATTCCGGGCACCATTCTGCTCCAGCCGTCGGCGCTGGTGAAAGGGCTGGCGGACAGCCTGCCGTCTAACGTTACCCTGTATGAAAACACGCCAATTACCGCTATCGACTATGGCGACAAAGTGACGCTGGTGCATGACCAGGGCAGCATTACCGCCGACACGCTGATCCTGGCGAACAACGCCTTTGCTGCGCACTTTGGTTTTCTGCGCGGTCGCCTGCTGCCGACCTTCCTCTATGGCAGCCTGACCCGCTCGCTGACCGCCGAAGAGCAGGCGCAGCTCGGCGGCAAGCCGGTATGGGGCGTTATCCCGGCGCATCCGTTTGGCAGCACCGTGCGCCGCACGGTGGATAACCGCATCCTGATGCGCAACAGCTTTAGCTTCCATCCCGACGGTCGCCCGCGTGAAAAACAGCTGAAGCACAATATCGAGACCCACCGCAAATCGTTCGAGCGCCGTTTCCCGATGCTGAGCAAGGTTGATTTCGAATACTCCTGGAGCGGGGCCATCTGCCTGTCGGACAACCACGAAGGTTTCTTCGGCCAGCTGGCGCCAAACGTCTATGGCGCGCTGTGCTGTAACGGTCTGGGGATCACCCGGGGTACCGCCACCGGCAAACTGCTGGCGGATATGATCGCCGGGGAGCGCAACGAGCTGATCGATTTCCTGGTGGCCTCACCGGGCCCGAACAGAACCCCGCCGGAGCCGTTCCTGTCGATTGGCGTGAACTCGGTGCTGAAATGGGGCCAGTTCCGCGCCGGGCTGGAGGTGTAGCACTCCCTTAAACCGCCTGATGGCGCTGCGCTTATCAGGCCTACGAGATTGTGCAGGTCGGGTAAGCGCAGCGCCACCCGACGCTCTTACTTAATGCCTTACAGTCCAAGATCGCTCAAACTCGGGTGATCGTCAGGACGTCTTCCCAGCGGCCAGTGGTAGAGTCGCTCAGATGCTTTGATTGGCATATCGTTGACGCAGGCGAAACGACGCGTCATCAGTCCGTCCTCACCGAACTCCCAGTTTTCATTGCCGTATGAACGGTACCAGTTACCGGAATCATCATGCCATTCATAGGCATAACGCACGGCAATCCGGTTATCAGTAAACGCCCAAAGCTCTTTGATAAGGCGATAATCAAGCTCTTTCTTCCACTTACGCTCCAGAAATGCCTGCGCTTCCTCGCGGTTAGTCGCAAATTCGGCACGGTTTCGCCATTGAGTATCCATGGAATAGGCCAGCGCCACTTTTGCAGGATCGCGGCTGTTCCAGCCATCTTCTGCCAGTCTGACTTTTTCAATGGCACTTTCACGGGTGAACGGAGGTAAAGGGGGACGTGTGTTCATTTCGGCAACCTCGGGTTGAGTGATGTAGACAGGTCTGTCTACTGGTGCTAATCTATGCCGGGTAGACAGACCTGTCAACAGGTTAATTTAGGTCGCAGTTTTGGAGATTAATTAATAATGAGCAATGATAAAAACAGCAGTGTCAGAGATAAAATATTGCTAACTGCGCATGATCTTTTTTATTCCACCGGGTTTAAGGCAACCGGCGTGGATAAAATCATTAAGCAGGCTGGCGTGACGAAAGTGACTTTTTATCGCTATTTTCCCGCCAAAAGTTTACTGATACTCGCGTACCTGAATTATCGCCATGAACTCTGGATGAACTGGTTTACGACCACGCTGAGCCTTAAGCTCAGCGAGGGCGTAACCTCAGCTCAGGCGTTATCCGGCACGCTGGAGGAGTGGTTCGGGAGCCCGCTTTTCCGGGGATGTGCCTTTATCAACGCCACCGCAGAAGCGGAGTCCGAAGATATTGCCGACGAAATAAAAGAGATTTGCCGCCATCATAAGTTCCAAACCGAACAAAATATGGCGTCGTTGTTGGGTATTTCAGATAAGCAGATCGCCGCTGAGATAATGATGCTAATGGATGGCGCGATTATTCATGCCCAGATGGGCATGAATACGGCGGATATTATTAAACAGTTAAAAACCGGGCTGGAGAGATTTAATTTATAAAACCAAAGCGCCAGGCCGCCAGCAGTAGCGCGACGTTAATTATCACGCTGATCATAAACCAGGTCTTAAACGGCTGTTTCTGTGTTTTATGACGAAACAGCTGCTGGCCGATAATCGCCCCCGGCCAGCCACCGACAAATCCGCAGATCAACAACGTGGCTTCAGGCACCCGACGCCAGGCCTTGCGGGCCGCCATTTTATCCGCGCCATAGATAACGAACGTCAGCACGCTGGCGAGCACAAACCACATCGCTAACGGGTAGGGCAGTAACGCACTGCCTGCCGCGGCGAGTGCCAGAAGAAAATAACAGAGGTAATTGAGGTTCATAGAGTAGCAACGGCTTGAGCGAAAACAGGGGAGGGCAATGATACGCGATTCAGGCGGGAGAGTAATCAGGCCTGGTCCGTTAACCGCTTTGCCAGGCAGATTGCCTCTTCGCGCCCGACGTAGGGGCCATAGTTGGCTATCTGCGCATAGCCATGCTTCAGATAGAACTGCACGGCGCGGGTGTTAATTTTTCGCGTCTCCAGCCACAGCTCACGATACCCCATCGTCCGCGCAGCCTCTTCAAGCCAGGCGAGCAGGGCCGCACCCGTTCCCGGATAAGCCCGGGTAGAGAACATCCGTTTGAGTTCGGCTGTCGTTTCCGAAAGGGGACGCAACGCGCCACAGCCGACGTGTTGACCGTTTTCATCTTTCGCGACTGCCCACAGGGCCCGCGCGCCTGAAACATCCTGTGAATCAAAGTGACGTTTACCGCTGTCACCGGTAATCGCCGCCAGTTCTGCGGAGAGTTGCTCTATAAGTGCCTGCGAGTCGGCGGAGGTCGGGCTGGATTTTTCGATGGTTATCATGGCCATGATGTCTGTATGAGGTTCGGCTGCCAGTATAGGGCAGTGCGGTAACCGTGTTCATACGAAATACTTTTGAATACAAATATACCCAACCTGGGTATATAATGAGTCAGGGAACAGGATGAGGTGACGCAATGGAAGCGATCTTTATTGAATTACCCGCGTTTGAACGATACCGCGCCGAGTACCTTTCCGATGACGCTTATCGTGAATTTCAGAAGGTACTACTCGCTAACCCCACAGCCGGAGAGGTTATCAAGGGGGAATGATGAGCAGAGACATTTTTTCAGAACTGATGGAAGGTATGGATGCCTTACAGGAGCACAAGGAAGGCAAACGGACGCTTCGTACGCACCGCGTTGCTGTCAGCAAGGAAACGGCTTTAACGCCTGATGAAATCAAAGAGATCCGACGTGATTTGAATTTATCCCAGGCGCTGTTTGCGAGATATTTACATACCGCCACCAGGACGTATCAGAACTGGGAACAAGGCCTGGCAAAACCTAATCGTCAGGCGGCGTTGCTGATCCGTATTGTGCAAAAAAGCCCCCAGGCATTGTCACTTCTGGCGGCAATGAATTGATCTCCTTTACGTCAGCCTGGCCGGAAAAGGCGTTCCGCTGGGCTGGCTTATCACCCCCCCTCCAGCCCCCCGAAACTGACAATCCTTGAGCGCCCCAGCTCCTTTGCCCGGTACAGCGCCACGTCGGCGGCGCGCAGTAGGGTGTCGCTCTGGGCGTGCTGCGGATAGCTGGCAATACCGATCGACACATCCACCGTGCCAATCTCTGCCAGCTCATAGCGCAGCGCCAGGCTGTGGACGTGGGTATGGATTTCAGAGGCGCAGGCAAAGGCCGCCGCCTCGTCCGCCCCCGGGAGCAGGACCAGAAATTCCTCCCCGCCGTAGCGGAATGCCATCCCCTTATCGCTTACCGCACGCTGCACTACCGTCGCCACGCTTTTTATCACCAGATCGCCCGCATCGTGACCGAATTTGTCGTTAATGGCTTTGAAATGGTCAATATCGATCATCAGGCAGCTTACCGGCTGACCGGTGTGCAGCGCCTGGCTCATCTGGGTGCGCAGAGCATCCTCCAGATGATGACGGTTGCGCAGATTGGTCAGCGGATCGAACAAGGCTTTCTCCAGCAGGGCGTCGCGCAGGCGCTGGTTAGCCAGCGCCAGGCCGAGAGCCTCGGCCATCAGCTCCAGATAGGCGCGGGACGGGGCCATCGCCGGGGTGACGTTCTGGAACGAGAGCAGGCCGATGGTCTCGCCCTGAGCAATCAGAGGGACGCAGAGCGCATGGCTGGCGCAGGCGTCCGGCAGGTGATAGCAGGTGATATCCGGCTCGCCGGTCACCGGCGGATGGCTCTGTCCGCGGCGCACCGCCCAGCACTGATCCGGGTGGAAGGGAGCGGACTCGCCCTGCGGGTCCAGCCACCCGGCGGCACAGTGCATCTGCCACGCATCCCGATCGAGCAGCCAGAGCTGTCCGGGAATGCCCGGCGCTATGCCGGGCGCGAACAGCCGCGCCACGTTCAGGACATCTTCGACCGACTCGCAGCCCTGCAGCCGCTGGGTCATGCGCGCCAGCAGCTCACGGATCGCCCAGTCGGCATCACGCTCCTGTTCCAGCCGCTGCCGCACCAGCCCGTTCTCGCGGAAGATGCGGATCGCCTGCGCCATATCGCCAATCTCATCGATCTGGCGGTAGTCCGGCGCTTCGACCGCATAGTCCTGCGAGGCTAGCCGGTTGACCACGTCGCTCAGGCGCACCACCGGGCGTAGCACCCTGCGTTTGAGGATAAACCCGAGGACAAACAAGAACATCAGCGCAGTCAGGCCGACCATTACCTCCGAGAGGGTACGCAGCCCGCGGGATTTTACCGTGGCATCGTCAATCGCCGCATCGGTACGCCTGTCCAGCATCTGCCGAAAATGGTCGAGCTGGTTCTGAACCTGCTCCAGCGCGTTCTCGTAACGCTCGCCATAAATCAGCGCGATGGCCTGGGGTTGCTCTCCGCGCCCCGCGCTGGCGATGGCGCTCTGTTGCTCATCCTGGAGGGCATCGGCCACCTGCAATCCTTCGTGCAGCAGCGCCAGCTCATCCTCACCGGCACCCGCGTCTTTCAGCTTTTGCAGGCGATGCTCGATCCCGACCATGGACGCCGCTTTCTGGCGATACTCCTCTGCCACCGCCGGATCCTGTTTGACGACGTACAACCGCGCCAGATCGGAGAGCGCCCAGGCGTCGGTCTCAACCTCTTCAGTGAGCCGATCGAAGACGTAGCGCTGCTCAACGGCCTGCCGCTCGACCTTCTCCGCGCTGGAGGCCATCAACATGGCTACGCCGGATGCGAGGGTCAGACAGACCGTGGCGCCGTATGCCCAGTTAGTGATAGTGGCGATACGCACGGCTTATTCCTTCTTCATAAATCAGGTGAATTTTTCCCTTCTTCGATAATTGCGTCGTCAATCTCTTCAGCATTACCGGCATGATCGCGACCCGAGAGCAGGTTCCAGCAGGCGATAAACAGGGCGGCAATTAACGGACCAATCACAAAGCCGTTGATGCCGTAAATTTCCATCCCGCCGAGGGTGGTGATGAGGATGAGATAGTCGGGCATTTTGGTGTCTTTCCCGACCAGCAGCGGGCGCAGGAGGTTGTCCACCAGCCCGACCACCAGCACAAAGAACCCGACGATAAACAGGCCCTGCCACAGCTGATGGGTGGCGAAGAGGAAGATGGCCGCCGGGACCCAGATGATGGCCGAGCCGACCGCCGGGATTAGCGACAGGAACGCCATCAGCGCGCCCCAGAGAATGCTGCCGTTAATCCCGACTATCCAGAAGGCGAGCCCGCCCAGAAAACCTTGCACCAGCGCCACCACCGCCGTGCCTTTGACCGTGGCTCTGGCGACCCCGGCGAACTTGGCAAACAGATGCTGTTTGGCAAAATCCGACAGCGGCAGGCTGTCGAGGATCTGGCGCATCAGCCAGGGGCCATCTTTCAGCAGGAAGAACAGCAGATAGACCATCACGCCAAAGCTGATGGCGAAGCCAAAGGTGCCTTTACCAATCAGGAACGCGCTGCCGGCAAGGTACTGTCCGCCTCTTAATGCGGCGTCAGAGAGCTTTTTCTGGATCTCCGTCGCGGTATCCAGATCGTGCTCGATCAACAGCGCGCGCAGCCAGCCGGGAAGATGGGCAAACAGGCTCGCCACCACGGTGGAAAACTGGGTGTCGTTCTGCTGCAGGCGCGTGTAAACGATATTGAGCTCAAAGGCTAACGAGGAAAAGATCACCATTAGTGGAATAAAGACGATCAGGCAGATCAGCAGCACGCTCAGCAGCGACGCCAGCCCGTTGCGATCCCCCATCCGGATACGCAGCGTATTTTTAACAGGGTAGAAAATCACGGCCAGGATCGCGGCCCACAGGATCGCCGAGAAGTAGGGCGACAAGACATCAAAAAACGCCCAGGTAACAATCAGGAGTATGAGAATGAAAAACCCTTTGGTCAGTCCGTTAAATCGCATTAGTTCATCCTTTTTTAAATAAACACTACGACTATAGGATGTTTTGCATAATTTAACATAGTGAGGTCTGCGCGCCCGGCGGCGCTGCGCTTGCACGGGCCTACAAAAGCCAACCGTACGTAGGCCGGGTAAGGCAACGCCGCCACCCGGCAACCGGCCGCCGTAGGCCCGCGCAAGCGAAGCGCCGCCGGGCAACAGGCTCCAACAGGCCGCCAGTTTAGCGCCTGAATAACAGATACCACTTTCGCCTGACCGACGTGATGACCGCCGCGGTGCATGCTGTAAGTACCGGCTTGCAGGAGGTGGCATATGGCATGGCGACCCTATCTTTACGTCATTTACACGGTTCGGCCCCGGCTGAGCGCCCGCCGCGCGCGACTTCGTCTGGTGCATGGCTAGCAATTTGTTAACAATCGCGGTATAAAAACACCTTCTTTTGGATGTTTAGATGTCCATACGTATAGAAGGTGATATGCAAACACAACAAAACGGGCAGCTACAGCGCACCATGAAGACCCGCCACCTGATCATGCTCTCCCTGGGCGGCGTGATTGGTACCGGGCTGTTTTTTAATACGGGATACATTATTTCTACCACCGGGGCGGCGGGGACGCTGCTGGCCTATCTGATCGGCGCGCTGGTGGTCTGGCTGGTGATGCAGTGCCTCGGCGAACTCTCCGTGGCGATGCCGGAGACCGGCGCCTTTCACGTCTATGCCGCGCGCTATCTCGGTCCGGCAACCGGCTACACCGTAGCGTGGCTCTACTGGCTCACCTGGACGGTGGCGCTGGGATCGAGCTTTACCGCCGCCGGATTCTGTATGCAGTACTGGTTCCCGCAGGTGCCGGTCTGGGTCTGGTGCGTGGTCTTCTGCGCGGTAATTTTCGCCCTCAACGTTATCTCGACCCGCTTCTTTGCTGAAGGGGAGTTCTGGTTCTCACTGGTGAAGGTCATCACCATCATCGCCTTTATCCTTCTCGGCGGGGCGGCAATCTTCGGCTTTATTCCGATGCAGGACGGTTCCCCCGCGCCGGGGCTGAGCAACATCACCGCTGAAGGCTGGTTCCCGCACGGCGGGCTGCCGATCCTGATGACCATGGTGGCGGTTAACTTTGCCTTCTCCGGCACCGAGCTGATTGGCATTGCGGCGGGTGAAACCGAAAATCCGCACAAGGTGATCCCTGTCGCCATTCGCACCACGATTGCCCGCCTGATTATCTTCTTTATCGGCACCGTCTTCGTGCTGGCGGCGCTGATCCCGATGCAGCAGGCCGGGGTGGAGAAAAGCCCGTTCGTGCTGGTGTTTGAGAAGGTCGGTATTCCTTATGCCGCGGATATCGTTAACTTTGTCATCCTGACGGCAATCCTTTCGGCGGCCAACTCCGGGCTGTACGCCTCCGGGCGCATGCTGTGGTCGCTGTCGAACGAGAAAACCCTGCCGCGCTGCTTTGCCCGGGTAAACAAAAACGGCGTGCCGCTCACCGCGCTGTCGGTGTCGATGCTCGGCGGCGTGCTGGCGCTCTTCTCAAGCGTAGTGGCCCCGGACACGGTGTTTGTCGCCCTGTCGGCCATTTCGGGCTTTGCGGTGGTGGCGGTGTGGATCAGCATCTGCGCCTCGCACTTTGTCTTCCGCCGCCGCCACCTGCAGGCCGGTAAACCGCTGAGCGATCTGCATTACCGCGCCCCCTGGTATCCGCTGGTGCCGGTGCTGGGCTTTGTCCTGTGCCTGGTGGCCTGCGTCGGCCTGGCTTTTGACCCGAGCCAGCGCATCGCCCTTTACTGTGGGCTGCCGTTTGTGGCCCTGTGCTATGGCGCGTACTACCTTACTCAACATCTGAAATCGCAGGAGCCTGAACATGTCGCAGAATAATCCGCTTACCGCCCTCCTTGAAACCCAGCCTTTCGTGGTGCTGGACGGGGCGATGGCAACGGAGCTGGAAGCGCGCGGCTGTAACCTGGCCGACAGCCTGTGGTCGGCCAAAGTGTTAATGGAAAACCCGGCGCTGATCCGCGACGTGCATCTCGACTACTTCCGCGCCGGGGCGCAAGTGGCGATCACCGCCAGCTATCAGGCCACGCCGGACGGGTTCGCCGCCCGCGGGCTGGACGAGGCGCAGTCCCGGGCGCTGATCGGCAAAAGCGTTGAGCTGGCGCGCAAGGCGCGGGAAGCGTATCTCTCTGAGAACCCGCAGGCGGGCGCGCTGCTGGTCGCCGGTTCGGTCGGGCCATACGGCGCGTATCTGGCCGACGGGTCGGAATACCGCGGCGACTACCAGCGCAGCGCTGAAGTGTTCCAGGCGTTTCACCGCCCGCGGGTGGAGGCGCTGCTGGATGCCGGAGCCGACCTGCTGGCCTGCGAAACCCTGCCGTCGTTTGCGGAAATTAAAGCCCTGGCAGATCTGCTGACCGCCTGGCCGCGCGCCCGGGCGTGGTTCTCGTTCACCCTGCGCGACAGCGAACACCTGAGCGACGGCACCCCGCTGCGCGAGGTGGTGTCGGTGCTGGCGAACTACCCGCAGGTTGTTGCCCTGGGCATTAACTGTATCGCGCTGGAGAACACCACTCGCGCGCTGCAACATCTGCAAAGCCTGACCGCGCTGCCGCTGGTGGTCTACCCGAACTCGGGCGAGCATTATGATGCGGTCAGCAAAACCTGGCATCACCACGGCGAAGCCTGTGAAACGCTGGCGGGGTATCTGCCGCAGTGGCTGGCGGCAGGCGCGAAGCTAATCGGCGGGTGCTGCCGCACGACGCCGAAGGATATAGCAGAGCTGACCACACAAAGATAACCGTGTTTTCTCCCTCTCCCTGAGGGAGAGGGCCGGGGTGAGGGTGAACAGACCGCACCCTAACCCCGCCGGGTGGCGGCTGCGCCTTACCCGGCCTACGGTTAGAGTACTTTGTAGGCCCGTGCAAGCGCAGCGCCGCCGGGCATCTATCAGGCAGCATCAGCCAACACAAACATCCCGTACGGGTGGATCTCCAGGTAATACGCTTCCCCGACGTCCGGCTGCAGCCGCGTGGCATTCACCTGCAACAAAATTTCCTGCCCGTGCCACTCCACAATCACCTCGTACTGCGGCCCCATATAGGCGACGTGGCGGATCACGCAGCGCTGGCTCTCCTCGCCGTGCTGGCTCAGGGTGATCGCCTCCGGGCGCACGCCGACGGTACCTGTCCCTTGCGCGGCAAAATGCAGCGGACGGGGCAGGCGGTAGCCGTGGATCGCCACGGACTCGTGGCTGAAGCTGGCCGGGAACAGGTTGGCATCGCCCATAAAGCTCGCCATAAAGCGCGACGCCGGCTGGCGATAGAGATCCTGCGGCGAGCCAATCTGCATGATGTTGCCCTTGTTCATCACCAGCACGGTATCCGACACCGCAAAGGCCTCGCTCTGATCGTGGGTTACGTACAGCGAGGTGATGTTGAACTGCTTTTGCAGCTCGCGGATCTTGTCGCGCATGCTGCGCCTGAGGTTGGCGTCGAGGTTACTCAGCGGCTCATCGAACAGCAGTACTTTCGGTTTCAGGATAAGCGCCCGGGCCAGGGCCACGCGCTGCTGCTGGCCGCCGGAGATCTGATCCACATAGCGATCGTCGAAGCCCTCCAGATCCACCATCGCCAGCGCCTCTTTGACCCGGGTTTTGATCTCCCCACGCGACACGCCGAGCATCTTCAGGCCGTAGCCGACGTTCTCGCCGAGCGACATGTGCGGGAACAGGGCGTAGGACTGGAACACCATGCAGATATCACGCTGCTGAATGGAGCTGTGGGTCACGTCCTCACCGTCGATAAAGATCTGCCCGCTGGTGGGCTTCTCCAGCCCGGCCACCAGACGCAGCACCGTGGTTTTCCCGCAGCCCGACGGGCCGAGCAGGGTCACCATCTGCCCCTGCGGGATTGCCAGGTTGATGTTTTCAATCACCGTGTTCGCGCCGAAGCGCTTGGTCACGTTACGCAGTTCAACGAAATGTTTCTGAGTCATAGTGTTACGCCTGGTTTTTGGCTTTGGAGCGGGAGATACGAGCCTCGCCGATCAGCCAGTCAAAGAGGAAAATGATCGCCAGCATGACCACAATCAGGATCGAGCCGTAGGCAATCGCCACGCCGTATTCGCCATCTTCCACGCGGTTCAGAATGTAGGCCGTGGCCACCCGGGTATCCGGCGTGACGAGGAACACAATGGCGCTGACGGTGGTAATGGCCCGCACGAAGCTGTAGATCAGCGCCGACAGAATGGCCGGGCGCAGCAGCGGCAGCAGGATATGGGTAATGGTCCGCAGCGACCCGGCGCGCAGGCTCAGCGAGGCTTCATCCAGCGACTTGTCGATCTGGCCCAGACCGGCGATCCCGGCGCGAATACCCACCGGCACGTTACGCATCACCATCGAGATAATGACGATGGCGGCGGTGCCGGTCAGGTACACCGGGGCGCTGTTAAAGGCCAGGATGTAAGACACGCCCGCCACGGTACCCGGCACCGCGAAGCACAGCATGGTGGTGAACTCGATGGTCTTTTTGCCTTTGAACTGCTGGCGTACCACGATCCAGGCGATCAACAACCCGAAGGCGGCGGTGATCGGTGCGGCGATCCCGGCGTAGAGCAGGGTATCGAGCAGGGAAGGCCATGCGCCGTCGCTCATCCCCTGGCCGAACAGCTTGATAAAGTTATCCAGCGTCAGGGTGTAATCCACCCCCCAGTTGACGGTAAAGCTGCCGTAGAAAATGCTGCCATAGAGCAGGGCGTTAAAGGCGATCCACACCGCCAGAATCGCGATCACGCTCCACACCAGGGTCACCGGCAGGGGCTGGACGTCACCGCGATAGGACTTGCCGGAGACGGTCACGTAGGAGCGCTTGCCGATCCACATGTACTGGATGCAGAACACCAGCAGCGAGAACAGCAGCAGGAACGCGCCCAGGGTGCTGGCCGCCTGGTAATCGAGCTGGGAGCCGGTGATATAGAAGTAGATCTGCGTCGCCAGCACGTCGAAGTTACCGCCCAGCACCAGCGGGTTGCTGAAGTCGGCCAGTGATTGCACGATCACAATCAAGAAGGCATTGGCCAGCGCCGGTTTCAGCAGCGGGACGAAGACGCCGTTAAAGGTCTGCCAGCGGCTGGCGCGCAGGGTGTACGACGCCTCCTCCAGCGACGGATGAATCGTTTTGATCGCCCCATCGAGGATCATAAAGGCCATCGGGGTGAAGGCCAGCACCTGCGCCAGCCAGATGCCGGTAAAGCCGTACAGCCAGTTGGTATTGGTCAGCCCAAACCAGTCCACCATCAGCTCGGTGACGTAGCCGGAGCGGCCCATCATCAGCGTTACGCCCAGACCCACCACGAACGGCGGGGTGACGATCGGCAGGATCGAGAAGATGCGGCCAATGATGGCGCTGCGTTTCGCGATGCGGGTGGTGTAGATCGCCAGCACCAGGCCAAAGAAGGTGCAGCCGATCCCCACCGCAATCGAGAGCAGGATCGAGTTAACGATCACCTGAATGATGTGCGACTGCGACAGCACGTTCATAAACGCCAGCGGGGCGAACTCGCCCGCGTCGTTGGTGAACATCGGAATAAAGATGGCGATGCTCGGCCAGACGATAAAGATGCCGATCAGCGCGACGATGGCGATCAGCGAGCCAATCACAAAGCGGTCGCCGCCCAGCCACTCGAGGCGGGTCAGGGCCAGGGTCATGATCGCACCCAGCGCCACAAACAGCACGATAGTGGCATAGCCTAAACCGCGCCCTTCAATCGTGGCGCTAATGACGATAAACGCCATGCACAGCAGCGCCCAGCCGGCATCAAGGTAGTGGCGGCTGCGCTGTTCGCGCTTCGCCTCGCTGAACGGACGCACCAGCAGCAGGGTGGGGAGCAGATACCACAGCCAGCTGATGTTAAAATGCGACCAGCTGTAGGCCGCGAGGATCTCGTCGCCGGTGGATTCCAGCAGGCCATAATCCAGGCTCCAGCTCGGCAGCAGGGCAAAGGCCAGCCAGCCAACGAAAACCCAAAGGAAGACCGCATCCCGTTTTTTCACGGGATGAAGAGCGAGTGTCTGTGACATAGGTATTCCGGTGTTGTAGGCCGGGTAAGGCGTTTACGCCGCCACCCGGCAAATGTTCGCAGGAGCGGGCTTATTTACCCATCTTCACGTCGCTGACCCACTTGTTGATCAACGCTTTGCGCACGTCCGTTGAGCCGTACTTATCCATGTCGTAGCTGATCAGCTTGAGGTCATCGAGCTTCAGCGAGTTCGGCGAGGTCTCGGCGGTGGTGTTGGTCAGGATCTGATAGGACTTGCCCTGCTTCCACGCCAGCTCCTGAGCCTCCTTCGACAGCACCCAGTCCACGAACAGCTTCGCGTTCTCTTCGTTACGCGCGCCCTTCAGGATGCTGACGCCGCCGATTTCATACCCGGTGCCTTCGCACGGGGAGATCAGCTCCAGCGGGGCCCCTTGCTCTTTCTCCAGCGAGTAGTCGTGCAGGAAGCCGATGCCAATGGCCGTTTCACCACGGGCGGCGTTACGCGCCGGGGCAATACCCGATTTGGTGTACTGGGAGACGTTGCCGTTCAGCTGCTTGAGGTAATCGAAGGCCTGATCTTCCCCCCACAGCTGGACGAAGGTCGCCAGCGCGGTGTAGGCGGTGCCGGAGCTTTGCGGATCGGCAATCTGGATCTCGCCTTTGTATTCCGGTTTGGTCAGATCTTTCCAGCACTGCGGCACCGGCAGGTTCTTCTCTTTCAGGCGCTGGGTGTTAACGCCAAAGCCCAGAATACCCACGTATACCGCCGAGGAGAGGTTGCCTTTCACCTTCGCCGGATCGCGGAATTTCTCCATGATCTGCTCGAGGTTGGCCGATTTGTACGGCTGCAGCAGCCCCATCTCACCGGCCTGAGACTGCGGATCCAGAGTGCCGCCGTACCAGACGTCGGCCTGCGGGTTTTTCTTCTCGGCATCCACCTTCGCCAGGGTGCTGCCGGAGCCGTTGCGGATAAACGAGGTTTTGACGTCGTACTTATCGCCAAACGCTTTGGTTTCGGCTTCGCACATTTCGTTGGTGGCGCTGCAGTAGACCACCAGACGGCCTTTGGCCTGTGCGGCACCGGTTAAGGTGGCCAGCGCGATCCCGGAAGCAATGAGGGTAGAGAGAAGCGTTGTTTTCATTATTCAGCCCTTGTTATGACGTTATGTGACTGCGAGAAGCGGTGATGCCCGCCATCAGCAGGGGCATCAGGAGTAAACCCATCAGCACCGCGGCAATCGAGAGCAAACTGAACATTCCCGACCAGCCGTAGCGTTCAATAACCTGTGACAGCGGCCACCCGGCCAGCGCCGCCCCCAGATAGGCAAACACGCCGAGAAAACCGGTAATCGAGCCCGCTGCCTGCTTGTGTCCGCACTCCACGGCGGCAAGGCCGATCAGCATCTGCGGACCAAAAACAAAAAATCCCACCGTAAAAAAGCACATCGCCAGCAGGGCGTAGTGGTGAACCGGGGCCAGCCACAGGGCGGCGACCGATACCATCAGCCCCAGCGTGAACAGCAAAATCATCGGTGCACGCTGGCCGCTGAACAGCAGATCCGAGCCCCAGCCGGCGAACAGCGCCCCGAGCAGGCCGCCGACCTCAAACAGCATCACCGTGGCGTTGGCGCTCAGCAGGTTGACCCCGTGGCTCTCCGCCAGCCAGATGTTGCCCCAGTCGTTAAGGGCGATGCGGATCAGATAGACCAGCACATACGACGCCCCGAGCAGCCAGATCATCGGGTTTTGCAGCATGGTGGTGCGTAACATCTGCCACAGCCCCATCGGCGGGCTCTGTTGTTGCTGGCGCAGCTCCAGCGGATCGTTGCGCCACTCCCCGACCGTCGGGAGACCCTCTTCCTGCGGTGTGCCCCGCAGTTGTGTGGTCAGCCACAGGCCGAGCACGATACTGATGATCCCCGGTGTCAGCATCGCTGCCTGCCAGCCCCAGCGGTGGGCGGCGAAGGCACAGATCAGCGGGATAATGGCCCCGCCGATGTTGATAGAGGTGTTCCAGCACCCCCACCAGAAGCCGCGCTCGTTGCGCGAATACCAGTGGGTGAGCAGTCTGGCGCAGGGCGGCCATCCCCATCCCTGAAAGAAGCCGTTCAGCGTCCAGATAAACAGCAGCAGCGGCAGGGAGTCGCCGAAGGCGAACAGCACGTTCAGCACGCCCGTCGCCATCAGGCCGATGCCCATAAACGCCCGCTGGCCTTTACTGTCATGCCACAGTCCGGCGGCAAATTTCGACAGGCCGTAGCTCAGGTAAAACAGCGACCCGATCAGGCCGATATCGCTCTTGCTCAGCCCCAGGTCCATCTGCAAGGCAGGCAGGACGTAGTTGAGGCTTTTGCGCGTCAGGTAAAACGCGGCGTAGCCAGTCACCATGCAGAGCAGCAGTCGCGGGCGCAGCCTGCGGTAGCGTTGAGTAACCTGGTCAGCGGACAGTGCGGGCATGGCGTTCTCCGTTTGCAATGACTGTATGAAAGCGCGATGAAAAAGGGATGAGAGAAAGTCTGGCGTGGCTAAGACTTTTTCCTGGTTAGCGGTGTGTTTGTTGCAAAACTGTGGGCAGGTTAACAATTACGCGCGTCCCGGCCTGCGACTCCAGGATCAACTCCCCGCCGAGGGCATGCACGCGCTCGCGCATCCCCTGAATGCCAAAGCCGGGGATCTGCTGCGGGCGGATGCCGCTGCCGTTATCCCGCACCTCCAGGCGCAGCTGGTTATCCTGCTCGCAGAGCAGGACGCTGACCTCGCTGGCGTCGGCGTGTTTACTGACGTTGTTCAGCAGCTCCTGCAGCAGGCGATAGAGGGTGAAGACCAGGGTTTCGCTCTGCGGCGGGGTGGCCAGCCGGTAATCGAACCGGCACTGGATCCCGCGCTCGGCAAAGGCGAACTCGTTCACCAGGTGGTGCAGGGCCTCGTTTAAGGAGAGCTCGTCCAGCACCGGGGGACGCAGCTGGCGCAGCAGCTGACGGGTGGAGTGATGGATGCGCCGGGCCAGCTCGTTAATCTGCCCGGCGGCCTCTAATGCCTGCGGCGTATCGCCCGCCCGTTTCACCAGCTGGGACTGGATCTGAATGGCGGTAATGTTCTGACCAATCTCGTCGTGCAGCTCCCGGGCCAGGTGCTTGCGGGTGTCCTCTTCGGTGTGGATCAGCTTTTCCGCCAGCGCGCGCCGGGCCTGCAGCTCCGCCTCCAGCCGACGACGGTAGCGATCGAGGTTCATCGCCAGATGCTGCTGGCGGCTGATGGCGATCCCCAGCCCAATCCCCAGCAGCGACTGGGTGGCGAGAAAAATCTCCAGCTCCAGCAAGTCGCTGAACCCCACCCCGACCTGACGGGCGATGGTGATCATCATGCTGCCCAGCAGCCCCGAGAGCACGCCGCCCTGCCAGCCAAACTTCCACGCCATCACCACGTTGGGCAGGAACACCACGATCAGCAGCAGGCGCTCAAGGGCCGGAGAGAGCACCATCTGGGTGCCGATGCCAATAATAAAAAACAGGCTGCACCAGATGATCAGAGAGGTGCGCAGAGGCGGGTTGCTGGTGTCCAGCCCGAGCAGATGATAGCGGTGCTGCTGGCGTAAAAACTCATACACCAGATAGACGAACGGGGTCAGCAGCACGCCGCCGGTAAAGGAGGCCAGCGCCAGCAGCGTGGCGGGGCTGTCGAGAAACGGCGCCAGGATCAGGGTCTGGAGCAGGGCGTTGAGGGTCACCGCGGCGATGAGCAGCGACAGGCGCTGCCAGTAGAGCGGAAAGCGGTGCCAGTAGCGCTGCGCCAGCCATGCGAAGACGGTGCCCACCAGGGGAACCACCAGCATCAGGTGATGGGTCAGCAGCTGTTCGCCGTGCAGCCAGAGCATCGCCGCCAGCGGGGGAAGGATCAGCGCCGGCCAGAAGCGGCGCGCGAGCACGATCAGCAGTGCCAGATACACGCCCTGGGGCAAAAACAGCGCCGCCTGCTGCCCGTTGCGGGTGAGGTAAAAGCTCAGCGTCCACAGCATCAGCCAGCCGGTGCCCCAGGCCAGCATAATAAACAGCGAGAGGATGATGTGCCGCAGGGAGCGCCGCATCAGTGGCCGGTCAGCAGCTGGTGATCGAGGGCAAAATGCACCAGCTCGATGGTGCTGTTGCACTGTAATTTGCCCAGCACGTTGGCGCGATGCACGTGGACGGTCTTGTGGCTCAGTTCGAGCTTAAAGGCAATCTCCTTCACGCTTTCGCCCTGAACCAGCAGCTCAAAGACCTCTTTCTCGCGCGGGGTCAGCACCGCCAGCGCCTGGGACACTGGCTCGCCGCCGCGCAGGGCTTTGACCGCATCGGCACAGAGATAATGGCCACCCATCCCGACGGAGCGCACGGCCTGCACCAGCTCCTCCGGGCCGCAGCGTTTGGTGAGATAGCCGCTGGCCCCGGCGTCCAGTGCGCTCTGCACAAAGGCGGGGGTGTCGTAGATGCTGAGGATAATCGCGCGAAACCCGGGGCGCTGCTGGCGCAGACGTTTGAGCAGGCTCAGGCCGTTTTCATCAGGCATGGCGACGTCGAGCACCGCCACGTCGATGGCATCGCGGGTGAGGGCGGGCCAGGCCTCGGCGGCGCTGCTGTACTGGCCTTCCACCACCAGATCGTCTTCCAGGTTTAACAGCTGGGCGAACCCGGAGCGCACCACCACGTGATCGTCCACCAGCACCACTTTGATCATCTCAGAACCCTTTGCGAAGTTATCCGCCTATGATGCCTGTCAATGGTTGTCTGGCAATTGTGCGGCTGCGGTTATGTAATGAATGTAACAAAATTGCAATAAATGCCGGGTGGCGGCTACGCCTTACCCGGCCTACGGGTTTTGTAGGCCGGGTAAGCGCAGCGTCGCCGGGCAAAGCAGACCGCACAAAATTGACTATCTATTGCCGCTTTTTTTCTAAAAACGATTCGGCATTAACGATGCTTTTTAATTCCTTTATCAAAATTCCGCTGCCGGAAATACTGCCCTCATAACAACAGAGGGGAGCAGACATTATGGCAATTTCATCGCGGTTTACCTTACCTGGCGCACTGGCATTGGCGCTATTGGCATTTCAGGCGCAGGCGGTGGACGTCACCGTCGCGTATCAAACCTCCGCCGAGCCGGCAAAAGTGGCGCAGGCGGATAAAACTTTCGAGAAAGCGAGCGGCGCAAAAGTTGACTGGCGTAAGTTCGACAGCGGCGCCAGCATCGTGCGGGCGCTGGCCTCCGGTGACGTGCAGATTGGTAACCTCGGCTCCAGCCCGCTGGCGGTCGCTGCCAGTCAGCAGGTGCCTATCGAAGTTTTCCTGCTGGCCTCGCAGCTCGGCAATTCCGAAGCGCTGGTGGTGAAGAAAAACATCACTAAGCCCGAAGATCTGATCGGCAAACGCATCGCGGTGCCGTTTATTTCGACCACTCACTACAGCCTGCTCGCCGCCCTGAAACACTGGAACATCAAGCCCGGTCAGGTGGAAATCATCAACCTGCAGCCACCGGCCATTATCGCCGCCTGGCAGCGTGGCGATATTGACGGGGCCTATGTCTGGTCGCCTGCGGTAAACGAACTGGAGAAAGACGGCAGCGTGCTGACCGACTCCGCCCAGGTGGGCCAGTGGGGCGCACCAACCCTCGACGTCTGGGTGGTGCGGAAAGACTTTGCCGAGAAGCATCCTGAGGTGGTGAAAGCCTTCGCCAAAAGCGCCATCGACGCCCAGCAGCCGTACATTGCTAACCCGGATGAGTGGCTGAAACAGCCTGCCAACCTGGAGAAACTCGCCCGCCTGAGCGGCGTGCCGGAGGCCGACGTGCCGGGGCTGGTGAAAGGCAATACCTACCTGACGCCTGCCCAGCAACAGCAGCAGCTCTCAGGCCCGGTGAATAAAGCGATTATTGATACTGCCGGCTTCCTGAAAGAGCAGGGCAAAGTGCCCGCGGTGGCGGCGGATTACAGCCAGTACGTGACCGATCGCTTTGTGAAGTAAGGGGGCCGTATGCTGAATATTACAAATCTGTACGCCGATTACGCTGGCAAGCCTGCGCTGGAGGATATCAACCTGACGCTGGATAGCGGCGAGCTGCTGGTGGTGCTCGGTCCGTCCGGCTGCGGGAAGACCACGCTGCTGAATCTGATCGCCGGGTTTGTACCCTATCAGCACGGCACCATTCAACTGGAAGGGAAAAAGGTGGAGGGCCCCGGCGCCGAGCGCGGCGTGGTCTTCCAGAACGAAGGGCTGCTGCCGTGGCGTAACGTGCAGGAGAACGTTGCCTTCGGCCTGCAGCTGGCGGGCACCTCGCGGGAAGAACGGCTGGCCATCGCCCGGGAGATGCTGAAAAAAGTGGGCCTTGAAGGGGCGGAAAAACGCTTTATCTGGCAGCTCTCCGGCGGCCAGCGTCAGCGCGTCGGCATTGCCCGGGCGCTGGCGGCGAATCCGCAGCTGTTGCTGCTGGATGAACCCTTCGGCGCGCTGGATGCCTTTACCCGCGAGCAGATGCAAACCCTGCTCCTGCGCCTGTGGCATGAGACCGGCAAGCAGGTATTACTCATCACCCATGACATCGAAGAAGCGGTGTTTATGGCCACCGAGCTGGTGCTGCTTTCGCCGGGGCCGGGCCGGGTGCTGGAGCGTCTGCCGCTCAACTTTGCCCGCCGCTTTGTGGCCGGAGAACCGGTGCGCAGCATCAAGTCCGACCCTGAATTTATCGCCCAGCGCGAATACGTGCTGAGCCGCGTGTTTGAACAGCGGGAGGCCTTCTCATGAGCATTGTGGTGAATGACAAAACGGCGCGCAAACGCCTGACCCTGCGCTGGCCCTTCTCCCGCCAGTTGACGCTCAGCGTCAGCACCCTGCTGGTGCTGCTGGCGGTGTGGTGGGCGGTAGCGGCGGCGCAGTGGGTTAGCCCGCTGTTCCTGCCGCCGCCGGGCCAGGTGCTGGTGAAACTGTTCACCATCGCCGGTCCGCAGGGGTTTATGGATGCCACGCTGTGGCAGCATCTGGCGGCCAGCCTGGGACGTATTCTGGTGGCCCTGCTGGCGGCGGTGATCCTCGGTATCCCGGTGGGTATTGCGATGGGCTTAAGCCCGACGGTGCGCGGGATCCTCGATCCATTGATTGAGCTGTATCGCCCGGTGCCGCCGCTGGCGTATTTACCGCTGATGGTGATCTGGTTTGGCATCGGCGAGACCTCAAAGATCCTGCTGATCTACCTGGCGATTTTCGCCCCGGTGGCGATGTCGGCGGTGGCGGGGGTCAAAAGCGCCCAGCAGGTGCGGATCCGGGCGGCGCAGTCGCTGGGCGCCAGCCGGGCGCAGGTGCTGTGGTTTGTGATTTTACCCGGCGCCTTGCCGGAGATCCTCACCGGACTGCGTATCGGGCTCGGGGTTGGCTGGTCGACGCTGGTGGCAGCTGAACTGATCGCCGCCACGCGCGGGTTAGGTTTTATGGTCCAGTCGGCGGGGGAGTTCCTGGCGACGGACGTGGTACTGGCAGGGATCGCGGTGATCGCCGTGATCGCCTTCGGATTAGAACTGGGGCTGCGCGCGCTTCAGCGCCGCCTGACGCCCTGGCATGGAGAGATACAATGAGTGAACGTCTGACCATTACCCCGCTGGGGCCGTACATTGGCGCACAAATTTCCGGGCTCGATGTCACCCGACCGTTAAGCGATAACCAGTTTGAGCAGCTCTATCATGCGGTGCTGCGCCATCAGGTGGTGTTCCTGCGCGAGCAGGCGATCACCCCGCAGCAGCAGCGCGCCCTGGCGCTCCGTTTTGGCGATCTACATATCCATCCGGTCTACCCGCATGCTGAGGGGGTGGAGGAGATCATCGTTCTGGATACCCACAACGATAATCCGCCGGACAACGACAACTGGCACACCGATGTGACCTTTATTGAAACCCCGCCCGCCGGGGCGATCCTCGCGGCCAAACAGCTGCCGGAGAGCGGGGGAGATACCCTGTGGGCCAGCGGAATTGCAGCGTTTGAGGCGTTATCCGCCCCGTTCCAGCAGCTGCTGAGCGGCCTGCGGGCGGAGCACGATTTCAAGAAATCCTTCCCGGAGTACAAGTACCGTAAAACGGAAGAGGAGCATCAGCGCTGGCTGGAGGCGGTGGCGAAAAACCCGCCGCTGCTGCACCCGGTGGTGCGTACCCATCCGGTTAGCGGCAAGCAGGCGCTGTTCGTCAACGAAGGGTTCACCACGCGGATTGTGGATCTGAGCGAGAAAGAGAGCGAGGCGCTGCTGGGGTTCCTGTTTGCCCATATCACTAAGCCGGAGTTCCAGGTGCGCTGGCGCTGGCAGGAGAACGATCTGGCGATCTGGGATAACCGGGTGACGCAGCATTACGCCAATGCCGATTACCTCCCGCAGCGGCGGATTATGCAGCGGGCGACGGTATTGGGGGATAAGCCTTTCTTTCGTGCGGGCTGATTGCCGGGTGGCGGCTACGCCTTACCCGGCCTACAACACCTGCTCCCGTAGGCCCGGTAAGCGTAGCGCCACCGGGCGTTACAGATGCGCCTCGATATACCGCTGATAGCGGTTCGCCTTCAGATAACACAAATCCACCAGCACCAGCCCATCCACGCAGTTGTTGAACGCCGGGTCGCTGCCAAAATCAATAAACTGTACGCCGCCGGGCTCGCACAGCTCGGAATACTGTTTGTACAGCGGCGGGATGCCGCATCCCAGATTGCCGAGCAGCGATTTCAGCCGGGTCAAATCCTCCACATAATCCTCTCCACCAAACTGCGCCAGCACCTCGGGTAACGAGGCGGGATAAGGGCGTCGCGAGGCGGCCAGCGGATGGGTGGCCGGGAACCACAGCCGGTAGAAGGCCACCAGCAGATCCCGCGCCGCAGGCGGTAATCCGCCGGAGATAGAGACCGGCCCAAACATATAGCGATAGTGCGGATAGCGCGCCAGATAGGCACCAATCCCCAACCATAGATAGTCCAGCCCGCGTCGTCCCCAGTAGCGCGGCTGAATAAAGCTGCGCCCCAGTTCAATGCCGTGCTCTAGGATGTCCTGCATTTTGTCGTCGTAATGGAACAGGCTGTAGCTGTAGAGCGCCTCCGGCTCCCGCATCGCCGTCGGGATAAAGCGGTAGGCACCGACGATCTCCAGATCTTCCTCATCCCATAAAATCAGGTGCAGATAGTCATCATCAAAGCTGTCGGTGTCGCGGCGCTTGCCGCTGCCTTCGCCCACCGCGCGAAAGGCGAACTCCCGCAGGCGGCCCAGCTCGCGCAGGATCGGTGCCTCTTCCTGGCCGTTGCGCTGCCACAGATAGATGGTTTTGCCATCGGCGGTGGTGCCCAGACACTCGGCCTGTGCCAGCTCGCGCTTCAGCGTCGCCCGGTCTTCCGCACGGGCAATGGCGGATTCGGTTTTGAACACCCCCGACAGCCCCTTGCCGAGTCGCAGCACGTGCTGGCGGCACTGTTCGGCTATCTCCCTGGCGGAGAGCGTGGGGTTGAACCAGTGGTTCCAGCCGATCTGCTGACCGATTTTCACCGGCAGACGGCTGTGGCGGCGGCGAAACATCTGCTGCATCAGCAGCAGCATCGCCAGGTTCGGAGAGAGCAGGGTACTGGCATAGAACAACAGGCTGTTACGGGCGTGGATATTCACCGGCAGCAGCGGCGCGCGGAATTTGCCCGCCAGCTTGATAAAGCCAGGCTGCCACTTTTTATCGCGGATCCCGGTGCGCGTCGGGCGGGAGACTTCCCCCGCCGGGAAGAAAATCAGCACCCCGGCATGTTGCAGGTGCTGCTCCATCAGGGTGAGTGACGATTTCGCCGTCCGTCCGCCCATGTTGTCCACGGGGATAAACAGCGAACTCAGCGGTTCCAGATGCGTCAGCATGCGGTTGGTCACCACCTTCACATCCCGGCGCACGCGGGAGACGGCATACAGCAGCGCCAGTCCGTCCAGCGTACCTGTGGGGTGGTTAGCAATAACAATCAGCGGGCCGTGAGCGGGAATTTGTTCGAGGTCGTGAGCCGGAATGGTGCAGAGGATATCGAGATGTTCCAGAACTTGTTCCACCATATCCAGCCCTTTCAGGTGGCGGTGGTCGGCGGCAAACTGCCGGAACTCCTCTTCGTGAAATAACTTCTTTAACAGCCTTTTTTGCCAGGGGGCAGGCCTCGCCTGCGGCCAAAGGTCATCGAGAACGCTGTCGAGACTAAACATGGTGGCACCTCCTGCTGTCCTGGTCAGACAGTAGAAGCGCCAGATGTCGGTTGTATTGCAGCGGAGTGAAGCTTGTATGTAGGCCGGGTCAGGCGAAGCCGCCACCCGGCACTAGGGATTAACGCAGAATTTTCTTCTCGGCCAGATCCAGCGCGAAGTAGCTGAAGATCAGATCCGCGCCCGCGCGTTTGATCGCGCCCAGGCTTTCGAGGATCACTTTCTCTTCGTCGATCGCCCCCGCCTGAGCGGCGAATTTGATCATCGCGTACTCACCGCTCACCTGATAGGCACCCAGCGGGAGTTCGGTGCGCTCGCGGATATCGCGCAGGATATCAAGATACGCGCCAGCCGGTTTTACCATCAGGCAGTCTGCGCCCTGGGCTTCATCCAGCAGGGATTCACGGATGGCTTCACGGCGGTTCAGCGGGTTCATCTGGTAGGTTTTGCGATCGCCTTTCAGTGCGGTGCCCGCCGCTTCACGGAACGGACCGTAGAAGGAGGAGGCGAATTTGGTGGAGTAGGACATGATCGCGGTATCGGTGAAGCCCGCGGCGTCCAGCGCCTGGCGAATGGCCTGCACCTGGCCGTCCATTGCGGCAGACGGGGCGATAAAGTCAGCGCCTGCGGCGGCGGCCACCACGGCCTGTTTGCCGAGGTTAAGCAGGGTGGCGTCGTTATCCACGCCATGATCGCGCAGCACGCCGCAGTGGCCGTGGGAGGTGTATTCGCAGAAGCAGGTGTCGGACATGACGATCATCTCTGGCACGGTCTCTTTAGCGATGCGCGACATACGCGCCACCAGACCGTCCTCTTTCCAGGCATCGCTACCGGTGGCGTCGGTGTGGTGGGAGATACCGAAGGTCATGATCGACCGGATGCCGGCGTTGGCGATACGCTCAATTTCGCGCGCCAGGTGTTTCTCAGGGATGCGCATCACGCCCGGCATGGCGTCGATGGCTTTGTAGTCATCGATCTCTTCTTCAACAAAAATCGGCAACACCAGATCGTTTAAGGTCAGTGTTGTCTCTTCAAAAAGCGCGCGCAGAGCAGGGGATTTGCGCAGACGACGGGGACGAGCAATTAAATCGTTCATGATATGCCTGACGAATGTGAATCAAAGAGGGCCAGTGTACCCGAAATGCCCATCGCCTGTTTTACTAAAGTTGTCGTTTAGGCGGCAGAATGCGGGGCTGCGTTACGCTTGTTATTCATTATGCGGCTTATTTTTTCCTGTAAATAACTTTACACGCAGTCGTCATAAATTAATTTCCCATTTTCTGTAAATCTGTTTCCGGTAATTTTCGGGTTATAAAGATCATTCTATCGGGACCCGCCCTTTTGGTTATTTGCACGATCTCTTATTGGCTTTTAATTGATATATTAAAGTTATCCTTCGTCTGTTGTTATTTTTCTTTCGATTAAGATTAAAGTTATGTAATTACTGGTTTTTATTATTAATTTGCGACGGTTAAAAACTTATTTTGTTATTTTGTCTGTTTTCGGACTTAACGGATAGATTGTTTGAACCTTTTTCTTTCGAGGCTGCATAATTCGTCTCGCAATATATTTGCACTGAATTAAACGGACAAACTTGCTTACGTCCCTGAGGAGGGATGACTCAATGCAAACATGGAAAAAGAAATTTGTTGTATCTCAACTTGCATTAGCCTGCACGCTGGCTATCGCTTCTCAGGCCAATGCAAAAGATATTTCTGGCACGACTTATAACACCTTTGGTTACGATAATACCGCTACCTCGGCCTTGTATAATGGCTACACCGACTGGAATTACTCCAGTGCGACGCACGATGGCGATATCTATCCTGTCATCAACAAGTCAACGGTGAACGGTGTCATCTCAACCTATCACCTTGATGATGGCGCTGGGGGTTACGCCAATTCTCTGTCTATCTCCAACAGCACCGTCAACGGCATGATCACCTCTCAGTGCATGACCAGTGATTGTGCTGGCGGCCTGAATACCGATGGCACGACGCACCAGCAGTACGATCGTTTTGCGCTGACGGTAGACAACTCCACTATCAACGATACCTACGAGCACTACGCTTACGACGTGGTTAACGGTAGCACCACCACGACCCAATACTGGGACACCTACGCGCTGGGCAATGCCATCACCCTGGACGTGGAATCTGACATCGTTATTCAGAACAACTCCCGTGTCGCCGGCATTACTCTGACGCAGGGTTATCACCAGGTGGACAATACACCGTATGATTCTGTTACCGGCATCGAAGACAACAGCCACGTCTTTACCAACACCCTGCAGGTGAAAGACTCGGTCGTTACCTCCGGCGCCTATAGCGATCTGGGCACCAGCGGCTTCTATGGCCAGTCGGCAAAACCAAGCGACTACGGCGAGAATACCGCCACTGCTTCTGACGATGCGGCGCTGATTGTTAGCGCCAGCAGCGCAGATAACGCCATGCAAACCACCGCCAGCTTCGACCACTCCACGCTGACCGGCGATGTGCTGTTCACCAGTACCTTCGATAACAACTTCTATCCTAATGGCGATCCTGCTACCGATACCACTAGCGATGGCGTGTATAACCCGACCACTAACGGCTGGGATGGTACTGACAAACTGGATCTGACCCTGACCAATGGTAGCAAGTGGGTCGGTGCGGCGGTGTCCAATGTGGAGATGATCACCCCGTCGCAGATGTATGGCCTCGGCTACAGCAGCGTCGACTGGCGTACGCTTTCACCAAACAGCATCTGGCCAGAGTCCACCTTTAACAGCAATGGTCATCTGGTCGGCAACCAGGTGTATCAGAGCGGCCTGTTCAACGTCACGCTGGATAACGGTTCTGAGTGGGATACCCGCAAGCAATCCAATATCGATACGCTGACCGTTAACAACCGTTCGCAGGTGAACGTGGAGAGCTCTGGTCTGCTGGCTGACAGCATCACCCTGAGCAATAGCTCATCACTGAACATTGGTGATTCCGGTGAAGTGGCGACCGACAGCCTGTACCTCGATAGCGCCAGCCTTGCAACCCTGACTCAGGAGACCGCAGAGCTGTACGCCAATACCATTACCGTGGATAACCGTGCAGAACTGGCGCTGGGTCTGGGCCAGGTGGATACCCACAAAATGGTGCTGACCGACGGCGGTGTACTGAACGTGGCCAGCCGCGATTACGTGTTCAATTCCGACCTGAACAACGCCCGCTACGTCACCAATGATACCCACCAGGCAGAGTACGACTACGGGACGATTGCCCTGAACTCGGATGGTCACCTGGCGGTGAACGGTGAAGTGTCAGGTAACTATAAAGTCCGTCTGGATAACGCGACCGGTGCCGGTTCCGTTGCCGACTATAAAAACAAAGAGATCATCCGCATTTACGATAACAACGCGGATACGCAGGCCAGCTTCACCGCAGCCAACAAAGCAGATCTCGGGGCTTACACTTACCAGGCTAAGCAGCAGGGCGACACCGTGGTGCTGCATCAGAAGCGCCTGACCGATTACGCCAACATGGCGCTGAGCATTCCGTCTGCCAACACCAATATCTGGCATCTGCAGCAGGATGCACTGGCTAACCGTCTGACCAACAGCCGTCACGGCCTGAAGGACAACGGTGGCGCATGGGTGAACGTCTTCGGCGGCAACTTCGACGGCGATAACGGCACCATCCATTACGATCAGGACGTCAGCGGCATCATGGTGGGTCTCGATACCTATGTTGATGGCAACAACGCTGACTGGATCGTCGGTGCGGCGGCGGGCTTTGCCAAAGGTGATATGAGCGATCGTAGCGGACAAGTGGATCAGGATAGCCAGACCGCAATGGTGTACACCGCGGCGCGCTTTGCTAATGATATCTTTATCGACAGCTCCCTGAGTTACTCACGCTTCAATAACGATCTCTCTGCCAACATGAGCAATGGCAAGTACGTCGATGGCAACACCACGACCGACGCCTGGGGCTTTGGGCTGAAACTGGGCTACGACTGGAAACCGAACGATGCCGGTTATCTCACGCCGTATGCCGCGATCTCCGGCCTGTTCCAGTCTGGCGACGATTACCGTCTGAGCAACGATCTGCGTTTAGGCAGCCAGTCTTACGACAGCATGCGTTATGAAGCCGGTTTCGACGCGGGATACACCTTCGGTTACGGTGACGATCAGGCGCTGACGCCGTTCTTCAAACTGGCCTACGTCTACGACGATGCCAGTGAAGATGCCAGCGTCAACGGCGACAATATCGATAACGGTGTGAAAGGTTCCGCGGTACGCGTGGGACTGGGTACACAGTTCAGCTTCACCAAAAACTTCAGTGCTTACACTGATGCTACCTACCTCGGTGGTGGTGATGTTGATCAAAACTGGGGTGCTAACCTCGGTGTGAAATACACCTGGTAACACGCCTGATGCGGGGGGGCATGCCTCCCCGCTTTTTAGCGTCAGTTAAAGATGACTTGAGATCTGCATGAACCGGTATGCAAAACCCATTTCTGAATTCTCCCGGCTCGAAAAGTGCTTCTCTTCGCACAGCACGCCGTTCAAACTGCCTGCCCAGCTTCCGGTGTTCGGGGAGCACACACAAGAAAATCACTGCACGGTCGTACTGCAGTCAGGATCGCTCAGTATTCACCGGCAGCAGGATGATTTGCTGGTCGAGATTGTCGCCGCACCCTACATCTTTGGTATTAACGCCGGCATGATGGGCTGCAGCACTGAATACCTGCTGGTAACACAATCCTCCTGCATCGGGTTCTATCTTCCCGCCGCCTCTGCCCGCCATCTGATCCAACAGGCCGATTTATGGTCTGATGCATTCTGCTGGCTCTCCTGGCACCATCGGGTGATGGAGCTCCGCGATAAGCAACTGGTGGGCAATAACTCCTACAGCCAGATCCGCGCCACGCTGCTGGATATGGCCCAGTGGGATGAGGCGTTACGCTCGCGGGTGGGGGTGATGAGCTATATTCAGCGTCGTACGCGGATTTCGCGTTCGGTGGTGGCAGAGGTGCTGGCGGCGTTACGGCAGGGGAACTACATCACGATGGAAAGGGGCAAACTGGTTAGCGTCAACCGTTTGCCCGCTGAATATTAGTCTAAGGAGGCGGGGATGGCCTGGGGTTTATTCTCGCTCAGTTCTACCACCAGCTGGTTGACGCCGTCGCTCATATTGACGAAACGCGTGAGCGGCGAGCGCGTCACCACCACGAATACCCCCACGTTAGACTGCGGGATCATCGCCATATAGGTGATGAATCCGCCGCCGCCACCGGTTTTCTGAATAATGCCCGGACGCCCGTTTTTGGGGGCCAGATAAACCCAGCCGAGGCCCAGCGCATCCGCGCGGCCCGGCACATCCATGCCAATCACCCGCGTTAACTGGCTGCGCTGATAAATCAGCGTCTGCATTCTGTCCGCCTGATTGCTGCGCGCATAGAAGTCAGAAGTAAGGAACTGCTGCATCCAGCGCATCATGTCGCCCGGGGTGGAGTAAACCCCGCCGCTACCCACTGCCGCCAGCGTGTTGTTACACGGGCTGGCCCCTTTCTCCGCCACCATCAGACGCTTGCACTGATCGGGGGAGGGGGTAAAGGTGGTGTCTTTCATCCCCAGCGGACGGGCGATTTGCTCGTCGAACAGCTGGGCATAGGGTTTGCCCGCTGCGTTGCCAAGCGCATCCGCCAGCAGGTCAAACGCCAGGTTTGAGTAGGCGGCCTGCGAACCCGGAGCGGCTTTCAGGGTCGCCGTTGATAACCAGCTCCAGCGTTGATCCCGGGTTGGCCAGACAAACACCGGACGATGCGCGGCGCCGCCCGGCTGTTCGCGCGGCAGGGCGCTGGTGTGGGTAGCAAGGTTAACAAGCGTAATCGGCGCGCCCTGGTAAGTTGGCACCCGGGCTCCCGGTGGGGCGTATTTGCTTAACGGATCGTTCAGTTTCACCACGCCCTGGTCGAGCAGCTTCACCAGCATCTCACTGGTCATTAATTTGGTCAGGGAGGCAATGCGAATCACCGAATCCAGCTGTGGGTGGATATTGTTACCCGGACGTGTTTCGCCAAAGCTACGAAATACGCGCTGGTTGCCGTCAATCGCCACCAGGGCCATCCCCGTTGCGCCGCTGCCGTAAAAAATATGATTCGCATAGCGATCGACCACATCCGAAGCGAAGGCTGGATCGGCAATCGGCTGGGCAGGGGCAGCCTGCACGCAGGTGAGGCTGGCCGCATACAGCGCGGCGGAGAGTAACAGACTACGTTTCAACGAAAGCATCCATGAAGTGAATGAAAAAAGTATGCGTATTTATACTACTAAACGGCGTATTGCAAAGGGTTGAACAGCATAACGATAGCGTGAAAAACGTAACCATGGGTAAATACAAACAATTTCATTATTACCGATCTCATGTTTTGTGACATTGCGCTTATGATACCCGTCAGATTCATTCACATTTCCGCGCAGGTGGCGGTTGACGGCGAACTAAAACCAGGCCGACAGGTCTGATAATCCGTCGTCCACAGCAGTAGCGATAACTACAAGAAGGAAGCGTTATGTTTAAGTCGTTTTTCCCCAAACCGGGACCCTTTTTCCTTTCGGCCTTTATTTGGGCTCTGATCGCTGTCATTTTCTGGCAGGCCGGGGGCGGAGACGGGTTTGCGCGCCTGATCGGTGCCACAGGCGATGTGCCCATCAGCGCGGCGCGTTTCTGGTCGCGGGGCTATCTGCTCTTTTATGCTTATTACGCGTTCTGCGTCGGGGTATTTGCCCTGTTCTGGTTTATCTACTCGCCGCACCGCTGGCAGTACTGGTCGATTCTCGGCACCTCGCTGATTATATTCGTCACCTGGTTTTTGGTGGAGGTCGGTGTGGCGGTCAACGCCTGGTATGCCCCATTCTATGACCTGATCCAGACCGCCCTCAGCGCGCCGCATAAAGTCACCATTAATCAGTTTTATCACGAAGTCGGCGTGTTCCTCGGCATCGCGCTGATCGCCGTTATTATTGGCGTGATGAATAACTTCTTTGTCAGCCACTACGTGTTCCGCTGGCGTACCGCGATGAACGAATACTATATGGCCCACTGGCAGCAGCTGCGTCATATCGAAGGTGCCGCCCAGCGTGTGCAGGAAGACACCATGCGTTTTGCCACTACCCTGGAGGACATGGGGGTCAGCTTTATCAACGCGATAATGACCCTGATCGCCTTCCTGCCGGTACTGGTGACGCTGTCGGCCCACGTGCCGGATCTGCCAATCGTCGGCCATCTGCCGTACGGTCTGGTGATCGCCGCGATTGTCTGGTCGCTGATAGGCACCGGCCTGCTGGCGGTGGTGGGGATCAAACTGCCGGGGCTGGAGTTTAAAAACCAGCGCGTTGAGGCAGCCTACCGTAAAGAGCTGGTGTACGGCGAAGACGATGCCAGCCGCGCCTCGCCGCCGACGGTACGCGAGCTGTTCGGCGCGGTGCGTCGCAACTATTTCCGCCTCTATTTCCACTACATGTATTTCAACATCGCCCGCATCCTTTATCTGCAGGTGGATAACGTTTTCGGCTTGTTCCTGCTGTTCCCGTCGATTGTGGCCGGTACTATCACCCTGGGTCTGATGACGCAAATCACCAACGTGTTTGGTCAGGTACGGGGTTCGTTCCAGTATCTGATCAGTTCATGGACCACGCTGGTGGAGCTGATGTCCATCTATAAACGTTTACGCAGTTTCGAACGTGAGCTGGATGGCCAGGAGCTACAGGAAGTGACCCATACGTTGAGCTAATACAGGGAGTCGTGATGTCTTTTACCGTACCGCGTGCGTTACCGTTTTCGCTGCTTGCCGCCCTGGTGTTAGCCGGGTGTGCGGAGAAGGGGGCGGCACCGCTGAAAAAGGGTGAAAAACCCGTCGATGTGGCCAGTGTCGTGCGGCAAAAAATGCCCGCCACGGTGAAAGACCGGGACCAGTGGGCCTCGGCGCTGGCAAAAACCTTTGAGAGCCAGAAGATCGCCCCCACCGAGGAGAATATCTGCTCGGTGCTGGCGGTGGCGCAGCAGGAGTCGATGTATCAGTCCGATCCGGCGGTGCCGGGGCTGAACAAGATCGCCTGGAAAGAGATCGACCGCCGGGCGGAAAAGCTGCACGTTCCGGCGTTTCTGGTTCACACCGCGCTGAAAATCACCTCGCCGAACGGGAAAAGTTATAGCGAGCGGCTGGATACGGTGAAAACCGAGAAGCAGCTGAGCGCCATCTTCGACGATATGATCAGCACGGTGCCGATGGGGCAGACCCTGTTTGGCTCCCTGAACCCGGTGCATACCGGCGGGCCGATGCAGGTCAGTATCGCCTTCGCGGAAAAGCATACCGACGGCTATCCATGGAAAATCGAGAATACGGTGCGCCAGGAGGTCTTCTCCCTGCGCGGCGGCCTGTGGTTCGGCACTTACCATCTGCTGAACTATCCCGCCAGCTACGATGTGCCGCTCTACCGCTTTGCTGACTTCAACGCGGGCTGGTACGCCAGCCGCAATGCCGCATTCCAGAGTGCCGTCAGCCGCGCCAGCGGGGTGAAGCTGGCTCTGGACGGGGATCTGATTGCCTACGGCAGTAGCGAGGCAGGGAAGACCGAGCTGGCGGTGCGTAAGCTGAAAGGCAAGCTGGGGTTGAGCGACAGTGAGATTCATCAGCAGCTGGCGAAGGGCGACAGCCTGGCGTTTGAGAAAACCGAGCTTTATCAGCAGGTGTATAAACTGGCGGAGCAGAAGAGCGGTAAGACATTACCGAAGGCGATGCTGCCGGGGATCCAGCTTGAGAGCCCGAAAATCACCCGTAATCTGACGACCGCCTGGTTTGCCCAGCGCGTCGATGACCGCCGGGCGAAGTGTATGGCGCTGAATTAACGATAACGGCGCCAGCGCACCACCAGGGCAACGGCGCCCAGGACCACCAGACCGGCCAGGAAGGGGATCAGCCCGAACACGGTGCCGACGCCGAACCCAATTTCCACGCGTGGACGGCCAGTGTCTTCGACCTGCATCAGGTGTTCATACACGCCAGGCGCATGCACAAGGATGTTCAGAAGCTGTGAGCCTGCCCAGAAGCAGAACAGCACAAACAGAGCGTATGCGATATTTCCTGCCGTGGAGGTCTTAGGTTGTCTGGTGCTAAAAATCGGCTTCGACATAGTAAAGTCTGCCATAACTACCTCCGGAATGTTCTGTCTGGCTATATGCCTGTTGTACACGCTGAGTTTGACAGTTCATGGCAGATGTCAATATCGGAATGATGGTAATTTGGCCTGGGGAATCCTCCTGGATGTGCGATTTTTGCCGCACATCACAGATTTTTTACTTAAGTGAAATTTACTCTCATTTCAGATTTTCCGCATGCGCCGCAGACCTGGCGACAAATCTGTGCGAGGATAGATTTTTTCATCTGGAGCGACCATGAAACTGCCTGCCAAAATTCGCCGTGACTGGCATTTCTATGCCTTTGCTATTGGGCTGATCTTTATTCTGAACGGGGTAGTGGGGCTGCTGGGGTTCGAAGCGAAGGGCTGGCAAACCTATGCGGTAGGGCTGGTGACCTGGGCGATCAGTTTCTGGCTGGCCGGATTTATCATTCGCCGTCGCCCGGAAGAGACGACGGCAGAGAACGCGGATTAACCGTTAACGGAAATTTGCAGCGCGCTGTCAGCGGCATGTCGCTCCAGCGCCAGCTCAATCAGGCGGGTAATCAGATCCGGGTAGCTGAGGCCGCTGGCCTGCCACAGTTTCGGATACATGCTGATGTTGGTGAAGCCGGGCAGGGTGTTGATTTCATTGATCACGACGCGGTTATCCGCCGTTAAGAAGACATCGACACGCGCCATGCCGCGACAGCCCAGCGCCTGATACGCCTCGATGGCAATGGCGCGGATCGCGTCGTAAACCTCAGCATCCAGCACGGCGGGTACCACCACCTGCGCGCCCTGGTCGTCGATGTATTTGGTGTCGTAAGAGTAGAATTCGCTGTTCAGCACCACTTCGCCACAGGTGCTGGCCTGCGGGAAATCATTCCCCAGCACCGCACACTCAATCTCACGGCCTTTAATGCCCTGTTCCACCACCACTTTGTGATCGAAGGTAAAGGCCAGACGCACCGCGTCGCTGAACTGGGCTTCACTGTTTACTTTGCTGACGCCGACGGAGGAGCCCTGGTTCGCCGGTTTGACGAACAGCGGCAGGCCAAAGCGGGCGCTGAGATCGGCAAAGCTGTGCTGGTCGCGGTTGGCGCGGGTCAGCGTGACAAAAGGCGCCACGTTCAGTCCGGCATCGCGCAGCAGGCGCTTGGTAACGTCTTTATCCATGCAGGCGGCGGAACCGAGCACGTCGGAGCCGACGAACGGCAGGTTGGCCATCCGCAGCATTCCCTGCAGGGAGCCGTCTTCGCCCAGCGTGCCGTGGACTATCGGGAAAATGACGTCGAGGTTTGAAAGCGTCTGCCCGGTGCTGGCATTGATCAGCTGGCCCTGCATCACGCCCGGCACGGCGGCAACGCTAATCTCGGACGGATTCAGCGCAATGTGCGCCGGATCGTCAGCGTTGAGCAGATAGCCCTGCTCGTCGTTAATGTGCCACTGCCCCTGTTTATCAATCCCTAGCAGCACCACCTCAAAGCGGCTCTTATCAATCGCGTTAACGATATTTTTGGCCGATTGCAGCGACACTTCGTGCTCGGCTGATTTTCCCCCAAAGACAATACCTACCCGCAACTTCGCCATCACTTCGCTCATCCACTCTGACTCAAAACGCTTACCATATCACGATGCCCGGCGGGATTCGCCGCCTTCTGCCATAATGTTTTGGCACATTGTTTCAGGAGGGTGAGTGAAAGGGAAAAGCCTGATTATCTGTCTTGCTATCGTTGCTGCGGCCATCGCGGGCTACCGCTGGCTGCCGTCGTATTATAACCCCTTTGCGCCACTCTCCCTCGACGATCCTCCCGGCACTCTGACCCAGTTTAAGCTCAGGCGCCTGACCCCGGAGCATTGTGAAACCCTGCTGGCACAGGCCAATGCACGGCAGCTGATCCGCACCCAGACGGTAGCCGACAGCACGGGAGAGTGTCCGCTGAGTGATGTGGTGCGGGTGCGGAGTTTTGGCCGCGTCAGCCTCAGCAGCAGCTTTCTCGCCAGCTGCCCGCTGGCGCTCAGCTCGGCGCTGTTCGTCAACCAGCAGGCCCGGCCCCTGACCCAAACCATGATGGGCAGCAGCCTGTCGGGCATTGACCATCTCGGCAGCTTTGCCTGCCGGAATATCTACCATCGCCCCAATGCCCGGCGCAGCGAACATGCCACCGCCGAGGCGCTGGATATCAGCGGTTTTACCCTGGAGAACGGGCAGCGGATCTCGGTTCTGCGCGGCTGGAAAAATGCGGCCACCGGACCCTGGCTGCGTGCGCTGCTGGGGGCCAGCTGCGGCTACTTCGGTAATGCTCTCGGCCCGGATTACAACGCCGCCCACGCCAACCATTTTCATCTGGGAATGCGGGGTTTTGGTTACTGCCCGCAAAGCATAAATCACCAGACAAAAGGCGAAAGTATGTGACATGTTTCACAAATATGATGACTGGGAAGATAAAACACCGAAGTCGCGGCAGGCGCATCTCTGATAACTTTCGGCGCAGCCTAACTTGCTAATCTGATAGCGAATTCACGCAAAACGAAGACCCTGTCTGCCTATGGAATCCTGGAAAGTTAACCTCATTTCGGTCTGGTTCGGTTGTTTTTTCACCGGTCTTGCCATCAGCCAGATTTTACCCTTTTTGCCGCTGTACGTGTCCCAGCTTAGCGTCTCGTCCCACGAGGCGCTGTCGATGTGGTCGGGCCTGACCTTCAGCGTCACCTTTCTGGTCTCGGCTATCGTCTCACCTATGTGGGGCAGCCTTGCCGACCGCAAAGGGCGCAAGCTGATGCTGCTGCGCGCCTCGCTGGGGATGGCGATTGCAATCCTGCTCCAGGCCTTTGCCACCAACGTCTGGCAGCTGTTTCTGCTGCGCGCGCTGATGGGGCTGACCTCCGGCTATATTCCGAACGCCATGGCGCTGGTGGCCTCGCAGGTGCCCCGGGAGCGCAGCGGCTGGGCCATCAGTACCCTGTCGACGGCGCAGATCAGCGGCGTGATTGGCGGCCCGCTGATGGGGGGCTTTCTGGCAGACCACGTGGGCCTGCGCGCGGTATTCCTCATCACCGCCGTTCTGCTGGTGATCAGCTTTCTGGTGACGCTGTTTCTGATTAAAGAGGGAGCCCGGCCGACGACCAGCAAGGCGGAGCGGCTGAGCGGCAAGGCCGTATTTGCCTCGCTACCCTATCCCTGGCTGATGATCAGCCTGTTTATCACCACCATGGTGATCCAGCTCTGCAACGGTTCGGTGGGGCCGATCCTCGCGCTCTTTATTCAGTCGATGGCGCCAGAGAGCACCAATATCGCCTTCCTCAGCGGGATGATTGCCGCCGTGCCGGGGATCTCAGCGCTGATGTCTGCTCCGCGTCTGGGCAAGCTGGGGGATCGTATCGGCACCGGTCGTATTCTGATGGCGACGCTTATCGTGGCGGTGGTGCTCTTTTTCGCCATGTCCTTTGTCACCACCCCCTTCCAGCTCGGGGTGCTGCGATTCCTGCTGGGCTTTGCCGATGGGGCGATGCTGCCCGCGGTGCAAACCCTGCTGATAAAATACTCCAGCGATCGGGTGACCGGGCGGATCTTCGGATATAACCAGTCGTTTATGTATCTGGGGAACGTCGCTGGCCCGCTGATGGGGGCGGCGGTCTCGGCGATGGCCGGCTTCCGCTGGGTATTCGCCGCCACCGCGGTGGTGGTCTTGCTGAATATTATCCAGTTGGCATGGGCCATGCGGCGTCGACGCCAGCAGGAGGCGCGGACGCGGGCGATTAAGCGTTTGTAGTGCTGCTGTATAATATATTTAAGCCGGGCTGACTTTATCTTTAATTTGAAATAGCAGTCCTGCTTTTATTTGAAGGCTCTAACAGAATTTAAATTTAATTTAAGGCGCATCTTCCCCTGAGGCCCGTCACATTATTTTATCTGAAGTGCGTTATTTGGCTAAAAATAGTACTTTTAACTACTTTGCAAGTTTCAGACATAATGATAACGTCGGAAAAAATCTCATAAGGAAATAGCGCTGTGAAAAATCTCATTGCTGAGTTGTTGCTGAAGCTTGCACAAAAGGAAGAAGAGTCAAAAGAGCTGGTGGCCCAGGTTGAAGCGTTAGAAATTGTTGTGACTGCGCTGTTACGACAAATGGCGCAAAGCGACCAGCAGGCGCTGATTGATAGCGTGGAAGGCGCGCTGGATGAGGCCCGCCCGGACGCGCCGGTGTCTGAGGAGGATAGCGAAATGCTGCAACAATACGTAAAAAAGCTGTTACGGCACCCGCGCAGCTAAACGTTCATATGACATAATCGTCTGTCATAGAACCGTCACATCGGTTGCCTATAGTCGCTCTGTTTTATTTTTTTATGTATTTCTACATGGAGAAAATAAGTGAAACAGAGCGCACTTTATATAGCATTACTTCCGCTGTTAGTTACCCCCACAATTTATGCTGAAAATGTGGCGACGACCACGGTTGTGGATAATCGTGCCGCCCAGGGCGATATCACCCAGCCTGGCGGGGCCCGCCGCCTGACAGAGGATCAAACTGCCGCAATACGCGCATCGCTGAATGACAAGCCAGCTAAAAATATTATTCTGCTGATTGGCGACGGGATGGGCGACTCCGAAATAACCGCAGCACGAAATTATGCCGAAGGCGCGGGCGGCTTTTTTAAAGGCATCGATGCCCTGCCGCTGACCGGGCAATATACCCACTATGCGCTGGATAAAAAGTCCGGTAAGCCCGATTACGTAACCGACTCCGCCGCCTCTGCAACGGCGTGGAGCACCGGCGTGAAAACCTACAATGGCGCGCTGGGCGTGGATATCCACGAAAAAGATCATCAGACCATTCTCGAGATGGCGAAAGCGGCGGGGCTGGCTACCGGCAACGTCTCAACCGCCGAACTGCAGGATGCGACTCCGGCGGCGCTGGTCGCCCATGTTACCTCGCGTAAATGCTACGGCCCGACCGTCACCAGCGAAAAATGCGCCAGCAATGCGCTGGAAAAAGGCGGCAAAGGTTCCATTACCGAACAGCTGCTGAACGCCCGCGCCGATGTCACCCTCGGCGGCGGCGCGAAAACCTTCGCGGAAACCGCCACCACCGGCGAATGGCAGGGCAAAACCCTGCGCGAGCAGGCCCAGGCGCGGGGCTATCAGCTGGTGAGCGATGCCTCATCCCTGGCCGCCATTACCGAAGCGGGCCAGGATAAGCCCCTGCTGGGACTCTTTGCCGAAGGCAATATGCCGGTGCGCTGGGAAGGGCCGAAAGCCAGCTATCATGGCAACCTCGACAAACCTCCCGTCACCTGTACGCCTAATCCGCAGCGTAATGACAGCGTACCGACATTAGCGGCGATGACCGACAAAGCCATCTCCCTGCTGAGCAAAAACGAAAAAGGCTTCTTCCTGCAGGTAGAGGGCGCCTCGATCGACAAACAGGATCATGCCGCGAACCCGTGCGGGCAGATTGGCGAAACCGTCGATCTGGATGAGGCCGTGCAGAAGGCGCTGGCGTTTGCGAAGCAGGACGGCAATACGCTGGTGATTGTGACCGCGGATCATGCCCACTCCAGCCAGATCGTCGCGCCGGATACCAAAGCACCGGGTCTGACGCAGGCGCTGACCACCAAAGACGGTGCCGTGATGGCGATGAGCTATGGCAATGCGGAAGGGGACTCAATGGAGCATACCGGCAGCCAGCTGCGCATTGCCGCCTACGGTCCGCATGCCGCCAACGTGGTGGGTCTGACGGATCAGACCGATCTGTTCTACACCATGAAAGCCGCGTTAGGTCTGCAATAACCTCACTGCCCGGCAGGAAAAATATCCTGTCGGGTGGTTTTTTCACCAGCACGAACCAGACTTACTGTGATCATCCACAGAAGGAAAGTGCTATGAAAATCACACTGCTGGTTACGTTACTCCTCGGCCTGTTTTCTCTCACCCCGGCGGGGGCGCAGGATAAACAGCCTACCCCGCAGCAGCAACGTATGACCACCTGCAATCAACAGGCGACCGCCCAGGCGCTGAAGGGCGATTCCCGCAAGACGTATATGAGTGACTGCCTGAAAAACGCCTCCTCTAAACCCGCCGAAAAAAGCCTGAATCCGCAGCAACAGAAGATGCGTGAATGCAACGGTCAGGCGACCCAACAATCGCTCAAAGGCGACGACCGAAGTAAGTTTATGAGCGCCTGTCTGAAGAAAAACGGCTAGTTCAAACGGGTGAGCGAGCGCGGCGGCTCACCCGAAATATCATACTTAGCCTAAACTAAGCCTTTCTATAATTTGGGAAAATGCTTTTGAGTGTTCCCAAAAACCATGAATGATGAAAACTTTTACAGCAAACTCTTTGCCCGGGAAGGAATAAGTCAGGCGCGTTCAGCGGATGAATTTCATCGCTCGGGCATTCGCCTGGCGCGTCGGTTACGCTTGCCGCGAGCGGCGGGTCTGGCGATCCTCTTTTTCCCGATTGCCAGCGTGCTGGTGGCGCAACCGGTCAGCGGCGTCTGGTGGTTACTGCTGGTTGGCTGGGCGTTTGTCTGGCCCCATCTGGCCTGGCAATTAGCCGCGCGTTCGACCAATCCCTGGAACAGCGAGATGTTTAACCTCAAAGCCGACGCCATCATGGCCGGGGTCTGGATTGGGGTGATCGGGTTTAACGCCATGCCCAGCGCGGCGCTGCTTATGGTGATAAGCATGAACCTGATCGGCGTGGGCGGCATCAGGCTATACGGCCCTGGGGTGATAATGACCGGGCTGGCGGCGCTGATCTCCCTGCAACTCACGCGCGTGACGCCGGACTATGTCAGCACGCCGCTGGAGATCTGGCTCGCGCTGCCGGGAATCGTTTTTTACCCAATGCTGTTTGCCTGGGTGAGCTTCCATACCACCAGTCGTCTGGCGGAACATAAGCGCCGGCTGGAGCTGATGAGTACCCTGGACGGTATGACGGGCGTATTTAATCGTCGCCACTGGGAAGTTTTACTGCGCACGGAATATGAAAACTGCCGCCGCTACCACCGCAGCGCCACGCTTCTGCTGATCGATATCGATCACTTCAAGAGTATTAACGACAGCTGGGGCCACGACGTGGGCGATCAGGCGATTGTCGCCGTCACCCGGCAGCTGCAGCTCACGCTACGCGCCAGCGATATGGTTGGCCGGTTTGGCGGGGATGAGTTCGCGGTGATCATGAGCGGTACCCCGGCGGAAAGCGCCATTGCGGCGATGTCGCGGGTACACGAACGGCTGGCAGATTTACATCTGCCGGGATTGCCCCAGGTAAAGATATCCATCAGCGTCGGCGTAGCGCCGCTCACGACGTCGATGGTGCATTACCAGGAGTGGCTTAAAGTGGCGGATATCGCGCTCTACAAAGCGAAAAATGCCGGACGAAACCGCACCGAAGTGGCGGCCTGACGTCCGGCAGTCGATCAGGACTTACTCAGCAGCTCTGATTTTTCCATGCACTTATTCATGGCTTCAATGACGGCGGCACGGAAGCCGCGCTCTTCCAGCACCCGCACCGCTTCGATGGTGGTGCCGCCCGGGGAACAGACCATATCTTTCAGCTCGCCCGGGTGCTTGCCGGTTTCGAGCACCATTTTGGCTGAGCCCATCACCGCCTGTGCGGCAAATTTATAGGCCTGCGCGCGCGGCATCCCGCCGAGAACGGCCGCATCGGCCATCGCTTCGATAAACATAAACACGTAGGCAGGTGCCGACCCGCTGACCCCGACCACCGGGTGGATCATCGCCTCGGCAATCACTTCGGCTTCCCCGAAGCAGCGGAAAATATTGACCACATCGGCCACCTCTTCCGTGGTCACCAGCGCGTTAGGGGTGATGGAGGTCATGCCCGCATTGACCAGCGACGGCGTGTTAGGCATGGCGCGGACGATTTTACGGTCATGGCCCAGGGCGCGCGCCAGCTGATCGAGGGTGACGCCTGCGGCGATAGAGACCACCAGCGTATCTTTATTCAGGCTGGAGGTGATGTCGCTCAGGACTTTTACCATCATGTTCGGCTTCACCGCGCCGAAGACGATATCGGCCACCTGCGCCACTTCCTGGGCGCTTTGCGCAGCGTTGATCCCGTACTGATCGTGCAGGGCGGCAACCTTGTCCGGCGACGGGGTATAGACCCAAATCTGGCCGGGCAGCACCTGGCCGCTGGCAATCAGACCACCGAGAATGGCTTTGCCCATATTACCGCAGCCGATAAAACCGATTTTCTTGTCCATCACGTCTCCCTCTTAAACTTTGTTATGATTGTTGAACTTTACCCTATCAGGTTTTATTACGCAGCATTATAGCCGGAGAGAGAAGATGGCGATTTGGGTGGATGCCGATGCGTGTCCGAATGTCATTAAAGAGATCCTGTTTCGTGCCGCCGAGCGCGTGCAAATGCCGATGACGCTGGTGGCGAATCAGAACCTGCGCGTGCCGCCGTCGCGCTTTATTCGCACCCTGCGCGTAGCGGCCGGATTTGACGTGGCCGATAACGAAATCGTGCGCCAGTGCAGCGTCGACGACCTGGTAATCACCGCCGATATTCCGCTGGCGGCGGAGGTGCTGGAGAAAGGGGCGGCGGCGCTGAACCCGCGCGGGGAACGTTACTCCCCGGCCACCATCCGCGAAAAGCTGACGATGCGCGATTTTATGGATACCCTGCGCGCCAGCGGCGTCCAGACCGGCGGGCCGGACAGTTTATCCCAGCGCGACAGGCAGCAGTTTGCCGCCGAACTCGACAAATGGCTGCTGGAAGTGAAGCGTCGCCAGAGTTAATCATCTCCGTGAAATATGATTCGACCACTATTACCCTGTTCCGGGGTTGTCAACGGCGGGTGGGTTCAGGTAAGGTGAGCGCACCATTCAGTGCCATTATTTCTTTACAGAATCCCCGCTCAGATATCAGGGGTTGACTGGAATGTCATTTTAATACCACATCTGGTGTAATAATATTTTTACGATTAACTTATGTACTAGTTTAATGGTATCATTGCACGCTTTTCGACTTTACTTACCGCAAGTGCGCGGCCTCAAAGGGAACTCCTGGTTATGACCCAGCCTATTTTTTTAATTGGCCCCCGCGGCTGTGGAAAAACAACCGTCGGTCTGGAACTGGCTCGTCTGTGCCAGAGCGAATTTGTCGATACCGATCACTGGTTGCAGACCCACGCCGGTCAAAGCATTGCCGAGATCGTTGAGCAGGAAGGCTGGGAGAGTTTCCGCGCCCGCGAAACGGCGACCCTCGAGGCGGTGACGGCGGGTTCCGGCATTATTGCCACCGGTGGCGGCATTATTCTGTCGGCGTTTAACCGGCAGTTTATGCGCGAAAAGGGCACGGTGATTTACCTTTGCGCGCCGGTGCCGGTGCTGGTCGAGCGTCTAGAAGCCTTCCCGGAAGAGGGCCAACGTCCGACCCTGACCGGCAAGCCCATCAGCGAAGAGGTGAGCGCAGTGCTGGCAGAGCGCGACGCCCTCTATCGCGAAGCTGCTCATCACGTGGTGGATGCTTCGCTGCCGCCGGCCCAGGTGGTGCAAAACATCGTCACCGCACTGCATCTGGCATGCGCCAGCTAACTGATGTCTATACTGATAGTTCAGCCATTAAAAAAAGGATGAACTATGCCAACCAGACCTCCCTATCCGCGTGAAGCCCGTATCGTTGCCGTTGAAAAAGGTGCGACGGGCAAGACTGTCACCTGGTACCAACTGCGTGCCGACCATCCGAAACCCGATTCGCTGATTAGCGAGCACGAAACGGAGCTGGAAGCGCAGGACGCCAAGGTGCGTTACGAAGACCCTGATAAGGCCTGATAAAAATCCGAAACCGGGAAAAACCGAACGCTTATCACACTATTTAAAAAGCGCTAACGTTCAACGGAGGGTAATGTACAGGTTTTACAGACACATCCTGTCAGGCTCGCGGATCTTTACATTCCGGCACAGCAATCTGCTGCTACGCTTTTCAGCACTTTTTCCTGATCGGCGCCCTGTACAGCGAAGCGAGCCTGTCTCTGTGTCACGGTCACGTTAGTGGTAGTAAAGAAAGGCGACAATAATGAAAGCGACGTTGGCGATCCTCACCATTGGGGTAGTCCCGGTAAGCGAAGTACTCCCGCTCTTAACGGAGCATATCTCTGAACAACAGATCACGCATCACAGTCTGCTCGGTACGCTGAGCAGGGAAGAGGTCATGGAAGACTACGCCCCTGAACCGGGCGATGCACTGCTGCCAACCCTGCTCAGCGACGGCAAGCTGGGCAACGTCTCGCTGCCAAAGATCGAGCGCGCGCTACAGGGCGTGATCGAAGTCCTCGATAACCGGGACTATGAGGTGATCCTGTTGATGAGCACCGCGCCCATCACCGGCCTCGTTGCCCGTAACGCGATCCTGCTGGAGCCGATGCGGATCATTCCGCCGCTGGTGGGATCCATTGTCGACAGCCATCAGGTAGGGGTGATCGTGCCGATGCCTGAACTGCTGGCGAACCAGTCGCACAAGTGGCGCGGGCTGGTGAAAACGCCGCTCCTTTCCGTAGCGAACCCGTTCTGGGACAGCGAAGCGAAACTCATTGACGCCGGGCGCGATCTGCTGGAGCGCGGCGCGGACGTCCTGATGCTCGATTGCCTCGGTTTCCATCAGCGCCACCGCGACCTGCTGCAAAAATCCCTGGACGTGCCGGTGCTGCTGTCAAACGTGCTGGTCGCCCGGCTGGCCTCGGAATTGCTGGTCTGATGATTTTGCGTGACAGCCATGGAGTGTCACCCCTATATTGGATTCACATCCAATGACAATAAGGACCAGTCCATGCTTCAGAGTAATGAATACTTTTCCGGTAAAGTGAAGTCCATTGGTTTTACCAGCAGCATTACTGGCCGTGCCAGTGTTGGCGTGATGGCGGAAGGGGAGTATGCCTTCGGTACCGCGCAGCCTGAAGAGATGACCGTCGTCAGCGGTTCACTGAAAGTGTTATTGCCGGGGGAAACGGAGTGGAAGGTCTATAACCCGGGCGACGTTTTCAACGTACCAGGCCACAGCGAATTCCATCTGCAGGTGGCTGAACCTGCATCCTATCTGTGTCGTTATCTGTAAAAAAAAGAGCCGGGTTAACCCGGCTCCTGTTTCTGGCATAAAGCCTGGCGTGAAGCATTAACGCTGCGCTTCGCCGCCCAATCCTTCCACTACGCTCTGAATCAACGCCGCCAGCTCACCCGTCATCAGAATGAAGTCAGCATCAAAACGCTGGGCATAGTCGTCCCGGTCGATATCGTCGTTCTGATCGCGCAGCTCATCAGAGAACTTCAGGCGCTTGATAGAGCCATCGTCACACATCATGAACTGAATACGCTGCTGCCAGTCGAGCGCCAGCTTGGTCACCAGCTTGCCGGCTTCGATGTGTACCGCGATCTCGTCGCTGACCAGCTCCTGCTTCTTGGCGCGGATCACGCCGCCGTCTTCGAGAATGGCTTTCAGCTCGGCTTCGTCCAGCAGCTGGAAGCCCTGCGGGACGTTGTTGGCGCGCACCCACTCGGTGAGAGTCAGCTCGATCGGGTTTTCCATCGTCAGCGGCACCACCGGCAGCGAACCGAGGCTTTTACGCAGCAACGCCAGCGTATCTTCTGCTTTTTTGGCGCTGGCGCAGTCGACCATAATCAGGCCGTTAACCGTGTCGATCCACATCATTGTCTGGCTGAAGCGGCTAAAGGCGCGCGGCAGCAACGAGTGCAGAACTTCATCTTTCAGCGAATCTTTTTCCGTTTTTTTCAGCTTACGGCCCTGTTCGGCTTCGAGCTTGAAAATTTTGGCTTCCAGCGCCTGCTTCACCACCGGCGTCGGCAGGATCTTCTCTTCCTTACGCGCGCAGATAATGATTTGACCATTGGTGGTGTGGGTCAGCGCATCGCTCTGTGATCCCATAGGCGGAACCCATCCGGTTTTCGCCATATCCTGGCTGCCACACGGGGTAAATGCGTAAAGGTCTAACTGTTTTTCCATCTCGTCGGCGCGCAGCTCGATATCGCGGCTGAGACGGTAAACCATCAAATTTTTGAACCACAGCATGATAATTTCCACGGTCTTGTCGTTTAATTCAGCGGGCATGATAGCGAATTGTCGCATCGCTTGCATTGCTAATCGGGTAGCGGGCTTCTACTCTGTTGATAATCAAAAAAATGAGGAACGTCCTGTGCGAATTGGTATTGATCTCGGCGGCACCAAAACAGAAGTCATTGCCCTCGGCGAGCAGGGGGAACAGCTGTTCCGCCATCGCCTGCCAACCCCGCGCGATGACTACCGACAGACCATCGAAACCATCGCCAGCCTGGTGGAGATGGCCGAAAAAGCCACCGGCCAGACGGGCACGGTGGGCATGGGCATTCCGGGGTCGATTTCGCCCTATACCGGAGTGGTGAAAAATGCCAACTCCACCTGGCTTAACGGCCAGCCCTTTGATCGCGATTTAAGCCAGCGTCTGAACCGGGAAGTCCGGCTGGCGAACGACGCCAACTGTCTGGCGGTGTCGGAGGCGATCGACGGCGCAGCGGCGGGCGCGCAGACGGTATTTGCGGTGATCATCGGCACCGGCTGCGGGGCAGGCGTGGCCTTTAATGGCCGGGCTCATATTGGCGGCAACGGCACCGCAGGCGAATGGGGTCACAACCCGCTGCCGTGGATGGACGAGGACGAACTCAAGTATCGCGCCGAAGTGCCGTGCTACTGCGGAAAACAGGGCTGTATCGAGACCTTTATTTCCGGCACCGGTTTCGCCACCGATTACCGTCGTCTGAGCGGGCATCCGCTGAAAGGCAATGAGATCATGCGCCTGGTAGAAGAGCAGGACGCCGTGGCGGAGCTGGCCTTCAGCCGCTACGAAATGCGGCTGGCCAAATCGCTGGCGCACGTGGTGAATATTCTTGACCCGGATGTGATCGTGCTGGGCGGCGGGATGAGCAACGTCGACCGTCTGTACACTACCGTTCCGCAGCTGGTGAAGCAGTGGGTGTTTGGCGGCGAATGCGAAACCCCGATCCGCAAAGCGGTGCACGGCGACTCCAGCGGCGTGCGCGGCGCGGCGTGGCTGTGGCCACACTGATGCATCCACTGGTGCGGTCTGATGCCCTCACCCTAACCCTCTCCCACGGGGAGAGGGAATTGATCCCCCCTCTCCCTTGAGGGAGAGGGCCGGGGTGAGGGGGGAACAGACCGCACCAGGATAGCGTCACTCCACCGCAAACACCTTATCCAGCCTGCTGTACCCCAGCCCGTTAATTTTCTTCACTTTGATCTGCACCGGAATGCGCTCTTTCATCGCCTCGACGTGACTGATCACGCCAATGGTTTTGCCGCTGGCATTCAGCGCATCCAGGGCATCCAGGGCGGTATCCAGCGTCTCGCTGTCCAGAGTGCCGAAGCCCTCATCGAGGAACAGCGAGTCAATCTGCGTTTTATGGCTCACCAGGTCGGAGAGCGCCAGCGCCAGGGCCAGGCTCACGAGGAAGCTTTCGCCGCCGGAGAGGGTGCGGGTATCACGCACGGCGTCCGCCTGCCAGGTGTCCACCACCTCCAGCTCCAGCGCGTCGCTGACCTTACGTTGCAGGAGGTAGCGGCCATGCAGGCGGGTCAGCTGCTGGTTGGCGAGCCACACCAGATTGTCGAGGGTTAAGCCCTGGGCAAACTTACGGAAGCGATCCCCCTCTTTAGAACCGATCAGCGCGTTGAGATAGCCCCAGTCATCCGCCAGCCGGGCCGCGACCGCAATTTCCTGCATCAGCGCCTGCTGGTGCAGGCGGTTATCGCTGTCCTGCCTGAGCTGCTGGCGGATCTCCCCCTGGCGGGTGGTGTTTTCACGCAGCTGCTGCGCGAGCTGCTGGAGCTGCGCCTGTAAAAGCGGCACGTCCGCGGTCAGGTCCGCAGGGCGCTGTTCCAGATGTTCGTTCAGCCGTTGGCCAGCCTGCTGGAGCAGCGCCGTGGCCTGCTGGATCTGATTCTCAAGAGTTTGTTTCTGCTGCTCCAGGCGGTGAAGCATCGCGTCATCCAGCAGGGCTGCAAGAAACGCCTCTTGATCGCTAAAGACGCTGGCGGCCAGCGCGGCGGCAAACTGCGTCCGGGCGTGCTGGAGGCGTTCGCTTTCCAGTTTGAACTGCTGCTGCAGGGTGGAAAGCTGGCTGTGCAGAGAGACGCACTCGGTATGGATGTCGCGCCAGTTTTCCGGGATAACGCTTTCTGCTTCGGTCGATTTCGTGGCCGGAAGGGTCTCCAGCAGCGGCGTCAGGGCCGCGATGCGTTCCCGCAGGGCGCTGTGCTGAGACTGCTGCGCCTGCCAGCGCTGCGACTCCTGTTCACGTTTGGCAAGCCATGCCGGCTCCGCGCCGTCATCAGGCATCGCCAGCGATAATGCCTGAAGAGAGTGCGCCATCGCGGTGCGGTTTGCCGCCAGCTGCTGCTGATAGCTTTGCTCCTGGGCTTCCTCGTCGTTCAGCTGGCTTTGCAGCGCCAGGCGCTGGCTAAGCTGGTAGAGCTGCTGTTCGTACTGTTCCTGCTGGGTCAGCCAGGGGGCAATATCCTCCTGAATATTCAACGTCACCGACAGGGAGGCGCAAACCTGCTGCCACTCTTCGGTGAGCGCCTGCGCCTCCCGGGTCAGCGTTTGCGCTTCGTCTGTTTCGCGCTGTAGCTGGGTAGTGAGAGCGTTTACCTGGCCCAGCACCAGCAGACCTTCCTCTTTGAGGGCGGAAACCTCTTTTTCCATCGCGTCCCGGCGGCGCTGGTTTTCCGTAAGCGCTAAGGCCTGGTACTGCGCGATGGCTGGATGCTCAGTCGAACCGCAGAGCAGGCAGGGTTTTCCGGCTTCCAGTTCGGCCCGGTAGCTCTCGAGCTTTTTGATCTTCTCTTCCTGCTCACACAAGACCTTCAGATCGAGATAGTGCTGGTTTTTCTCTTTGTACTGCTGGCGGCGCAGGGTCAGCGTTTCGTTGAGCTTTGTCAGCTCGCCCTGCGCCTTTTGCACGCTCTCATTATTCTGGCTGAGGCGCTTTTGCAGGGGCTGATAGCGGGCGTGCAGGGTGGTCAGCCGCTGACGCGCCGCGCGAGCCTGGGATTGCCGCGCCATTTCGGCGGTGACTTGTTCCAGCGTCAGCGTCAGGGTGTTTTCCGGCAAACCCGCCAGCTTCTGCCGTAATTCCGTGATACGCCGGGTCAGCGACGCGAGCTGCGTTTTATCGCGATGCAGCTGGGTAAAGTGCGCGCGCCAGCCTGCCATCTCCTGACCCCACTGGCGGAAGCGGTCGTGGTCGGCCAGCCACTGCGTAAGGACGGTGAATTCGGTCTGCAATTGATCCTGCACGCGCAGCGCCCCGTTGCGGATCCGCGCTCTAAGCGCCTTGCTGGACTGTAAGCGAGTATTCACATCCAGCATCTGCTGTTCCGTTTGCGCCAGGCGGGCGATCTGCTCCTGCTGCCGCTCCCACTGCGGACGCAGCAGAGCGGCGGGCTGAGCCAGGTGCAGCTTTTCCAGCTCGGGGGTGGCGTCGGTCAGGGCCTGCTGCGCCTGCTGCTGAGCGGCCATCGATCGCTGCTGCTCGCGCAACAGCTCGTCGTGGCGGGTCAGCCAGTGCAACTCTGTCTGCTGTGCCTGCTGTTGGACCAACAGCTGTTGTTCTTCGTCAGTAAGTACCTGCAAACCTTGCTGGAGCTGCTGTTGCTGCTCGTCACTGAGTAACACCACCCCGGCGGCCTGGGCTTCACGCCGCTCCAGCTCGCTGCGGGCCGCTTTGTGTTTTTCAAACACCATCGCCGAGATCTGACCGTAGATTTCCGTGCCGGTCAGCTCCTCCAGCAGCTCGGCGCGCTCTTTCGGCCTGGCGTTGAGGAAGGCGGCAAATTGCCCCTGGGAGAGCAGCATCGAGCGGGTAAAGCGGTCATAGTCCAGCCCGGTCAGCGAGGCGACAAGCTCCAGTTTATCTTTTACTTTATCCGCGAGGATTTTGCCGTCCTCACACCGGGCCAGCTCCACGCGCGGCACCTGCAGGTTGCCGTCCGGCTGATTGCGCGCCCGGTTCTGGCTCCAGAAAGCGCGGTAGGCGACCCCTTTAACCTCAAACTCTACCTCCGCCAGACATTCGGCGGTGTCGCGGGTCATCAGATCGTTTTGCGATTGCGATACGGTGTTGAGGCGCGGCGTCTCGTGGTACAGCGCGAGGCAGATGGCGTCCAGCAGGGTGGTTTTCCCGGCGCCGGTCGGGCCGGTGATGGCAAACAGGCCGTTGCTGAGGAAAGGCTCGGCGGTAAAGTCGATTTTCCATTCGCCCTTGAGCGAGTTGAGGTTTTTCAGACGCAGGCTGAGAATTTTCACGCGTTATCCTCCTCGTTATCCAGGGCGTGCAGGGCATGGCTGAACAGCTCGTTTAACCGGGCCCGCTGCGCATCATCAAGGGTCTCCTGCGCCAGGCGGCGCTCAAAAACTTCCTCCACCCGCAGCTCGCTGAGGGTTTCACGCAGGCTGTTGGCGAGGAGCTTCTCGCGCAGCTCGCGACTGCGCCGCACCAGCAGCACTTCCACCGGCAGGTCTTCCGTCAGGTGCTGAATTTTACGCTGCATGTCGTGCAGGTACTCCTCGGTGGCAATTTCGATATCCAGCCAGACGGGAGGCGTCTGCTCCACGCCACGCCACTGCTCCAGCTGGGCGGCGATGGCCGCCAGATCGCCCTTCAGCACCGCCAGCGGTTGGGTGATGGGCACCTCCAGGGCGTCGACGGCGCTGAGCTTACCCTGGTCAAAACTCACCAGATGTACGCATTTGCTTTTGCCGGTTTCATCAAAGCTGAGGGGAATGGGGGAGCCGCAGTAGCGAATGTGGTCGCAGCCGCCAATCTTCTGTGCGCGGTGGATGTGGCCCAGCGCAATATAGTCGGCCGCCGGGAAATGCTGCGCCGGGAAGGCATCCAGCGTCCCGATATAGATGTCACGTACCGCGTCACTTTTACTGGCACCGACGGTGGTGAGGTGTCCGGTGGCAATAATCGGCAGGACGCTGTCGCCGCGAAGCTGGCAGGCGGCAGTATACTGATCGGCATAATAGTGGGTGATGGCCGCTAACAGCTGCTGCTGTTTCTCGATCCCCGAGAGGCCCGCCTGGCTTTTCATCACGTCGCGAGGGCGTAAGAATGGGATCGGGCAGAGCACCGCCCCGGGCGTCCCGTCGCGTTTGCGCAGAATTTGTGGCCCGTGACCGGCGCTGGCGACCACGGTGGTGTTAAGAAATGCAAGAATTTCACGGGATTCATTCAGTGTGGCCACGGAATCATGATTGCCGGCCACAATCACCAGATGACATCCGGTCTTCTGCAGGTTGACCACGAAACGGTTATACAGCTCTCGCGCATAGCTGGGCGGCGATCCGGTGTCGAAGATATCCCCGGCCACCAGGATAGCGTCAACCTGGTGGGATTGCGCCATCTCAAGCAGCCAGTTGAGGAACGCTTCATGTTCGGCGGCGCGGCTTTTACTGTAGAAGTTCTGTCCCAGATGCCAGTCCGAGGTGTGAAGTATGCGCATAACAGATCCGTGGCAAAAAAAAGTAAGCGGGATTATAAACATTCAGGGGAAGGAAGATAACCGCTACAATCAGGGCGGCCAGAAAACAACGGCTTGCCTTGATGGGTGGGCAGGTTTTTCATAAATCTGTCATAAATCTGACGCATAATGACGCCGTATTACAAACATGTAACCTAAATAAGACAGGGCTAAGTATGGCGAGACGTATTCTGGTCGTAGAAGATGAAGCACCCATTCGTGAAATGGTCTGTTTCGTGCTCGAACAAAATGGCTTTCAACCGGTAGAAGCCGAAGATTACGACAGCGCGGTGAATCAGCTCAACGAACCCTGGCCCGATCTGATCCTGCTCGACTGGATGTTGCCCGGCGGCTCCGGTCTGCAATTCATCAAACATATCAAACGTGAAGCCTTAACCCGCGATATCCCGGTGATGATGTTGACGGCCCGCGGCGAAGAGGAAGATCGCGTCCGCGGTCTGGAGACCGGGGCGGATGACTACATCACCAAACCCTTCTCACCGAAAGAGCTGGTGGCGCGTATCAAGGCGGTGATGCGCCGTATTTCCCCGATGGCGGTGGAAGAGGTGATTGAGATGCAGGGCCTGAGCCTGGATCCTACCTCGCACCGCGTGATGACCGGTGAAAATCCCCTCGATATGGGGCCTACCGAATTCAAACTGCTGCACTTCTTCATGACCCACCCGGAACGCGTCTACAGCCGCGAGCAGTTGCTCAATAATGTCTGGGGCACTAACGTCTATGTTGAAGACCGGACGGTGGATGTGCATATTCGTCGTCTGCGTAAGGCCCTGGAAACCAGCGGTCACGATCGCATGGTACAGACCGTCCGCGGCACGGGTTATCGTTTCTCTACCCGTTTCTGAACAATGACAGGAGTGTGACGCGTGCTGGAACGGCTGTCATGGAAAAGGCTCTGTTTTGAACTGGTCCTTTGCTGTATCCCGGCCCTGATCCTCGGGGCCGTTTTTGGTTATCTCCCCTGGTTTTTGCTGGCAGCAGTCACCGGACTGCTGGTCTGGCACTTCTGGAATCTGCTCCGCCTTTCATGGTGGCTGTGGGTAGACAGAAGCATGACCCCTCCGCCGGGAAGCGGCAGTTGGGAACCGCTGCTGTATGGCCTGCACCAGATGCAGATGCGTAATAAAAAACGCCGACGCGAGCTGGGCAGCCTGATCAAACGTTTTCGCAGCGGCGCGGAGTCTCTGCCCGATGCGGTGGTGCTTACCACCGAAGAGGGAGCGATGTTCTGGTGCAACGGGCTGGCGCAACAGCTGCTGGGCCTGCGCTGGCCGGACGATAATGGACAGAATATCCTCAACCTGCTGCGCTATCCCGAGTTCGCGCAGTACCTGAAAAAACGCGATTTCACCCGCCCGCACAATCTGGTGCTGAACACCGGTCGCCATCTGGAGATCCGCGTGATGCCCTACAGCGACAAACAGTGGCTGATGGTGGCGCGCGATGTAACGCAAATGCACCAGCTGGAAGGGGCGCGGCGCAACTTCTTCGCCAACGTCAGCCACGAGTTACGCACTCCGCTGACGGTATTGCAGGGCTATCTGGAGATGATGCAGGAGCAGACGCTCGAGGGCGCGCCGCGGGAAAAAGCGCTCCAGACCATGCGCGAGCAGACGCAGCGGATGGAAGGGCTGGTGAAGCAGCTGCTGACGCTCTCCCGCATTGAGGCCGCGCCAACCCTGGCGCTCAATGAAACCATCGACGTGCCGATGATGCTGCGAATGCTGGAGCGTGAGGCGCAAACCTTAAGCCAGCAGCAGCACCAGATCACCTTTGAGGTGGATAACAGCCTTAAGGTGCGCGGCAGTAATGATGAACTGCGCAGCGCCATCTCCAACCTGGTCTATAACGCGGTGAATCACACCCCGGCGGGCACCCATATTACCGTGCGCTGGCAGCATGCGCCCACGGGAGCGGAGTTCAGCGTGGAAGATGATGGCCCCGGTATTGGCCCGGAGCATATTCCCCGCCTGACCGAGCGTTTTTATCGGGTGGATAAAGCCCGTTCCCGCCAGACGGGGGGCAGCGGTTTGGGGCTGGCTATTGTGAAACACGCCATCAATCACCACGACAGCCGTCTCGATATCGTCAGCACGCCGGGCAAAAGCACGCGATTCAGTTTCGTGATCCCGGAACGTTTGATTGCCAGTAACAGCGCCTGACAGCGTCTCTGTAATCAGATATTGCCACAGGCCAGCGAAAGCTGGCCTGTTTGCTTTGCAGTCAACCGAAGCGCGGGTAAATTTTATACGCCTGTTGCTTTTTTGTTCGCATGATTAGCCATGGGTTTTTCTGATAAATGGTGTAATGTTTCAGGTCTCACTTTCAACCTGGCATATTGTTCTGGTTTTGCGATCCCATATTGCCTTTAAACGTTATAAGCGTTTAAATTGCCCTCCTGATATCGTCGGACAGACTGTATTTGCGTGGTAAATCGAAAAAATATTCCTGACCACGGCAGCAGGGGAGCATTTCCCGCTGACATTGCACATTTTTTCCGCTGTTTTGTTCCGCATGGGATAGCGAAAAATTCAACGTTTTCAACACCACATCCACAGGCAGTAAGGTTTTATGACCCATCAATTGAAATCGCGTGACATCATCGCTCTGGGCTTTATGACATTTGCGCTGTTCGTTGGCGCAGGCAACATCATCTTTCCTCCTATGGTTGGCCTGCAGGCGGGTGAACACGTCTGGACCGCGGCGATCGGCTTTCTGATCACCGCTGTGGGCCTGCCGGTTCTGACCGTCGTGGCGCTGGCCAAAGTTGGCGGCGGCGTCGACAGCCTCAGCGCGCCTATTGGTAAAGTGGCCGGGGTGATGCTGGCCGTGGTCTGCTACCTGGCGATTGGCCCGCTGTTCGCTACCCCGCGCACCGCGACCGTCTCCTTTGAAGTGGGGATTGCCCCGCTGACCGGCGATGGCCCGCTGCCGCTGTTTATCTACAGCCTGGTCTACTTCGCTATCGTGATCCTGGTGTCGCTCTATCCTGGCAAGCTGCTGGATACCGTGGGCAACTTCCTGGCCCCAATGAAGATTCTGGCCCTGCTGGTGCTGGCGGTAGCGGCGATTATCTGGCCTGCTGGCCCATTAAGCTCCGCCACCGAGGCCTATCAGAACGCCGCTTTCTCTAACGGTTTCGTGAACGGCTACCTGACCATGGATACGCTGGGCGCGATGGCATTCGGTATCGTGATCGTTAACGCTGCGCGTTCCCGCGGCGTGACCGAAGCGCGTCTGCTGACCCGTTACACCGTCTGGGCTGGCCTGATGGCGGGTGCGGGTCTGGCACTGCTCTATCTTGCGCTGTTCCGTCTGGGTTCCGACAGCAGCGTGCTGGTTGACCAGGGCGCGAACGGTGCGGCGATTCTGCATGCCTACGTGCAGCACACCTTTGGCGGCGCGGGCAGCATGATGCTGGCTATCCTGATCTTCCTGGCCTGTCTGGTGACGGCGGTTGGCCTGACCTGTGCCTGTGCGGAGTTCTTTGCTCAATACGTTCCGCTCTCTTATCGTACGCTGGTGTTCATCCTCGGCGGCTTCTCGATGGCGGTGTCGAATCTGGGTCTGAGCCACCTGATTCAGGTCTCTATTCCGGTGCTGACCACCATCTATCCGCCGTGCATCGTGCTGGTCGTGCTGAGCTTCACCCGCGGCTGGTGGAATAATTCCACACGAATTATCGCCCCGGCCATGTTTATCAGTCTGCTTTTTGGTATGCTTGACGGCGTTAAGGCATCGGCAATCAGCGCCATGCTGCCCGCCTGGACACAGCGTCTGCCGCTGTCTGAACAGGGTCTGGCGTGGCTGATGCCTACCGTTGTTGCACTGGTACTGGCTATTATCTGGGATCGTGCTGCAGGGCGTCAGGTTACATCGAACGCGCACTAATCAACGGCTGAATGTTAAACCACGGGGCGTAATGCCCCGTGGTTTTTTGTTTTTTTTAGTCTGAATGGCATGACAACAAATGGAAAGCACTAACAAACTCAAGCGTGGATTGAGCGCCCGCCACATCCGCTTTATGGCGCTGGGTTCTGCAATCGGCACCGGTCTTTTTTATGGCTCGGCAGATGCCATCAAAATGGCCGGTCCCAGCGTTCTGCTGGCATATCTTATCGGCGGTGTTGCCGCCTACATCATCATGCGTGCGCTGGGGGAGATGTCCGTTCATAACCCGTCGGCCAGCTCTTTCTCCCGCTATGCTCAGGAAAACTTAGGCCCGCTCGCCGGGTATATCACCGGCTGGACCTACTGTTTCGAAATCCTGATTGTGGCCATTGCCGACGTGACGGCATTCGGCATCTATATGGGCGTCTGGTTCCCGACGGTGCCGCACTGGGTCTGGGTCCTCAGCGTGGTGCTGATCATCTGCGCCATCAACCTGATGAGCGTCAAGGTGTTTGGCGAGCTGGAGTTCTGGTTCTCCTTCTTTAAAGTCGCCACCATCATCATCATGATTGCCGCCGGTATTGGCATCATCATCTGGGGGATTGGCAACGGCGGACAACCGACCGGGATCCACAATCTGTGGAGCAACGGCGGCTTCTTCAGTAACGGCTGGATCGGGATGGTGATGTCGTTGCAGATGGTGATGTTCGCCTACGGCGGGATCGAAATCATCGGCATTACCGCCGGTGAAGCGAAAGATCCTGAGAAGTCTATCCCGCGCGCCATCAACTCGGTACCCATGCGTATTCTGGTTTTCTACGTGGGGACGCTGTTTGTGATCATGTCCATCTACCCGTGGAACCTGGTCGGTACCAATGGCAGCCCGTTCGTGCTCACCTTCCAGCATCTGGGTATCACCTTTGCCGCCAGCATCCTTAACTTTGTGGTGCTGACCGCCTCGCTCTCCGCCATCAACGCCGACGTCTTCGGCGTGGGGCGTATGCTGCACGGCATGGCCGAGCAGGGCAGTGCGCCGAAGGCCTTCGCCAAAACCTCGAGCCGCGGCACGCCGTGGGTGACGGTGCTGGTGATGACCGTTGCGCTGCTGCTGTCGGTCTATCTGAACTACATCATGCCGGAGAACGTCTTCCTGGTGATCGCCTCGCTGGCGACCTTCGCCACCGTCTGGGTGTGGATCATGATCCTGATGTCGCAGATTGGCTTCCGTCGTCGTCTGTCGCCGGACGAAGTAAAAGCGCTGAAGTTTAAAGTGCCGGGCGGCGTGGCAAGTACCGTTGGCGGCCTGATCTTCCTGGTCTTTATTATCGGCCTGATTGGTTACCACCCCGAGACCCGTATCTCGCTGTATGTCGGCTTTGCGTGGATTGCCTTGCTGCTGGTGGGCTGGATATTTAAACGCCGCCGCGAGCGCCAGCTAGCAGAAGTACAGTAACCAGAATGCCCGGCAAACGCCGGGCATTTTTCTCCTCCCCCTGCCTCCTCCCCCAATAATCCTCTGCGTGAGGAGTGAACATAAACTACCCTGTGGCAAGGTGACCTCATTTCTGGGATAGGGGATATGAGATGTTGAATGCATGGCACCTGCCGGTTGCCCCATTTGTTAAGCAAAACAACGATAAACTCGTCATTACGCTCTGGCTGACAGGGGAAAACCTGCCTGAGCGGGTCACGATGCGCGCTGAATTTGATAGCGAAGAGACCTCGCTGCCCATGCACAAGCTGCGCAGCCAGCCGCAGCCCGGCGTCACCGCCTGGCGGGCAACTATCGACACCACAAAAGGGCAGCCGCGGCACCGCTACAGCTTTAAAATGCTCTGGCATAACCGCCAGCTGTGGTTTACCCCGCAGGGGTTCAGCCGTTTTCCTCCCGCCCGGCTGGAGCAGTTCGCCGTTGATTACCCGGATGCCGGGCCAGAGTGGGTGGTCGAGCAGGTCTTTTATCAGATCTTCCCGGACCGCTTTGCCCGCAGCCAGCAGCGCAACCCGGAGCGGGACAAAACCTACTATCACCATGCCGCCGGTCACGAGACGATCTTCCATGAGTGGGATGAACCGGTCACCGCCCAGGCTGGGGGCTCAACCTTTTACGGCGGCGATCTGGACGGCATCAGCGAGAAGCTGCCGTATCTAAAAAAACTCGGCGTCACGGCGCTGTACCTCAACCCGGTGTTTGTCGCGCCCAGCGTGCATAAGTACGATACCGAAGATTATCGCCATGTGGATGAGCAGTTTGGCGGCGACGAGGCCCTGCTGCGCCTGCGGGACAATACCCACCGGGAAGGAATACGGCTAATTCTGGACGGCGTGTTTAACCACAGCGGCGATTCCCATGCCTGGTTCGATCGCCACAATCGCGGAACCGGCGGCGCCTGCCATAACCCGGACTCGCCCCAGCGGGACTGGTACAGCTTTGACGACGAAGGTCGCGCCCTCGACTGGCTGGGCTATGCCAGCTTACCGAAGCTGGATTACCAGTCACCGACGCTGGTGGACGAGATCTACGGCGGCGAGGACAGTATCGTCCGCCACTGGCTGAAAGCGCCGTGGAATATGGACGGCTGGCGTCTGGATGTGGTGCATATGCTGGGAGAAGGGGGCGGAGCGCGCAATAACCTGCAGCACGTGGCCGGGATCACCCGTTCCGCGAAGCAGGCCCGGCCCGATGCCTTTGTCTTTGGCGAACACTTTGGTGACGCCCGCCAGTGGCTGCAGGCCGACGCGGAAGATTCGGCGATGAACTATCGCGGCTTCACCTTCCCGGTGTGGGGTTTCCTCGCCAATACCGATATCTCCTACGATCCGCAGCACATCGACGCTGAAACCTGCATGAAATGGATGGATAACTACCGCGCCAGCCTCTCCCATCAGCAGCAGCTCCGCATGTTTAACCAGCTCGACAGCCATGACACCGCCCGCTTTAAGTCGTTGCTCGGCAAAGACGTCGCGCGCCTGCCGCTGGCGGTCACCTGGCTCTTTACCTGGCCTGGGGTGCCATGCATTTACTACGGGGACGAGGTGGGGCTGGACGGCAATAACGATCCATTCTGCCGTAAGACCTTCCCGTGGCAGACCGAAAAGCAGGACCCGGCGCTGTTCAGGCTCTATCAGCGGTTAATCAAACTGCGTAAACAGAGCCATGCGCTGCGCTACGGCGGCTGCCAGGTGGTCTACGCCCACGACAACGTGGTGGTGTTTATGCGCGTCTATAACCAGCAGCGGGTGCTGGTGGCCATCAACCGGGGCGATGCCTGTGAGGTGGTCATCGATGATTCGCCGCTGCTGAACGTCAAACAGTGGCAGGTGAAAGAGGGCAAAGGGGTAGCGCAGGAGGGCGTGCTGTCGTTACCGGCGATTTCGGCCTCGGTGTGGTTCGGGAATTAATATGCGTTCAGACCCGTAGGCCCGGTAAGCGTAGCGCCACCGGGCATGACATCCGCCAATAAAAAAGGCCCGCATCTGCGGGCCTTTTTCGTAAACCGTGCCGATTACAGGCTGGATACGTTCTCGGTCAGGTATTTAGCAACGCCTGCTGGAGAAGCGGCCATACCTTCTTTACCTTTTTCCCACTGAGCCGGGCACACTTCGCCGTGCTCTTCGTGGAACTGCAGCGCATCAACCATACGCAGCATTTCGTCGATGTTACGACCCAGTGGCAGATCGTTCACCACCTGGTGACGCACGATACCGTTAGTGTCGATCAGGAAGGAGCCACGCAGGGCAACGCCCGCGTCCGGATGCTCGATACCGTAAGCCTGCTGGATTTCGCGTTTGATGTCCGCAACCATCGCGTATTTCACTTGACCGATGCCGCCGTTGTCGACAGGGGTGTTACGCCATGCGTTGTGTACAAACTCAGAGTCGAAGGAGACGCCAACCACTTCCACGCCACGCTTCTGGAACTCTTCGTAACGCTTGTCGAACGCGATCAGCTCAGAAGGGCAAACGAAGGTGAAGTCCATTGGCCAGAAGAACAGAACGGTGGCTTTACCGTTGGTGTGCTGTTTGAAGTTGAAGTTTTCAACGATTTCACCGTTGCCCAGTACAGCTGCTGCTGTAAAATCCGGAGCCGGACGAGTTACCAGAACCATGTGATTCTCCTGTGATTACTAAGGTTATTTGGAACGCAACGCGGGCCAGTATAGAGAGTGATCGCCCGAAAGACAAAGAGGCGCTGACAATCGTTAACCCAGCTTTTACCTATCAATCACATCACTATTAAAGCTGCTTTGATTTTGCCTGTTTCATCATCCGCGGATAGAACTGCCAGAAGCGGGTCTCCAGCGCGTCGTAATGGGCATCCAGATCCTGCCAGGAGTCGCGCAGGGCGTCGAGACGCGGGCGGCGGCTGGCCATTCCGTTAAGCACCCGCTGGATGAACGCCATCTCGCTATAGCGCTCGAGCCAGCGCTCTGACCATAGGTAGTTATTCAGATTCACAAAGCGCGGTGGAGAGTCCGGGAGGATAATCGACACCTGGGCGTGGGCATAGCGCACGAACGCCGGCAGGGGCATCTCCGGGGAGAGCTGTTCCCAGTGGCGAGAGACGAAGTGATCCCACATCACATCCAGCGTAATGGGCGCTACCCGGCGCGTTTCCGGGCGGAACCACGCTTTGGCTTCCTGCACTTCGGGCAGGTTGTCGGTCATGACGTCGATCCGGCGGTGCATGAAAATACCCTCTACGACGTCGGCGGGATAATCTTCCGCGGGATTGCCGCGCACAAAATCGGCCAGCAAATTGCCGGAAAGGGAGCTGTCAGCGAGATGGGCGAGGTGCAGGTGAGCGAGAAAATTCATGCGATTCGTTATCCGGGGTCGGCTAGTTGTTGCAGCAAAGAGGTGTGAGCACTAGACTAAGCCGCCTGTTTTTAAGTCACGAGTATATGCCATGCGCGTCGCCGATTTCTCCTTTGATTTACCCGAGTCCCTGATTGCCCACTATCCTATGCCTGAGCGCAGTAGCTGTCGCTTATTGTCGCTGGATGGGCCGACGGGGGGGCTGACGCACGGTACTTTCACCGATCTGCTCGACAAGCTCAACCCGGGCGACCTGCTGGTGTTCAACAACACCCGCGTCATCCCGGCCCGTCTGTTTGGCCGCAAAGCCAGCGGCGGCAAAATCGAAGTGCTGGTCGAAAGAATGCTCGATGATAAACGTATTCTGGCACATATTCGCGCCTCCAAGGCGCCAAAGCCGGGCGCGGAGCTGCTGCTGGGCGATGACGAGAGCATCAACGCTACCATGGTGGCGCGCCACGACGCGCTGTTTGAAGTCGAGTTTAACGATGAGCGCACGGTGCTGGATATTCTGAACACCATCGGCCACATGCCGCTGCCGCCGTACATTGAGCGTCCGGATGAAGAGGCTGACCGCGAGCTGTATCAGACCGTCTACAGCCAGAAGCCTGGCGCGGTCGCTGCGCCGACGGCGGGCCTGCACTTTGATGAACCTTTGCTGGAAAAACTGCGCGCAAAAGGCATTGAGATGGCCTTTGTGACGCTGCACGTCGGCGCGGGTACTTTCCAGCCGGTGCGTGTCGACAGCATTGAAGACCACATCATGCACTCCGAATACGCCGAAGTGCCGCAGGAGGTTGTGGATGCGGTTCTGGCGGCGAAAGGCCGTGGCAGCCGCGTGATTGCCGTCGGTACCACCTCGGTGCGCTCGCTCGAAAGCGCCGCGCAGGCCGCCAAAAACGATCTGATCGAACCTTTCTTTGGCGACACCCAAATCTTCATCTACCCGGGTTATCAATATCAGGTGATCGATGCGCTGGTGACCAACTTCCACCTGCCGGAATCAACTTTAATCATGCTGGTGTCAGCATTTGCTGGTTATCAAAACACCATGAATGCCTACAAGGCTGCGGTAGAACAAAAATATCGGTTTTTTAGCTACGGTGACGCGATGTTTATCACGTACAATCCGCAAGCTTTGAATGAACGTGTCGGGGAATAACGCCGCGGCACTGGTCTAACGCGCCGGACTGTTTTTCTGACGCTGGAGAAAAAATGAAATTTGAACTTGATACCACCGATGGTCGCGCTCGCCGTGGCCGTCTGGTGTTCGATCGTGGCGTAGTCGAAACGCCAGCTTTCATGCCTGTGGGCACCTACGGCACCGTAAAAGGGATGACGCCGGAAGAAGTCGAAGCCACGGGCGCGCAAATTATCCTCGGCAACACCTTCCACCTGTGGCTGCGCCCGGGCCAGGAAGTGATGAAGCTGCACGGCGATCTGCATGACTTTATGCAGTGGAAAGGCCCAATCCTGACCGACTCCGGCGGCTTCCAGGTCTTCAGCCTCGGTGACATCCGTAAGATCACCGAAAAAGGCGTGCATTTCCGTAACCCTATCAACGGCGACCCGATCTTCCTCGATCCGGAAAAATCGATGGAGATTCAGTACGATCTCGGCTCCGATATCGTGATGATCTTCGACGAATGTACGCCGTACCCGGCAGACTGGGACTACGCCAAGCGCTCGATGGAGATGTCGCTGCGTTGGGCGAAGCGCAGCCGCGACCGTTTTGATGGCCTCGGCAACAAAAATGCGCTGTTCGGCATTATTCAGGGAAGCGTTTACGAAGATTTACGTGATATCTCTGTTAAAGGTCTGGTAGAGATAGGTTTTGATGGCTACGCTGTCGGCGGTCTGGCTGTGGGTGAGCCGAAGGAAGATATGCACCGTATTCTGGAGCATGTTTGCCCGCAAATTCCAACAGATAAGCCTCGATACCTGATGGGCGTCGGTAAGCCAGAAGATCTGGTTGAAGGCGTACGTCGCGGCATTGATATGTTCGACTGCGTTATGCCGACCCGTAACGCCCGTAATGGTCACCTGTTCGTGACCGACGGCGTGGTAAAAATCCGTAATGCGAAGCATAAAAGCGATACCAGCACGCTCGATGCCGAGTGCGATTGCTATACCTGTCGCAATTATTCTCGTGCCTATTTGCATCATCTTGATCGTTGTAATGAAATACTGGGCGCGCGACTCAACACGATTCATAACCTTCGCTATTACCAGCGCTTAATGGCTGGTTTACGCAAGGCTATCGAAGAGGGTAAATTAGAGAGCTTCGTGACCGATTTTTACCAACGACAGGGTCGGGATGTCCCACCTTTGAACGTTGATTAATTTATTTAATGAGGGAAATTTAATGAGCTTTTTTATTTCTGATGCGGTAGCGGCAACAGGTGCACCGGCGCAGGGCAGCCCGATGTCTCTGATTCTGATGCTGGTGGTGTTCGGTCTGATCTTCTATTTCATGATCCTGCGTCCACAGCAGAAGCGCACCAAAGAGCACAAAAAGCTGATGGACTCCATCGCGAAAGGCGATGAAGTGCTGACTAACGGTGGTCTGGTCGGTCGTGTGAGCAAAGTAGCAGAAAACGGCTACATCGTTATCGCGCTGAACGATACTACTGAAGTAGTGATCAAACGTGACTTCGTCGCTGCCGTTCTGCCGAAAGGCACCATGAAAGCGCTGTAATTAACTTTTCCCAAAGGGAACTGCCGTGTTAAACCGTTATCCTTTGTGGAAGTACGTCATGCTGGTCGTCGTTATTGTCGTCGGCCTGCTGTATGCGCTTCCCAACCTGTATGGTGAGGATCCGGCTGTTCAAATCACTGGCGCGCGCGGCGTCGCCGCCAGTGAGCAAACGCTGATCCAGGTCCAGAAAACTTTACAAGAAGAAAAAATTACCGCTAAGTCTGTGGCACTGGAAGAGGGCGCTATTCTTGCTCGCTTCGACTCCACCGACACGCAACTCCGCGCGCGTGAAGCGCTGATGGGCGTGATGGGTGATAAATATGTCGTGGCGTTGAACCTTGCTCCTGCAACGCCGCGTTGGTTAGCTTCTATCAACGCGGAGCCGATGAAACTCGGTCTCGACCTGCGTGGCGGCGTGCACTTCCTGATGGAAGTGGATATGGATACCGCGCTGGGCAAACTCCAGGAACAAAACATCGACGGCCTGCGTAGCGATCTGCGCGAGAAAGGCATCCCTTACACCACCGTGCGTAAGGAAGATAATTACGGGATGAGCATCGCGTTCCGCGACGGCAACGCCCGCGATCAGGCGCTGGATTACCTTGCTCAGCGTCATCGTGACCTGGTTCTCTCTTCTCAGGGCAGCAACCAGCTGCGCGCGGTGATGACCGATGCGCGTCTGAAAGAAGCGCGTGAATACGCGGTTCAGCAGAACATCAACATCCTGCGTAACCGTGTTAACCAGCTTGGTGTTGCGGAGCCGCTGGTACAGCGTCAGGGTGCTGACCGTATCGTGGTTGAACTGCCGGGTATCCAGGATACCGCGCGTGCGAAGGAGATTCTGGGCGCTACCGCGACGCTGGAGTTCCGTCTGGTGAATACCAGCGTCGATCAGTCCGCTGTCACCTCTGGCCGCGTACCTGGCGACTCTGAAGTGAAACAGACCCGTGAAGGCCAGCCGGTTGTGATGTACAAGCGGGTGATCCTGACCGGTGACCATATCACCGACTCGACCTCCAGCCAGGACGAATACAACCAGCCGCAGGTTAACATCTCGCTAGATAGCGCGGGTGGTAACATCATGTCTAACTTCACCAAGGACAACATCGGTAAACCGATGGCGACCCTGTTCGTGGAGTACAAAGACAGCGGTAAAAAAGATGCTAACGGTCGCTCCATCCTGGTGAAAGAGGAAGAGGTGATTAACATCGCCAACATCCAGTCTCGCCTCGGTAACAGCTTCCGTATCACCGGTATCAACAACCCGAACGAAGCCCGTCAGCTCTCGCTGCTGCTGCGTGCCGGTGCGTTGATTGCGCCAATTCAAATTGTTGAAGAGCGTACTATCGGTCCAACTCTGGGTATGCAGAACATCACTCAGGGTCTGGAAGCCTGCCTGGCAGGTCTGATTATCTCCATCATCTTTATGATCTTCTTCTATAAGAAGTTCGGCCTGATTGCGACCAGTGCGCTGATCGCTAACCTGGTGCTGATTGTGGGCATTATGTCCCTGCTGCCGGGGGCGACGCTCACCATGCCAGGCATTGCGGGTATCGTTCTGACCCTTGCGGTGGCGGTCGACGCCAACGTACTGATCAACGAACGTATTAAAGAAGAGTTGAGCAACGGTCGCTCTGTCCAACAGGCGATTGACGAAGGTTACCGTGGTGCCTTCAGCTCCATCTTTGATGCGAACGTAACAACACTGATTAAGGTTATTATCCTGTATGCAGTGGGTACCGGCGCGATCAAGGGCTTTGCTATCACCACCGGTATTGGTGTGGCAACGTCAATGTTTACCGCTATCGTCGGCACCCGTGCCATCGTGAACCTGCTGTACGGCGGCAAGCGCGTTAAAAAGCTGTCTATCTGAGGAGTGCGTTGTGGCACAGGAATATACTGTTGAACAATTGAACTACGGCCGTAAAGTCTGGGACTTTATGCGCTGGGACTACTGGGCCTTTGGCATATCAGGTTTTCTGCTGATTCTGTCCATCGCCATCATCGGCGTGAAGGGCTTTAACTGGGGTCTCGATTTTACCGGTGGTACGGTTATTGAGATTACCCTGGAAAAACCGGTCGATATGGACCAGATGCGTCTGTCGCTTGAGAAGGCGGGCTTTGAAGAGCCGCTGCTGCAGAACTTTGGCAGCAGCCGCGACATCATGGTGCGTATGCCGCCGGTGAAGGATGCCAACGGCAGCCAGGAGCTGGGCAGCAAGGTCGTGACCGTAATTAACGAAACGACCAGCCAGAATGCGACGGTAAAACGTATCGAATTCGTGGGCCCGAGCGTGGGTGCGGATCTGGCCCAGACCGGTGCGATGGCGCTGCTGGTGGCGCTGCTCTGTATCCTGGCGTATGTCGGCTTCCGCTTCGAGTGGCGTCTGGCTGCCGGGGTGGTTATCGCCCTGGCGCACGACGTGGTGATCACCATGGGCGTTCTGTCGCTGTTCCATATCGAGATCGACCTGACCATCGTGGCCTCGTTGATGTCGGTTATTGGTTACTCGCTGAACGACAGTATCGTGGTATCGGACCGTATCCGTGAAAACTTCCGTAAGATCCGTCGCGGTACGCCGTACGAAATCTTTAACGTGTCGTTGACCCAGACGCTGCACCGTACCTTGATCACCTCCGGGACCACCCTGATGGTGATCCTGATGCTGTATCTCTTCGGCGGCCCGATTCTGGAAGGCTTCTCGCTGACCATGCTGATCGGTGTTTCCATCGGTACAGCCTCGTCCATCTACGTCGCGTCCGCGCTGGCGTTGAAACTGGGCATGAAGCGTGAGCACCTGCTCCAGCAGAAAGTGGAAAAAGAGGGGGCGGATCAGCCGTCCATTCTGCCGTAATACGACGTTTACCCGTCAGTGAAATCCCGGTCTTATGACCGGGATTTTTTTTGTCTTTTCCTGACAAACACTCCTGACAGTATGCTGTCAGGAGGCCTGTCGTAGACTCCTTCTGAACCCAAACAACAGGCAGGAGGATGTATGAAAAGTGTGATTAACTGGTTTGAAATTCCGGTCGTGGATATGGATCGTGCCATCAAATTTTACGAGCCGGTGCTGCAAGTGGCGCTGAGACGCGAGAAAATGGATGTTGCAGAGCTTGCCGTTTTCCCGCATGACGATCCGGCCACCGGCGGCGCGCTGGCAAAATTTGACGGCATTACACCCTCGACGCAGGGCGCTATTATTTACCTGCATACCGATAACCTGGCGGCAACGCTGGATCGTGTGGCATCAGCCGGCGGTGCGTGCGTGTTTGGCCCGCTGGAGCTGCCGCGCGGTATTGGCACTATTGCACTGTTTACCGACAGCGAAGGCAACCGGGTTGGACTTCATCAACCCGCCTGATATCCACCTGTAAAGCGAAGAACCGATGACCCGACGCGCCGACCGTTTGTTTCAGATTGTGCAGATCCTGCGTGGCAGGCGGCTGACGACCGCTGCGCATCTGGCGGACAGGCTCGGCGTTTCTGAACGCACGGTGTATCGCGATATCCGGGATTTGTCACTCTCTGGCGTGCCGGTGGAAGGGGAGGCGGGGAGCGGCTATCGGCTGATGTCGGGCTTTGACCTGCCACCGCTGATGCTGACTAACAAGGAGTCAGAGGCGTTGATGGTGGCGATCCGCCTGCTCAAAACCTGGGGCGGAGAGTCGCTGTCGCGCGAGCTGGAGTCGGCGCAGGAGAAGGTGCTGGCGATCCTGCCGGAGGAGAGCCGCCGTAAGGCCGAGCAGACCCGGATTTACGCGCCGGATATCGCCATGCAACCTCACTCCCGCAGCGGGTTCGATGTGATCCATCAGGCGATCTCCGCGCAGCGGGTGCTGGGGCTGCACTATCGTGATGAGAGCGGGCAGTTGTCCTCCCGCGACGTGCAGCCGCTGGGGCTGTTCTTCTGGGGCGAGCACTGGCTGCTGGCGGCATGGTGTGAACGGCGGGATGATTATCGCTGCTTCCGGCTCGACAGGTGTCTGAATATCACCCTGACGGACAGACGCTTTAGCGAAAGCGCGGATCGATCGCTGGCGGATTTTTTGAGAAAGGTGAAGCAATAAGATGCCGGGTGGTGCGGCCTGATGCCCTCACCCCAACCCTCTCCCACGGGGAGAGGGCGCAAACATAAAAAACGGCAACCCGAAGGTTGCCGTTTTGCTTTTATTTTGCCACCCGGCGATACAGGCACAAATTAGAAGTTATAACCCACAACCAGGTAACCACCCCAGCCGGTAGAACGGACGCTGAAGTTACCGTCACCGAAGTTCAGGCTGGCGTCGTCGTTCCACTGACCACCGTTGTGCCAGTAACGCGCCACAACAGAGTAGTGCCAGTGATCGTAGTTCAGCGCCAGGATGTGGCTGGAGGCGATAGAGTCGTTGGTACGCGCTTTCTTACCGTTCAGGTCACGGAAGTCGTTGTCGCCCAGGTCTGAACCCCAGTCAAAGTTGGTGAAGCCGATGTAGCTCAGGTTGCCGCCCCACAGCTGGGTGATCGGCACGAAGTATTTCACTTTGAAACGGTAGCCGTCCCACTCGTTTTCGTTCGCTGCACCGTAGTTCTGCCACTGGTATTTGGCATACACGTTCATGGACAGGCTCATCGGCAGACCGGTGTCGATGTCAGTACCCAGACCCATGTACCAGGTGCTCTGGCGACCGGACTTGTTGCGGCCCATGTCGTAGATATAGTTGTTGGCGAAGTACCACTCTTTAAACGGACCAAACGCCAGGCTGGTGCCGGTCAGCTTATCGATGGAGAAGCGCGGTTCGATCTCCATGAACAGTGGGGAACCGTGGTTCCAGATACCTTTGGCGTCAGTGTTACCACCGAAGAAGACCGGCGCATCCATGTAACCATAGAAATCAAACCAGTCTTTCTTGGCGAACGCTTCGTATTCCAGGTAGGTATCGTTGCGGATCTGTGGTCCAAAACGGGTGTGGTAGCTGCCGACGACGTTGACGCTCTGGTGCCACCAGTCGGAAACGTACTCTGGTTTATCGTTTTCGGCTGCCTGCACAGCGAAAGTAGAGGAGAGTGCCAGCGCTGCACCGGCTGCCAGTAATGTTTTTTTCATAATAATGCCACTGATTTGAAATCCCTAACGGGAGTGAAAAAGGCGCGAATTGCGTTTCTAAATATTTCGTGTTTCTGGGAGCCTATTATAGGAATCCTTGCTCACAAAAATATGTGTTGTTTCACAGTTCTCTCACATACGTAATCGATTGCGTTCACGTTTGCGTATTTTTAACGGAGCGGATTGTAATGGCAAACATTTCTGTTGCCAATGATTGGAAGCTCAGAAGAGGGCGGAACGTGTAACACGTTCCGCAGGGGGATTATTGCGCGACGGGCTGAATATCGTGGATGCGGATAAAACCGAGCCGATCGGGCGTCAGGCCATTGAGCTGAAGCGGAATGTCGACATCGCTGGGGGCCAGCACGCTGGCCGGAGCATTAATCAGCTGGGTCTGAACGTTCAGCTCCTGGAAGCTATCGGTAGTGCCCTGGATCTGGCCCCACTCAACGGTAGCGCTGAAAGCCGGGAGCGGATCGTTTGATTCCCCCTGAATGCGCAGCGTCGCCCGGGTGCCATCGGCGTTTGGCGCGACGTTGACCAGCGACATCTTCAGCGTACCAATCTGGCTGTTAAGCCGGGCAGGGGTGTTGGAACCGGTCAGCAGATAGACGCCGCTGGTCGATTTGGCGTTCAGCGCATTCTGCTGGGTGATCTTGACGGTTTCCTGGTTGAGCTTGTTCATGGTGGTGTTCAGTGAACTGATGCTCTGCTTCATCTGGTGCACTTCGCTTTGCTGTGCGCAGGCGCTGAGGCTAAAAAGGCTTCCCAGCAGCAGAACATGAAGGTAACGTCTTGTCATGGCAATTATTTCCCTGAAATAACGGATTCTGCTAAGGGTAGTCAACGACGCTGCCTTGCGTATAGATCCTTTATCTCAAAAACGCTCCTTCTTTGTTGTCAGCCCAGTTCGGGGTAAAATGGAGTTCAGTCAACCCGATAGCCAGGACACCGTATGCATTGCCCATTCTGTCTCGCCGTGGATACCAAAGTAATCGACTCCCGACTCGTGGGAGAGGGCTCATCCGTGCGCCGCCGTCGTCAGTGCCTGGTGTGTAACGAACGCTTCACCACCTTTGAAGTGGCGGAGCTGGTAATGCCCCGCGTCGTGAAAAGTAACGACGTCCGCGAACCCTTCAACGAAGAAAAGCTGCGCAGCGGGATGCTAAAAGCACTGGAAAAACGGCCAGTCAGCGCAGATGACGTCGAAATGGCGCTTAACCACATCAAAACTCAGCTGCGCGCCACCGGCGAGCGCGAGGTGCCGAGCAAAATGATCGGTAACCTGGTGATGGAACAGCTTAAAAAGCTCGATAAAGTGGCCTATATCCGCTTTGCCTCTGTTTACCGCAGCTTCGAAGACATTAAAGAGTTCGGTGAAGAGATCGCCCGCCTACAGGACTAAGCACATGCAGGATGAGATTTACATGGCGCGAGCGCTAAAGCTGGCGCAACGCGGGCGGTTTACCACCCACCCGAACCCGAATGTCGGCTGCGTTATCGTTAAAGATGGCGAGATTGTCGGCGAAGGTTTCCACTACCGTGCAGGTGAGCCCCATGCCGAAGTCCATGCCCTGCGCATGGCCGGAGAGAAGGCGCGCGGTGCCACGGCCTACGTCACGCTGGAGCCCTGCAGCCACCATGGCCGCACCCCGCCGTGCTGCGATGCTCTTATCGCGGCGGGTGTTTCACGGGTCGTAGCGGCCATGCAGGATCCCAACCCGCAGGTGGCCGGTCGTGGTCTCTATCGCCTGCAGCAGGCGGGCATTGAGGTCAGCCACAGCCTGATGATGAGCGAAGCCGAACGCCTGAATAAAGGCTTCCTCAAGCGGATGCGGACCGGTTTTCCCTATATACAGCTGAAGCTGGGCGCCTCGCTGGATGGCCGCACGGCGATGGCCAGCGGCGAAAGCCAGTGGATCACCTCCCCGCAGGCAAGGCGCGATGTGCAACGTCTGCGCGCGCAAAGCCATGCTATTCTCACCAGCCATGCCACCGTGCTGGCCGACGATCCTGCGCTGACCGTGCGCTGGGATGAGCTGAACGCTGATACCCAGGCGCTCTATCCGCAGGAAAATCTACGCCAGCCGCTTCGGATTGTGGTTGATCGGCAGAACCGGGTCACTCCTGAGCACCGCATTGTGCAGCAGCCGGGCGAGACCTGGTTTGCCCGCACCCAGGAAGATGCGCGCAGCTGGCCGGAAGGCGTGCGCAGCATTATGGTGCCGGAGCACAACGGGCACGTGGATTTAGTGGTGCTGATGATGCTGCTGGGTAAACAACATCAGATCAATAGCATCTGGGTCGAAGCCGGCCCAACTCTAGCCGGTGCGCTATTGCAGGCCGGGCTGGTGGATGAGCTGATTGTCTATCTGGCGCCTAAACTGTTAGGCAGCGACGCGCGCGGCCTGTGCGTACTGCCAGGGCTGGAAAAGCTGGCGGATGCGCCCGCATTTAACTTTAGCGAGATACGCCCGGTTGGACCGGATCTCTGTCTCCATCTGACCACCGCGTAAGGCTTGCCTAAATAGGGAAGCAGTGCGCAAAATATTATGATAAAATCCGCCCCCCTGCGGGGCCACCAAATGAACCCGTTAAGGAAGAGTATGAACATTATTGAAGCAGCCGTTGCTACCCCGGACGCTCGCGTCGCCATCACCATTGCGCGTTTCAACAACTTCATCAACGACAGCCTGCTGGATGGTGCGATTGACGCCCTGAAACGTATCGGCCAGGTGAAAGACGAAAACATTACCGTTGTCTGGGTTCCGGGTGCTTACGAACTGCCTCTGGCAGCGGGCGCACTGGCGAAAACCGGCAAATACGATGCGGTTATCGCGCTGGGTACTGTGATTCGTGGCGGCACCGCGCATTTTGAATATGTTGCGGGTGGTGCAAGCAACGGTCTGGCGCACGTGGCACAGGATGCAGAAATTCCTGTCGCGTTCGGCGTACTCACCACTGAAAGTATTGAACAAGCCATCGAACGTGCTGGCACCAAAGCCGGTAACAAAGGTGCAGAAGCTGCACTGACCGCGCTTGAAATGATCAATGTATTGAAAGCCATCAAGGCCTGATTTTTTTGTAAGGGGAATTCCGTGAAACCTGCTGCTCGTCGCCGCGCCCGTGAATGTGCCGTTCAGGCACTTTACTCCTGGCAGTTGTCCCAGAACGACATCGCTGATGTTGAATACCAGTTCCTGGCGGAACAAGACGTCAAAGACGTTGACGTCGTGTACTTCCGTGAACTGCTGTCGGGAGTGGCGACTAATAGCGCGTATCTCGACGGCCTGATGAAGCCGTACCTGTCCCGTCTGCTCGAAGAGCTGGGCCAGGTTGAAAAAGCGGTGCTGCGTATCGCACTGTTTGAGCTGTCGAAGCGTGATGATGTGCCTTACAAAGTGGCCATCAACGAAGCGATCGAACTGGCGAAAACCTTCGGTGCTGAAGACAGCCACAAATTTGTGAATGGCGTGCTGGATAAAGCTGCACCTGCGATCCGTCCCCGTAAAAAGTGATCCGCAAGCCGGAGTTTCGTATCGCCTTTGGGCGGTGCGGGCTCCGGTTTTTTTATTTTATTTGCTGAGGCATAACGTATGGCATGTGGCGAATTTTCCCTGATTGCCCGTTATTTTGACCGAGTCAGAAGCTCGCGTCTCGATGTGGAAACCGGCATCGGCGACGACTGTGCACTTCTCAATATCCCCGAAAAACAGACGCTGGCGATCAGCACCGACACCCTAGTGTCTGGTCATCATTTTCTGCCGGATATCGATCCTGCCGATCTGGCGTATAAAGCGCTGGCGGTGAACGTGAGCGATCTGGCGGCGATGGGGGCCGATCCGGCGTGGTTAACGCTGGCCCTGACCCTGCCAAAGGTCGATGAAAGCTGGCTTGAGGCCTTCAGCGACGCGCTGTTTGAACAGCTTAACTATTACGATATGCAGCTGATCGGCGGCGATACCACCGCCGGTCCGCTATCGATGACCCTGGCGATCCACGGCTATGTGCCGATGGGGCGCGCGCTGAAGCGTTCTGGCGCGAAACCGGGCGACTGGATTTACGTCACCGGTACGCCGGGTGACAGCGCGGCAGGGCTGGCCCTATTGCAGAAGCGTTTCGCCGTGGAGAACGCTGAAGATGCGGCGTATTTTGTGCAACGCCATTTGCGCCCGACGCCGCGCATTCTGCACGGCCAGGCGCTGCGCGACCGCGCCAGTTCAGCCATCGATCTCTCGGATGGCCTGATCTCCGATCTCGGCCATATCCTGAAAGCCAGCGGCGTGGGTGCGCGGATCGACCTGGATCTGTTCCCGCTCTCAGCCGCGATGCGCAGGCACGTGGAGCCAGAGCAGGCGCTGCGCTGGGCGCTCTCCGGCGGTGAAGATTATGAACTGTGCTTTACCGTACCCGAGCTGAATCGCGGCACGCTGGATGTGGCGTTAGCCAATCTGGGGGCCGGATTTACCTGTATCGGCCAGATCATGCCTGAAAGCGAAGGGATGCAGTTTGTGCAGAACGGCGCGCCAGTGACGCTCGACTGGAAAGGGTATGATCACTTCGCTTGATGTGTTGCCGGGTGGCGGCTTCGCCTTACCCGGCCTACAGGTGCGATCGTAAGCCCGGTAAGCGCAGCGCCACCGGGCTTTTTTATTACTTAAATCCCACCACCGGATGCTGCTTGTACGGCGTTTCCAGCTCGGCAATCTGTTCCGGGGTCAGGGTGATATCCACGGCGTTAATCAGCTCGTCGAGCTGCTCTTCGCGCGAGGTGCCGATAATCGGTGCGGCAACGCCCCGTTTGCTCAGCACCCATGCCAGCGCCACCTGGGCGCGCGTCGCGCCAAGCTCCTCGGCAATCCTCGTTAAACGCTCGGCAATCTGCGCGTTATTGGCTTCGGTTTCTTCATACAGCGTTTTGCCAAACTCATCCGATACCGAGCGGGCAGTGGTCTCTCCCCACGGACGGGTTAAGCGGCCGCGCGCCAGCGGACTCCAGGGGATCACCGCCACGCCGTGCTGATAGCACAGGGGCAACATCTCGCGCTCTTCTTCGCGGTAGATAAGATTGTAGTGATCCTGCATGGTGACAAACGGCGTCCAGCCGTGCTGTTCCTGCAGCGCCAGCGCTTCGGCAAACTGGGCGGCATGCATTGACGAGGCGCCGATATAGCGCGCTTTGCCCGCTCTGACGACGTCGTTTAACGCTTCCAGCGTCTCTTCAATCGGGGTGTTGTAATCCCAGCGGTGGATCTGCAGCAGATCGACGTGATCCATGTTCAGGCGTCGCAGGCTGTCATCAATGGAGCGCAGGATCTGCGCCCGGGAGAGGCCTTCCGCCAGATCGCCCACCTGATGGTACACCTTGGTAGCGACCACCACCTCGTCACGGCGGGCGAAGTCGCGCAGCGCGCGGCCTACAATCTCTTCGCTGCTGCCGTCGGAGTAGCTGTTGGCGGTATCAAAGAAGTTAATGCCGCCTTCGAGGGCGTGTTTGATGATCGGACGGCTGCTCTCTTCCGGCAGCGTCCAGGCGTGCTTACCGCGATCCGGCTCGCCAAAGGTCATGCAGCCCAGACAAAGACGGGAAACCTTAAGATCCGTTTTTCCTAATGTATTGTATTGCATGGTTCCACTCCTGCTGATTACTTAAAACGTAACGTTAAGCATAGCAGGAGCGGAAAGGGGAGGGATTATGCCAGCCAGGCGGTGATGCGGGCTTCGATACCGGCGGCATCCAGGCCAATGTCGGCGCGCGCTTCGTCCTGGGTACCCTGCGGGATAAAGTGATCCGGCAGGCCGAGGTTCAGTACCGGCACGACTTTACGCTTCGCCATCAGCACCTCGTTCACACCGCTGCCTGCGCCACCCATAATGGCATTCTCTTCCAGGGTGATCAGCGCCTCGTGCCGTGAGGCCATCTCCAGAATCAGAGCCTCATCGAGCGGCTTCACAAAGCGCATATCCACCAGCGTCGCGTTGAGGGATTCCGCCACTTTTGCCGCTTCCGGCATCAGCGTACCGAAGTTGAGGATCGCCAGCTTCTCACCGCGACGTTTGACGACGCCTTTACCAATCGGCAGTTTTGCCAGCGGCTCGAGGGTGACGCCTACGGCGTTACCGCGCGGATAACGTACGGCGGTTGGGCCGTCCTGATAGTGGTAGCCGGTGAACAGCATCTGACGACACTCGTTTTCGTCGCTCGGGGTCATTACCACCATGTCCGGGACACAGCGCAAAAAGGAGAGATCGAACGCCCCCTGGTGCGTCTGGCCGTCGGCGCCGACAATGCCCGCCCGATCGATGGCGAACAGCACCGGCAGTTTCTGAATGGCGACGTCGTGGATCACCTGATCGTAGGCGCGCTGCAGGAAGGTGGAGTAGATCGCCACCACCGGCTTGTAGCCACCAATCGCCAGGCCCGCGGCAAAGGTCACCGCATGCTGTTCGGCGATAGCGACATCAAAATATTGCGTCGGGTATTTGCGGGAAAACTCCACCATCCCGGAGCCTTCGCGCATCGCCGGGGTTACGGCCATCAGCTTGCTGTCTTTGGCGGCGGTTTCGCACAGCCAGTCGCCGAAGATTTTCGAATAGCTCGGCATCCCGCCGCTGCTTTTTGGCAGGCAGCCGCTGGTCGGGTCGAATTTAGGTACCGCGTGGAAGGTGATGGGATCTTTTTCCGCCGGTTCGTAGCCCCGGCCTTTTTTGGTCATGATGTGCAGGAACTGCGGGCCTTTCAGGTCGCGCATGTTTTTCAGCGTGGAGACCAGCCCCAGCACGTCGTGCCCGTCTACCGGGCCGATGTAGTTAAAGCCCAGCTCTTCAAACAGCGTGCCGGGGACCACCATGCCTTTGATGTGCTCTTCGGTGCGGCGCAGCAGCTCTTTAATCGGCGGTACGCCGGAGAAAACTTTTTTGCCGCCTTCACGCAGGCTGGAGTAGAGCTTGCCCGAAAGCAGGTTCGCCAGGTGGTTGTTCAGCGCCCCGACGTTTTCGGAGATCGACATTTCGTTATCATTGAGCACCACCAGCATGTCGGGTTTGATATCGCCCGCGTGGTTCATCGCCTCAAAGGCCATCCCGGCGGTGATCGCTCCATCGCCAATGACGCAGACGGTGCGGCGCCGCTTGTTCTCTTTTTCGGCGGCAACGGCAATACCGATCCCGGCAGAAATGGAGGTGGAGGAGTGGCCGACGCTCAGCACGTCATACTCGCTCTCACCGCGCCACGGGAACGGATGCAGGCCGCCTTTCTGACGAATAGTGTCAATTTTATCGCGACGGCCGGTGAGAATTTTGTGCGGATAAGCCTGATGCCCCACGTCCCAGATCAGCTGATCGAACGGCGTGTTATAGACATAATGCAGCGCCACGGTGAGCTCCACCGTGCCAAGCCCGGAGGCGAAATGGCCGCTGGAGCGGCTTACGCTGTCGAGCAGGTAGCGACGCAGCTCGTCGCACAGCTTCGGCAGACTCTCTTTCGGCAACAGACGTAACTCCTGGGTGGAGTCAACCAACGCCAGTGTCGGGTATTTGGCAATATCAAAACTCATCAGAGACTCATCGTGGTGTTTTCGTTATTTATCACGCTGGATTATATAGTCCGCTAGCGCTTCCAGTGCCGAGGTATCCAGTGACTGCGCGGCCAGTTGTTCAAGCGACTGGCGGGCATCCGCAATCAGGTCCCGGGCTTTTTGTTGGGCTTGCTCAAGACCCAGAAGGGCGGGATAGGTACTTTTGCCAAGCTGCTGATCGGCACCCTGACGTTTTCCCAATGTTGCAGTATCGCCCACGACATCCAGAATGTCATCCTGAACCTGGAAGGCTAAACCGATACTTTCTGCGTAGCGATCCAGAACGGGCAGGGCGTTGCGACCCTGCTCACCCGCGCTCAGCGCGCCCAGACGGACGGCGGCACGAATCAGTGCCCCGGTCTTGTGGCGATGAATACGCTCCAGCTGTTCCAGATTAACCTGACGACCTTCCGCTTCAAGATCCAACGCCTGACCGCCGCACATACCGGCAACGCCGCTGGCCATTGCCAGTTCGGAAACCATTGCCAGACGGTCGCGATCCGCCACTTCCACCATCGGGGCATCGCTCAGAATCGAGAACGCCAGGGTTTGCAGGGCATCGCCTGCGAGAATGGCGTTCGCTTCGCCAAACTTAATGTGGCAGGTCGGCTGGCCGCGACGCAGGTCATCGTCGTCCATCGCCGGCAGATCGTCATGGATCAGCGAGTAGGCGTGAATACACTCGACCGCAGCCGCTGGCGCATCCAGCGTATCGGCACTGATCCCGAACATCCCGCCGGTGGCATACACCAGAAAAGGACGCAGGCGTTTGCCGCCTAACAGTGCGCCATAATGCATGGCCTCAACCAGTGGAGTGTTCTGAAAAGGCTGCGGCGCGATAAAACGGCGCAACGCGTCGTCAGCACGCCCGACGCATGCCTGAAGCTGGTTCGAAAAGTCCATCTACTCGGCATCCGGTGTGAAGGGGGTCGTGGCAGCGTTTTCGTTATCGGAGAGCAGGATCTGCACGCGTTGTTCCGCCTGTTGCAGCTTAACCTGGCCCTGGCGCGCCAGCTGCACGCCGCGTTCGAATTCATTAAGCGCCTCTTCTAACGGCAGGTCGCCGCTTTCCAGACGGGTAACGATTTGCTCCAGTTCACTCAGCGCAGTTTCGAAACTGGCGGGTGCATCGTTTTTCTTCGGCATAGTGAATGTCTGACTCTCAGTTTTTTATCCCTGATATGGTATCGGACTCAGGGTAATTATCAAATAACGCGCAATGTGCACAGGAGCCACGCGATGGTGGTATACTTCCGCGCCTGGATGCAGCCCTGGAAATGTGGGCTGCTGTACTTTTCCATTACAAGCCTTATCGCTTGCCAAAGAAACATTGCCGCCATGAAGTTTATCATTAAATTGTTCCCGGAAATCACCATCAAAAGCCAATCTGTGCGTTTGCGCTTTATTAAAATTTTAACCGGGAACATTCGTAACGTTCTGAAGCACTACGACGAGACGCTGGCCGTCGTGCGTCACTGGGATCACGTTGAAGTCCGCGCCAAAGATGAAAACAAGCGCCTGGACATTCGTGATGCCTTAACCCGTATTCCGGGGATCCACCATATTCTGGAAGTGGAAGATGTTCCGTTCACTTCTCTGCACGATATCTTCGAAAAAGCGCTGGCGCAGTATCGCGATCAAATCGAAGGCAAAACCTTCTGCGTGCGCGCCAAGCGTCGCGGTAAGCATGAGTTTAGCTCCATTGAAGTTGAACGCTACGTCGGCGGCGGGCTGAATCAGCACGTTGAGTCTGCGCGCGTGCGCCTGACCAACCCGGAAGTGACTGTAAATCTCGAAATCGAAAACGACCGTCTGCTGCTGGTGAAAGGCCGCTATGAAGGTATCGGCGGTTTCCCGATTGGCACCCAGGAAGATGTGCTGTCGCTGATCTCCGGCGGTTTCGACTCCGGCGTTTCCAGCTATATGCTGATGCGTCGCGGCTGCCGTGTGCACTACTGCTTCTTCAACCTCGGCGGTGCGGCACACGAAATTGGCGTGCGTCAGGTGGCGCATTATCTGTGGAACCGCTTCGGCAGCTCCCACCGCGTGCGTTTTGTGGCGATCAACTTTGAGCCAGTAGTTGGCGAGATCCTTGAGAAAGTCGATGACGGCCAGATGGGCGTGGTATTGAAGCGCATGATGGTGCGTGCGGCCTCGAAAGTGGCTGAGCGTTACGGCGTGCAGGCGCTGGTCACCGGCGAAGCGCTGGGCCAGGTCTCCAGCCAGACCCTGACCAACCTGCGTCTTATCGACAACGTCTCTGATACGCTGATCCTGCGTCCGCTGATCTCCCATGATAAAGAGCACATTATCGATCTGGCGCGCGAAATCGGTACCGAAGACTTCGCCCGCACCATGCCGGAGTACTGCGGCGTGATTTCCAAGAGCCCAACCGTAAAAGCGGTGAAGGCGAAGATCGAAGCGGAAGAAGAGAACTTCGATTTCAGCATCCTTGAGAAAGTGGTGGCTGAAGCCTCTAACATCGATATCCGCGAGATCGCCCAGCAGACCGAGCAGGACGTAGTTGAAGTGGAAACCGTGAACGGTTTTGGTCCTGATGACGTGCTGCTGGATATCCGCTCAGTGGATGAGCAGGATGCGAAGCCGTTTGAGCCGGAAGGTGTGGAAGTGGCCTCGCTGCCGTTCTACAAGCTGAGCACCAAATTTGGCGATCTGGATAAGAACAAAACCTATCTGCTGTGGTGCGAGCGCGGGGTGATGAGCCGTCTGCAGGCGCTCTATCTGCGCGAGCAGGGCTTTACCAATGTGAAGGTGTATCGCCCGTAGTTAAAATGCCCGGCGGCGCTGCGCTTGCCGGGCCTACAGGTTCGTGCTATTTGTAGGCCGGGTAAGGCGTAGCCGCCACCCGGCTTTTTTACGCCTTACGCTTCGTAATAGTTATAAATCCCTGCCGCCATCACCAATGATGAGGCCACTTCATAGGCTTTTGCCCGCCCGACCAGCAGCTCGATAATCTTCAGCGCAAAATCAATCGACGTGCCCGGCCCCTGGCTGGTTAACAGATTGACACGCGGATCCCAGACCATGCGCTTATCCACCCACTGCTCTTCGGGGATCTTATCTTTTAGCGTCGGGAAACCGGTCATATTGCCAATCGGGAAGATATTGTGCGGCACCAGCACCGTGGCTGCGGCTGCGCAAATGGCGGCGACGATGCGCCCGGAGTGGTGAAACTGCCTCACCGTCTCGACCAGCAGCGGGCTGTCGCGAAAGCACTCCGCCCCCTTAATACCGCCTGGCAAAACGATGACGTCGTAATCACCGTCGGCGACCTCCACCAGCGGCGCATCGGCGACAATTTTCACCCCACGCGAGCAGGTGATGATCAGATTGCCATCGCTGGCGACGCTTGCCGTCGTGACGTTAATCCCGGCGCGAACCAGCAGATCGATAGTGGTGACCGCTTCGGTCTCTTCGCTACCAGGGGCGAGGCATACCAGTGCCGACGCGCTCATACTCACTCTCCTTACGTTTAACCTGTTCATAGAGACGGACATTTTCCGGCACGCTGATACCGTGCGCGCGGGCGCGTTTTAGCAGGTAACCGGTAATGTAGTCAATTTCGGTATGACGTAGTCCGCGGATATCCTGCAACATCGAAGAGATATTCTGGGCGGTGCTCTCAATGACCTCTTCAACGTAATAGCGAATATCGTCCACCGAGGTGTGAATGCCTTCGCGCTCCACCACGGCAGCGACCTCGGCACACAGCGTTGCGACCGTCTGCGGATGCTTTTGAAGCTCACCGTTCGGGCAATCCAGCAGAGCGGTCAGCGGATTAATCACGCAGTTTACCGCCAGCTTGCGCCACATCTGCGGGCGAATGTTATCGTGCCAGGCGACATCCGGCAGCACCTGCTGAAAGCAATCCGCCAGATAACTGTAGTCTCCCTCCTGCGCTCTGGCCGGGCCGATATGCGTCATCCCGCTGGCGACATGAACAATCACGTTGCCGTCGCGGCGAGCCGCATGGGTGGTAATGGCCATCAGCAGCGGCTGGGGGACACTTTTGAGCTCTTCTATAGTGCCCATACCGTTGTGAAGCAACATAATCGGTGAGGTACGGGGAAGGGTGGTTGCCAGCGCCCGCACGGCGTCGGAGACCTGCCAGGCTTTCAGGGTAACCAGCAGCAGATCGCTTTGCGCCAGAAAATCAGGATCGTTGGCGATAAGAGATTCGTTAAAGATGCTCCCGTCTTCTTCAATCAGGTTTACACTGCAATAGGGTTGTGGCACGCGCATCCAGCCCTGAACTTCATGCCCCTGTTTGCGAAGTGCGGCGAGCCAAAGTTGTCCCAGTGCCCCACATCCGAGCACGGTAATTTTCATCGTTCCTCCTCACCTGCAACAAGCCAGGTGTTACAACATGTAGTATAGCGTCGACAACTAAGCTTCTGTTGAGTTATGCCCCGTAGCGGGTATTATGCAACGCAACAAAAGTGAAGGGAGAAGAAAAGATGCCATCTTTCGATATTGTTTCCGAAGTTGATATCCAGGAAGTACGTAACGGCGTGGACAACGCCAGCCGTGAAGTTGAGTCGCGTTTCGATTTTCGTGGCGTTGAGGCCAGTTTTGAGCTGAACGACGCAAATAAGACCATTAAGGTGCTGAGCGAGTCCGATTTTCAGGTCACCCAGCTACTGGACATTCTGCGCGCCAAGCTGCTGAAGCGCGGCATCGAAGGGACCTCCCTCGACGTGCCGGAAACCTTCGTGCACAGCGGCAAAACCTGGTTTGTTGAAGCCAAACTGAAGCAGGGTATTGAGAGCGCGATGCAGAAAAAAATCGTTAAGCTCATCAAAGACAGCAAGCTTAAAGTACAGGCTCAGATTCAGGGCGAAGAGATTCGTGTCACCGGAAAATCCCGCGACGATCTACAGGGTGTGATGGCGCTGGTGCGTGGCGGCGATCTCGGCCAGCCGTTCCAGTTCAAGAACTTCCGCGATTAAGAAAAAGCCCGGCGAGATGCCGGGCTTTTTTTCAGGCTTTCAGCGCCTGCTCAACTTCAAAGCGGTTAGTCACTTTACTGTCGATTTTGACATACAGACTGCGTTCTTCCGGCACCAGTAATACCTCGCTGACACCTTCTTTCGCTTCAAGGCGCTGTTTTAAGGCCTCGCTAATCTCAACATCCTGCGGAATTTCCACTCTCAGACTACTGACATAACGCGGTTCTTTCATGGTGCTGGCCACCAGCAGCCAGACCGTTGCCAGCAGCGCACCCGCCAGGAATACGGTTTGTGAATCGAACATGCCATCGACCCAGCCGCCAAGAGATCCGCCGATAGCCACGCCGATAAACTGGCTGGTGGAGTAGATCCCCATCGCCGTTCCTTTATAGCCTGCCGGCGACTCTTTACTGATTAACGACGGCAGCAGGGCTTCCATCAGGTTAAAGGCGAGGAAAAAGAGCTGCACGCCCGCGACCAGCTCCCAGAAGTGCGGGCCGGAACCCCAGAGGACGATTTCGGCGATCAGCAGCAGGGCGACGCAGGCCAGGAAGACGCGCTTCATTCGGCGCTTCACTTCGGCATAGATAATAAACGGCACCACGGAGACAAACGAGATGAGCATGGTGACCAGGTAGATTTTCCAGTGCTCAGCCGCCGGAAAACCCGCTGCCGCCAGCTGGCCGGGCAGGGCGACGAAGGTGGACATCAACAGGATATGCAGGCACATGATGCCGAAGTTGAGTTTCAGCAGACGCGGCTCGACCAGCACCTTGCTGAAGCAGCCTTTGACCATCCCCGATTCGCGGTTCAGGACATGGTTTTTGCTGTCAGGCACGACCCAGATGGTCAGCGCAATGCCGAGGGTCGCCAACACGGCGATCATCCAGAACAGGGCATGCAGCCCCAGCGCATGGGTGATGATTGGCCCGAGAACCATGGCGATAGCAAAGGTCACGCCGAAACTGACGCCAATAAAGGCCATCGCTTTGGTGCGGTTCTGTTCGCGGGTCAGATCGGACAATAGCGCCATCACGGCGGCGGCAATGGCACCGGAGCCCTGCAGCGCACGACCGAGAATAATGCCCCAGATGGAGTGGGAGAGGGCGGCAATCACGCTACCGGCGACAAATACCAGCAGTCCGCCGACGATCAGCGGCTTGCGGCCGACGCGGTCAGAGAGCAGGCCAAAAGGGATCTGAAAGACCGCCTGCGCCAGGCCATAAATACCGATGGCAAGACCAATTAATGCCTCGCTTGCCCCCTGCAGTGCCATGCCGTAAGTGGTCAGAACGGGCAGGACCATAAACATGCCGAGCATACGCAGTGAGAAAACCGTCCCCAAACCCCAGGTGGCGCGTAACTCGCCTGGCGTCATTTTATAATCGTTCATTACCACCTCTGTCTAAAAAGCGCGTTCAGTGTAGTGCGAGCGGGCGTTCGGGTAAACAGAGCGATGGTGAACAAATATAAATTACATGAATGATCTGTGCTATTAAGCAGAAAAAGGCGTGGCGAAAGGGGAGGGGATAATGATGCTTATCGGTTTTTACGTCTTTCGATAATTAATGATAAACCAGGAACAGGTTTAATAACCTGTTCCTGCAACGGAGCCTATTTTACGCGTTGGCTTTTACCAGGAAGTTATTCCAGTCACCGGCAGCATTGTTTACGAAAGATGACCAGCTATTTCCCGCCGTTTCGACAAAACCATTCCAGTTATTTGAACCGGTAGTCACAAAGGTTTGCCAGTTGGAAGCGCCGACCACGAATGAACCAAACGCAAGTGCGCTGTCTACTACGAAGTCAGCGAAGGCGGTGCCAGAGGTGGCTACGAAGGTGCCAAAGCCAACCGCAGAGTTATAGACAAAACTGGTGAAGCCAGTTGCGGCGCCCATCAGATTAAAACCGCCGGAGATGTACTGGATTTCATTCATTGATAATTCTTTCACTTTTATTTCCTTATTAAATGAGAAGAGCGTGAGCACAATACTCACGGCGAGAGAGTACCACCGGGGAATAACAATGAGACAGGCAAAAAGTAGCAAATGGATTTATATGCTCTTTTTTTAGCTTGATTAATATTTGAGAGTGATCTGTAAGGTATTAATAATTAGTTTTGGATATGTCAAAAAAAACAGCCCGCGACCATAACGGTAGCGGGCTGTTGAGTAACGCCGTCTGGCGAACTTACCAGACGTAGGTCAGCAGATTATGTGAATCAGGCACCATAAAGTCGACGGACATCATTACCGACAGGGAAGTGATAGCAACAATCGAGAACACAAACAGCTTACGTGCCCAGACTTTGTCGTCTTCCACTTTATAACCCCGCAGTGCCATGCCGAGCCACCAGACGCTCACCGCTGCAGCAACCACCAGATATTTGTACCCAGCGTAACCGCCCAGAGAGAGCATCAGCGTAGCAACCGCAAAGGCAATGATGTAGAGCGTGATATGGTTCTTGGCAACGGAGATGCCTTTCACTACCGGCAGTACCGGAATGTTCGCTGCCTGATAATCCTTAAAGCGGAAAATCGCAATGGCGTAGGAGTGCGGCATCTGCCACAGGCTAAAGATAGCCAGCAGGATCAGCGCACCGCTGTCGAACTCGTTGGTGACCGCGCAGTAGCCAATCACCGGCGGCGCAGCGCCGGAGAGAGAACCAATCAGCGTACCGTAGACGGAGTGACGTTTCATATACAGGCTGTAGACGCCTACATACACCACGAAACCCATCACCCCCAGCCAGCAGGCCAGAGGGTTGGCGCCGAACCACAGCAGCATAAAGCCAGCAATACCCAGCAAGGTGGCGTACACCAGCGAGACGGCAGGGGACATCAGGCCTTTTACCAGCACCCGATTTTTAGTCCTTTCCATCTTCCTGTCGATATCCATGTCGATGTAGTTGTTAAATACACAACCGGACGCGACAACCAGTGACACCCCAACCAGCGTGTAGATAAAGAGGGTGTAATCGATGCTGCCTTTAGAGGCCAGCAGGAACCCTCCGATCACCGAGATCAGGTTGCCAAAGATGATGCCAGGTTTTGTGACTTGCAGGTATTGCTTAAACATACTCGCCGCTCTTAGTGAACCATCATGTTGTAGTTGAGGTTCCACATAATCCAGATGGAGCCGACTACCAGGATTGCGATGATAATCACGGTAAAGATGAATGCCGTCATGTTCCAGCCTTCATCAGATTTGGTGTTCATGTGCAGGAAGCAAACCAGATGCACCAGAATCTGCACTACCGCGGTAACCAGGACAGTGCCCAGGATTGCCGCGTGAGAAGCAGTACCGCTCATCACCATCCAGAACGGGATCACCGTCAGGATGATCGACAGGATGAAACCTGTCATGTAGGTTTTTACGCTACCGTGGGAAGCGCCATGATCGTTTGAATGACTCATTACATCGCCCCCATCAGATACACAACAGAGAACACACAGATCCAGACCACATCCAGGAAGTGCCAGAACAGGCTCAGGCACATAATACGGGTGCGGTTAGTGCTGGTCAGGCCGCGACGGGATACCTGGAACATCAGTACCGCCATCCAGATCAGACCGGACGTTACGTGCAGACCGTGAGTACCTACCAGCGCGAAGAACGCTGACAGGAAGCCACTGCGATCCGGACCGAAACCTTCCATGATCAGGTGGTGGAATTCATAGATTTCCATCCCGATAAATCCAGCACCAAACAGCCAGGTCAACGCCAGCCAGGAGACAACCTGGCTCTTGTTGTTCTTGTACATGGCGATAGCCGCCATGCCGTAGGTGATGGAGCTGAACAGCAGCAGTGCGGTTTCAACCAGAACGAACGGCAGCTCGAAAATTTCCTTGCCGGTCGGGCCGCCCGCTGTGCCGTTCACCAGAACGGCATAGGTCGCGAACAGACAGCAGAACAGGATGCAGTCGCTCATCAGGTAGATCCAGAAGCCGAAGACTTTCATCGGCCCTGTATCGTGGTGCCCGTGATCATGCGCATGGGCAGTCGCGTGGGTTAAAGTATCAGTTGCCATTTTTCAGCCCCGCTTTAGCAATCTCGTCGAAATGCTGGTTTTCCAGTTTTTCAACTTCACGGACTGGTACGTAGTAGTCCACGTCCTCATCAAAGCTCTTCACAATCCAGCTGATAACGATGCCAGCAAAGCCGACGATCGCAAGCCACCAGATGTGCCAGATCATAGCGAAACCAAATACCGTCGCGAAGGCGGCAATCACAATGCCCGCACCGCTGTTTTTCGGCATGTGGATCTCTTCGTACTGTGCAGGCTGCTTATACGCTTCGCCTTTTTCTTTCATTTCCCAGAATGCATCACGCTCATGAATGTGCGGCACAACGGCAAAGTTATAGAACGGCGGTGGAGAAGAGGTTGCCCACTCCAGCGTACGGCCACCCCATGGGTCACCGGTCAGGTCACGGTTCTGATCGCGGTCGCGAATAGAGACGTAGAACTGAATCAGCTGAGACGCAATACCGCAGGCAATCAGCACCGCGCCGCCCGCTGCAACCATCAGCATTGGGTGGAACTGCGGATCGATCTGCTGGCTCAGACGACGGGTCATACCCATGAAGCCCAGCACGTACAGCGGCATAAATGCGACGAAGAAGCCGATGATCCAGAACCAGAACGCGCGTTTGCCCCATTTTTCGTTCAGGGTGTAACCGAAGGCTTTTGGCCACCAGTAAGTCACACCTGCGAAGCAACCGAAGACCACACCGCCGATGATAACGTTGTGGAAGTGCGCAATCAGGAACAGGCTGTTGTGCAGAACGAAGTCAGCACCCGGCACGGCCAGCAGTACGCCGGTCATCCCACCCACGGAGAAGGTGACGATGAAGCCGATGGTCCACAGCATTGCTGAGTGGAACACGATGCGACCTTGGTACATGGTGAACAGCCAGTTGAAGATCTTAACCCCGGTTGGGATTGCGATAATCATGGTGGTGATACCGAAGAAGGCGTTAACGTTCGCGCCCGCACCCATGGTGAAGAAGTGGTGCAGCCAAACGATAAACGACAGAACGGTAATACACACGGTTGCCCACACCAGCGAGGTGTAACCAAACAGACGCTTACGCGAGAAGGTCGCTGCGATTTCGGAGAACACACCGAAGACCGGCAGAACCAGGATGTACACTTCAGGGTGACCCCATGCCCAAATCAGGTTGATGTACATCATCATGTTGCCGCCCATATCATTGGTGAAGAAATGGGTGCCCAGATAGCGATCCAGGGTCAGCAGCGCGACGGTGACAGTCAGGATTGGGAATGACGCGATAATCAGGATGTTGGCGCACAGAGATGCCCAGGTAAATACCGGCATCTTGAACATGGTCATGCCAGGGGCACGCATCTTGATAATGGTCACGAAGAAGTTAATACCGGTCAGGGTAGTACCGACACCGGAGAGCTGTAGCGCCCAAATCCAGTAATCAACACCTACGCCAGGACTGTATTCAATTCCCGAAAGCGGCGGATAGGCCAGCCAACCAGTCTGCGCGAACTCACCGACGCCCAGAGAAAGGTTAACCAGAATCACACCAACAACCGTGAACCAGAAGCTCAGGTTGTTCAGGAACGGGAACGCAACGTCGCGCGCGCCGATTTGCAGCGGCACAACCACGTTCATCAGACCGATAACCAGCGGCATCGCCACGAAGAAGATCATGATAACGCCGTGGGCGGTAAAGACCTGGTCGTAGTGGTGCGGTGGCAGGAAGCCTGCTTCGCCAGCGGAGGCAAGCGCCTGCTGGCTACGCATCATGATTGCATCGGCAAAGCCACGAATTAACATGACGATACCGACGATGCAGTACATGATACCGAGTTTTTTGTGGTCAACCGAAGTCAGCCACTCATTCCACAGATAGCTCCACTTACCGAAGTAAGTGATCAAGCCAACTAAGGCTGCGCCACCGATGATAATGGCAGCAATCGTGACCATGATAATTGGCTCATGGTACGGCACTGCATCCAGTGTTAATTTTCCGAACATTTTCTTCCTCGGCCCCTTAGTGAGAGGTTTCCGCGTGGCTCATGTCCATGCCTTCCATGCCTTCGTGTGATGCGTGCTCACCTTCCGGTTGGGTCATGTCCATGCTCTTGCCGTGGCCCATAAATTTGTTGATAACGTCTTTAAACAAATCAGGTTTCACGTCAGAGAAGTACTCCACCTTGTTGTATTCGCTAGGTGTTGCCACTTTGTCGAACGCGGCCATGTCAGACATGGTGTTCGTAGACTGTTTCGCTTTAGCAACCCACTGGTCGAAAGCGGCACGGTCAGGCGTGGCAATGGCTTTGAACTTCATACCAGAGAAGCCCGGGCCACTGTAGCTGGCGGAGATACCATCATAGGTGCCTGCTTCATTCGCGATCAGGTGCAGGTTGGTCTGCATACCGGCCATCGCGTAAATCTGGCTACCCAGACGCGGGATAAAGAAGGAGTTCATCACGGAGTTAGACGTTACTTTGAACTGCACCGGGACGTTCGCCGGGAAGGCGATTTCGTTCACGGTAGCAATGCCCTGTTCCGGGTAGATGAAGAACCATTTCCAGTCCATGGAGACGACTTCGATCGTAATCGGTTTCTCATCGTGAACCAGCGGTTTTGCAGGTTCAAGCGCGTGAGTGGTTTTCCATGTCAGCACGGCAAGGAACAGGATGATCAGAATCGGCACCGTCCAGACCACAGCTTCCACTTTATTGGAGTGTGACCAGTTAGGGCTATACTTCGCATCTTTATTGCTCGCACGGTACTTCCAGGCGAAACCAACAGCCATCAAGATGGCGGGAATCACGACGATCATCATCAGGCCGAAAGCCGTCAGAATGAGCGAACGTTGCTCCAGTCCAATCTGTCCTTTGGGGTCTAGCAGCGCAGAATCACAGCCACTGAGTAATACAGTGCCTGCAAATAACGACAACCATCCCAAACTTTTATTGTATTTCCTAAGTGTCATTTAACGACCTCAATTCCACGGGGACCTGGTGGCGTTTAAAGTGTGGGGGCATTTTACGGGAACGTTACATTACTGTAAACATCATTAGACCTGTGTCAGGAACGTGTTACCAGGTTCTGCCAGGGAAGTCACAGATGTTGCAAATTATAACCGCTTTTCAGACGTAAGCACCGCCAGACGGGCGTTATAACGAAACAGACTCGGTAGGTAGGGTAAAAAGGGCAATTGGTATAACCATTGCTAAAAACACACAAATCATTAACAAATAATTATCAATAAAGAGACAACTAAAAAACGTAAAATTAATGTTTCGTTTGCTGAATCGGTTAACGGAAAATACACACTCTCCCATGTTCCAATAATTTCCAGAATTCTAAGAAGCACGAAACAACAAATATTATTTTTCCCTGACCAAATTTATTTGCCGTTATAATTTACCTGGGTGATTACAACGGGAAATAACGTTTTGCGCCGGTTTTACACCCTGTGGCTCTCACGCATCGCCAGGTAGTCGAGGAGCGCGCCCGTGAGGATCCCGGTCAGCGCCAGCAGCGCGCCGATGTCCAGCAGGAGCAGGCTATACGGCAATGCAAGGGTGGTCGTGGCATTGACGATCGCCAGGATAAGCCACAGCGCCAGGGCCAGACATCCCACCAGCAATATTCTTAACGCGAAGCGATAGGCTAACGGGAAACGCGTCCGAACCATAAAGTGTTCCGTCTGCTGGGTATATTCCAGCGAGCGACGACAGAGTAATAACAACAGCAGGCCCGGAATAGCCGCAAAGACGGAGAAGAGATAAAACTCAGCCCAACCGTGCGCTTCCACAAACCAGCCCGCGATAGGACCGACGTAAACCCGGCCGACGGCGGAGAGCGCGGAGAGCAGGGCGAACTGGGTCGCGGAAAAAGATTTGTTGCACAGCGTCATCAGCAGGGCGACAAACGCAGCCGTTCCCATCCCGCCGCACAGATTTTCAAAGAACACCGCCGTCGCCATGCTGAGCATATGCTTGTCGGTGATGGAGAGTAGCCAGTAACCCGCATTCGACACCCCCTGCAGAATGCCGAAGATCAGCAGTGCGCGGAACAGGCTCAAACGCTGCATCAGCACGCCGCCATACAGCGCGCCGATAATGGTGGCAATCAGCCCCAGCGTCTTATTCACCACTCCCACTTCGCCGGCATCGAAGCCCACTCCACGGATCAAAAAGGTCGTGGTCAGGCTCATGGCAAAGGCATCACCAAGCTTATACAACACAATCAGCAGCAGAATGAGCCAGGCATTGTTGCGGCCAAAGAAGTCGCGCAGCGGTTCGGCAACCGCCTGCTCGAGGGAGCGGGGTACAGGAATAACATCACTCGGCTCAGGGGCGAGGAAGGTTGCGATCATGCACGGGATCATCAGGGCGGCCATCAGCCAGTACATGCCCTGCCAACCGAGATAGCGGTCTGCCAGCCATAGCGCCAGCCCGCCGGAGACCAGCATCCCCAGGCGGTAGCCCAGCACGCTGATAGCGGCCCCGGTGCCGCGCTCTTCGGCCGAGAGCACGTCCGTTTTCCAGGCATCAAAAACGATATCCTGCGACGCGGAGCAGAAGGCAATCACCACCGCCAGCGCGGCCATCCAGCGCAGCTGCGATGCGGGTTCCAGGAAACCCATCGCGGCAATCGCCAGCAGCAGCATCGCCTGGGTCATCAGCAACCAGCCACGACGCCTGCCGAGGAACGGCGGGGTATAGCGGTCCATCATCGGCGACCATAAGAACTTGAAGACATAGGCCTGGCCGACCAAAGAGAAGAAGCCGATGGTTTTAAGATCGATATTTTCGACGGTCATCCACGCCTGTAACGTGCCCGATGTTAAAGCAAGGGGTAAACCGGAGGCGAAACCGAGGATCAGCAGGATAGCTGATTTAGGCTGCTGGAAAATACGTAAGTATTGACTGGACATGGGCAGGTTAGCTGACCCGACCGGGGGTCGGGTCAGCAGGCAGAATTAACGTGCGTTCTGCTTGATGAACTCGTGAATGCTGGTGTCCTGCGCCATATCGGCGATGGTGTCGGTCAGCACGCTGTTCACGGCATTAGCGATATTGGTGTTGGTGGCCTGGAATGCGCCTTCAACCGAGTAGCTTGCACGGTAGTTCTTGTTCATCTTGTTGCCGTTCTTCGCGGTGGCGATGATGGCGATATCGGCTTTGGTCGCGATGTTGTAGCGCACGTTGCCCTGAGAGACGTCTGCGTACAGGTTGTTGACGATAATCTGCAGATCAACCGCGCCGCTTGGGCCGACCATGTAGCCGCGTGCGGTCATTTGCTTCTCGAGCACTTCCTGCAGCAGGAAGCGCAGATCGCGGGACGCCGTCAGCGTGACCAGCTGGTTATCACGGGTGACTTTCGCCAGCGCCTGGTCTGTGCGCTGATCCGCGCCGTTAATGCTGACGGTAACGCCCATCAGGCTTGGATCCTGCTGCGGCAGCGAGATCTTAGGAGACACATCAATGGTCGTCGGTGGGGTAGCGCAGCCGGCCAGCATAAACAGGGCGACTAAAGGGAAAATGAGTTTTTTTAACATGTTCAGGCTCTCAACGAATCGTAAGCATATATAGAAAAAAATTGCCGCCATCATAACATCGCCAACGGCGAGGGGAAGTGGTCAACGCATGTAAATTCATCGCCTTGTCTGAAAACTGACCATCTGAAACGCTTTTCCGTTATCCGGGCGATAAAACGGCTCTCCCCTTATAGGACTTCATATGGTTGAATGAGAAAATCAGATGAAAGCTAAATTTTTGTTGTCTTCTTGTTATGCAAGCGGTAAAAGCGGCTAACATTTAAAGGGATGGGTGACATCTCAGCGTTGTCGGAGGAGTAATTTCATGATGATACGTGAACAGATTGAAGATAAGTTAAGGGCGGCGTTCGAACCTGTGTTCCTTGAAGTCGTCGACGAAAGCTATCGTCATAACGTACCGGCAGGCTCTGAGAGCCACTTTAAAGTGGTGCTGGTCAGCGATCGTTTCGCTGGTGAGCGTTTTCTGAATCGGCACCGTATGATTTACGGAACCCTGACGGAAGAGCTCTCGACCACGGTCCATGCGCTGGCGTTGCACACTTATACGATCAAAGAGTGGAAGGGCTTGCAGGATACGATTTTCGCATCGCCACCGTGCCGGGGAGCCGGGACAATCGCATAATAAATCCTGTTTGCAACAGCGGGAGCTTTTCCAGTATGTTGCATAAAGATTACGTCAAAACGGCCTGCGGGCCGTTTTGTTTTGTCCGGGTTTTGAGCCGGTGGCGCGATTTTAAGGCCGAAAATAGCCTGAAAGTGTGAAAAAAGCCGCAGCAACATGCGCCAACCGTTCTCGACTCACTAAAGTGATGCCGCTATAATGCCGCGTCTTAATATGAATGTCTTCGGGATGATTCTGGCGACAGGGAATGTGAATCTGCTAAGAGAGCATCCCGGTATTGCGAGGCAAATTCAGAGTTGACCGAGCACTGTGATTTTTTTGAGGTAACAAGATGCAAGTTTCAGTTGAAACCACTCAAGGCCTTGGCCGCCGTGTAACGATTACAATCGCTGCTGACAGCATCGAAAACGCTGTAAAAAGCGAGCTGGTCAACGTAGCAAAGAAAGTCCGTATTGACGGCTTCCGCAAGGGCAAAGTACCGATGAATGTCGTTGCTCAGCGTTATGGCGCTTCTGTTCGCCAGGACGTGCTGGGTGACCTGATGAGCCGCAACTTCGTTGACGCGATCATCAAAGAAAAAATCAATCCAGCCGGTTCCCCGACCTATGTTCCGGGCGAATACAAACTGGGCGAAGACTTCACCTACGCAGTAGAGTTCGAAGTGTACCCGGAAGTTGAGCTGAAAGGTCTGGACGCGATCGAAGTTGAAAAACCAATCGTTGAAGTGACTGAAGCCGACGTTGACGGCATGCTGGATACCCTGCGTAAGCAGCAGGCAACCTGGAAAGATAAAGACGGCGCTGCGGATGCAGAAGACCGTGTCACCATCGACTTCTCCGGCTCTGTAGACGGCGAAGAGTTCGAAGGCGGCAAAGCGTCTGACTTCGTACTGGCGATGGGCCAGGGTCGTATGATCCCAGGCTTTGAAGAGGGTATCAAAGGCCACAGCGCAGGCGAAGAGTTCACCATCGACGTGACCTTCCCGGAAGAATACCACGCTGAAAACCTGAAAGGTAAAGCGGCGAAATTCGCCATTACCCTGAAGAAAGTTGAAGACCGCGAACTGCCAGAACTGACTGCAGATTTCATCAAACGTTTCGGCGTTGAAGATGGTTCTGTTGAAGGCCTGCGTGCAGAAGTGCGTAAAAACATGGAACGCGAGCTGAAAGGCGCCGTGCGTAACCGCGTTAAGTCTCAGGCGATCGACGGTCTGGTTAAAGCTAACGAAATCGAAATCCCTGCGGCCCTGATCGACAGCGAAATCGACGTTCTGCGTCGCCAGGCTGCACAGCGTTTCGGTGGCAACGAGAAACAAGCTCTGGAACTGCCTCGTGAGCTGTTCGAAGAGCAGGCTAAACGCCGCGTTGTTGTTGGTCTGCTGCTGGGCGAAGTGATTCGTACCCACGAGCTGAAAGCTGACGAAGAGCGCGTTAAAGGTCTGATCGAAGAGATGGCTTCTGCCTATGAAGATCCGTCAGAAGTGGTTGCTTTCTACGGCAGCAACAAAGAGCTGATGGAAAACATGCGCAACGTAGCTCTGGAAGAGCAGGCTGTTGAAGCCGTTCTGGCCAAAGCGAAAGTGTCCGAAAAAGCCACTTCTTTCAACGAACTGATGAACCAACAGGCTTAATTCTGCCTGCTTCGTTTAAAGTTTGAGCAAAAAACCCGTTGCCTCCCGGCGGCGGGTTTTTTTTATCACAGTTATAAATCCCAAAGCGTGATAAAACGCTTTTTCAGTGTTAGCGTTAAAACAAAAGATTGTTATGCTTGAAATAGGGCTGAGCCGCCCCCATTAGTGGGGAAGCAGTATTAAAGAGACTGGCTGATAATCCGTCCGCAAGGTTACAATCAGTACAGCAGGTATTTTCATTTTTTATCCAGGAGACGGAAATGTCATACAGTGGCGAACGAGATAACTTTGCACCCCATATGGCGCTGGTGCCAATGGTTATTGAACAGACCTCTCGAGGTGAACGTTCTTTTGATATCTACTCCCGTCTGCTTAAAGAACGCGTTATCTTCATGACTGGCCAGGTGGAAGACCACATGGCGAACCTGATCGTCGCGCAGATGCTGTTTCTGGAAGCGGAAAACCCGGAAAAAGACATTTACCTGTACATCAACTCCCCTGGTGGCGTGATCACTGCCGGGATGTCCATTTACGATACCATGCAGTTCATCAAGCCTGATGTGAGCACCATTTGTATGGGCCAGGCGGCATCGATGGGCGCATTCCTGCTGACCGCAGGGGCGAAAGGCAAGCGTTTCTGCCTGCCAAACTCGCGCGTAATGATTCACCAGCCGCTGGGTGGTTACCAGGGCCAGGCGACAGATATTGAAATTCATGCCCGTGAAATCCTGAAGGTCAAAGGACGCATGAATGAACTTATGGCTCACCATACGGGTCAATCACTAGAGCAGATCGAGCGTGATACCGAGCGCGATCGCTTCCTGTCCGCACCAGAGGCAGTTGAGTACGGCTTAGTCGACTCCATTTTGACCCACCGTAATTGATGCCCACGGCGCGGGTGTGCCGCTATACTATGGTAGGGCGGCACTTTGCTTACCAGCAGCCTGCGTCTGAGAATGGCATTTGCGTCGTCATGTGCGGCACAAAGAACTTAAAAAGAGGTTTTGACTCATGACAGATAAACGCAAAGATGGATCGGGCAAACTGTTGTACTGCTCTTTTTGCGGCAAAAGCCAGCATGAAGTGCGCAAACTGATTGCCGGGCCATCCGTGTATATCTGCGACGAATGTGTCGACTTATGTAACGACATCATCCGCGAAGAGATTAAAGAAGTCGCACCACACCGTGAGCGCAGCGCGTTACCTACGCCGCATGAGATCCGTCATCATCTTGATGACTATGTCATCGGCCAGGAACAGGCGAAAAAGGTGCTGGCAGTGGCGGTATACAACCACTACAAACGTCTGCGTAATGGGGATAACAGTAACGGCGTTGAGCTGGGCAAAAGTAACATTTTGCTGATCGGCCCAACCGGTTCCGGTAAAACCCTGCTGGCAGAAACGCTGGCGCGTCTGCTGGATGTTCCGTTTACCATGGCGGATGCCACCACCCTGACCGAAGCCGGTTATGTGGGTGAGGATGTGGAAAACATCATCCAGAAACTGCTGCAGAAGTGCGATTACGACGTACAGAAAGCCCAGCGCGGTATCGTGTATATCGATGAGATCGATAAAATCTCGCGTAAATCCGATAACCCGTCGATTACCCGTGACGTGTCCGGTGAAGGTGTGCAGCAGGCGTTGCTGAAACTGATCGAAGGCACGGTTGCCGCTGTTCCGCCGCAGGGAGGCCGTAAGCATCCGCAGCAGGAGTTCCTGCAGGTTGATACGTCCAAAATCCTGTTTATCTGTGGCGGTGCGTTTGCCGGCCTGGATAAAGTCATTGCTAACCGTGTTGAAACCGGCTCGGGTATTGGCTTTGGCGCTACGGTGAAGGCGAAATCTGAAAAAGCGAAAGAGGGCGAACTGCTGACCCAGGTTGAGCCAGAAGATCTGATCAAATTTGGTCTGATCCCTGAGTTCATCGGTCGTCTGCCGGTTGTCGCTACTCTGACAGAACTGAGTGAAGATGCGCTGATTCAGATCCTGAAAGAGCCGAAAAACGCCCTGACCAAGCAGTACCAGGCGTTGTTCAATCTGGAAGGCGTTGAGCTGGAATTCCGTGACGAAGCGCTGGACGCGATTGCCAAGAAAGCGATGGCACGTAAAACCGGTGCGCGTGGCCTGCGTTCGATTGTAGAAGCTGCGCTGCTCGATACGATGTACGATCTTCCTTCAATGGAAGAGGTCGAAAAAGTGGTTATCGACGAGTCCGTTATTGCCGGGCAAAGTAAACCGCTGCTGATTTACGGCACGCCGGAAGCCCAGCAGGCATCTGGCGAATAATTCACCAGGCCATACAAGCAGTTAATCAAAAAGGGGGGATTTAATCCCCCCTTTTATTTTTCCGTAAACATGGCGTTGAATGTGTGGGAATCATCCCCATATACTGGATTACATGTTAATGGTTGCATGAAGCACAGTCCTGCAACCTGCTTACCTGGCGGACACTAAACTAAGAGAGAGCTCTATGAATCCTGAGCGTTCTGAACGCATTGAAATCCCCGTATTGCCGTTGCGCGATGTGGTGGTTTATCCGCACATGGTCATACCCTTATTTGTAGGGCGGGAAAAATCTATCCGTTGCCTTGAAGCCGCCATGGATCATGATAAAAAAATCATGCTGGTTGCGCAGAAAGAAGCATCAACGGATGAGCCGGGTGTAAACGATCTTTTCACCGTCGGGACCGTGGCCTCTATTTTACAAATGCTGAAGCTGCCTGATGGCACCGTGAAGGTGCTGGTCGAGGGGCTGCAGCGTGCGCGTATTACCACGCTATCTGATGATGGCGAACACTTCGCAGCAAAAGCCGAATATCTGGACTCCCCTCAGCTTGATGAGCGTGAGCAGGAGGTACTGGTTCGTACCGCGATCAGTCAGTTTGAAGGCTATATCAAGCTGAACAAAAAAATCCCGCCAGAAGTGCTGACGTCGCTGAACAGCATCGACGATCCTGCACGTCTGGCTGACACCATCGCTGCGCATATGCCGCTGAAGCTGGCTGACAAACAGTCCGTGCTGGAAATGTCCGACGTGAATGAGCGTCTGGAATACCTGATGGCGATGATGGAGTCTGAAATCGATCTGCTGCAGGTTGAGAAGCGTATTCGCAACCGCGTGAAAAAGCAGATGGAGAAATCTCAGCGCGAGTACTATCTGAACGAGCAGATGAAGGCCATTCAGAAAGAACTCGGTGAGATGGATGACGCACCGGACGAAAACGAAGCGCTGAAGCGTAAGATCGACGCGGCGAAAATGCCGAAAGAGGCAAAAGAGAAAGCTGAAGCTGAACTGCAGAAGCTGAAAATGATGTCTCCGATGTCTGCAGAAGCGACCGTTGTCCGCGGCTACATTGAATGGATGGTGCAGGTTCCGTGGAACGCCCGCAACAAGGTCAAAAAAGACCTGCGTCAGGCCCAGGAGATCCTCGATACCGACCACTACGGTCTGGAGCGCGTCAAGGACCGCATCCTTGAGTATCTTGCGGTTCAAAGCCGTGTTAATAAGCTCAAAGGGCCGATTCTGTGCCTGGTCGGGCCGCCGGGGGTAGGTAAAACCTCTCTGGGCCAGTCCATTGCCAAAGCCACCGGACGTAAGTACATCCGTATGGCGCTGGGTGGCGTGCGTGACGAAGCGGAAATCCGCGGTCACCGTCGGACCTATATCGGTTCCATGCCGGGCAAACTGATCCAGAAAATGGCGAAAGTGGGGGTTAAAAACCCGCTGTTCCTGCTGGATGAGATCGACAAAATGTCGTCCGATATGCGCGGCGATCCGGCTTCAGCCCTGCTTGAAGTGCTGGATCCTGAGCAGAACGTGGCGTTCAGCGATCACTACCTGGAAGTGGACTACGACCTCAGCGATGTGATGTTCGTGGCGACCTCCAACTCCATGAATATCCCGGCACCGCTGCTGGATCGTATGGAAGTGATCCGTCTTTCTGGCTACACCGAAGACGAAAAACTGAACATTGCCCGCCGTCACCTGCTGTCGAAGCAGATTGAACGTAACGCACTGAAAGAAAGCGAATTGACCGTTGATGACAGCGCAATTATCGGCATTATTCGTTACTACACCCGTGAGGCGGGCGTGCGTAGCCTGGAGCGTGAAATCTCCAAGCTGTGTCGTAAGGCGGTAAAACAGCTGCTGCTCGACAAGACGTTGAAGCACATTGAAATTAATGGCGACAACCTGCACGAATACCTCGGTGTTCAGCGCTACGACTACGGCCGTGCGGACAGCGAAAACCGCGTAGGCCAGGTGACCGGTCTTGCATGGACGGAAGTGGGCGGCGATCTGCTGACCATCGAAACCGCCTGCGTACCGGGTAAAGGTAAGCTGACCTACACCGGTTCGCTGGGTGAAGTGATGCAGGAGTCCATTCAGGCTGCGCTGACCGTGGTGCGCGCGCGTGCGGAAAAACTGGGTATCAATCCGGACTTTTACGAAAAACGCGATATTCACGTTCACGTGCCGGAAGGGGCAACGCCGAAAGATGGCCCGAGCGCGGGTATCGCAATGTGTAGCGCCCTGGTGTCCTGCCTGACCGGCAACCCAGTGCGCGCCGATGTGGCGATGACCGGTGAAATCACTCTGCGCGGCCAGGTTCTGCCAATTGGTGGTTTGAAAGAAAAACTGCTGGCAGCCCACCGTGGCGGCATTAAAACGGTCCTCATCCCGTATGAGAACAAGCGCGATCTGGAAGAGATTCCGGATAACGTTATCGCCGATCTGGATATCCATCCGGTGAAACGTATTGAGGAAGTTCTGACCCTTGCACTGCAGAACGAGCCTTACGGAATGCAGGTTGTGACCGCAAAATAGTGACCTCGCGCAAAGAGCGTCAATAAAAACAAGGCTGGTGAGCGATTTCGGGCTTGCCAGCCTTTTTTTGTATAGCTAATTTAGATTGCTGATTGGGCCAGCCATCAACAACGGGTGTTGTAAGGTCATGGCAGGCCTGATATAACTGCTGCGCGGTCGCGTTTTGAAGGACTCAGGCGCGATATAAATTATAAAGAGAGGAAGAGAAGAGTGAATAAATCTCAACTGATTGACAAAATTGCTGCGGGTGCTGATATCTCCAAAGCTGCGGCTGGACGTGCGTTAGATGCTTTGATTGCTTCTGTAACCGAATCTCTGCAGGCTGGGGACGACGTGGCGCTGGTAGGTTTTGGTACTTTTGCTGTTAAAGAGCGTGCTGCCCGTACTGGCCGCAACCCTCAGACCGGTAAAGAGATCACCATCGCTGCTGCTAAAGTTCCGGGCTTCCGCGCCGGCAAAGCGCTGAAAGACGCAGTAAACTGATCGCTTTCTTACGTCAGGGAAGTTGAAAAGTACAAGGGCGCATCATTTGATGTGCCTTTTTTGTTTGTCCAGGCCTGATTTATGTGAGTTTATGCGAGTTGTGGGCTGACAATCGCCCCGGTTTCTTGTCACAATACGTCTTTACGCGCTGCGGTCAGGATTTCCGCCAGCGTCAGGTCACCAGTCACCTACAGCGGAGTGTGGTTACACCATGATGGACAGCTTACGCACGGCTGCTAACAGTCTCGTGCTCAAGATTATTTTCGGTATCATTATCGTGTCGTTCATTTTGACCGGCGTGAGCGGATACCTGATTGGCGGTAGTGCAAACTACGCCGCAAAAGTGAACGACCAGGAAATCAGCCGTGGGCAGTTTGAGAATGCATTCGCCGGTGAACGTAACCGCATGCAGCAACAGCTGGGCGATCAGTTCTCTGAACTGGCGGCGAATGAAGGGTACATGAAAAACCTGCGTCAGCAGACGCTGAACCGTCTTATCGACGAAGCGCTGCTGGATCAGTATGCCCGTGAAATCGGTCTGAGCATCAGCGACGATCAGGTTAAGAAAGCCATTTTCTCCACCCCGGCTTTCCAGAATAACGGCAAATTCGATAACACCCGCTATAACGCTATTGTGAATCAGATGGGAATGACGCCGGATCAATACGCTCAGGCGCTACGTAACCAGCTGACCACTCAGCAGTTGATCAACGCCGTAGTGGGCACCGACTTCATGCTCAAAGGCGAAGCGGATGAACTGGCAACGCTGGTTTCTCAGCAGCGCGTCGTGCGTGAAGCCACCTTCGATGTTAACGCCCTGGCTGCTAAGCAGCAGGCGAGCGACGAAGAGGTGAAAAGCTACTACGAGCAGAACAAAAACAACTTCACCGCCCCGGAGCAGTTCCGCGTGAGCTACATCAAGCTGGATGCGGCTGCGATGCAGGAAAACGCCTCCGATACGGAGATTCAGTCTTACTACGATCAGCATCAGGATCAGTTCACTCAGCCACAGCGTAACCGTTTCAGCGTCATTCAGACCAAAACTGAAGCCGACGCTAAAGCGGCGCTGGACGAACTGAACAAAGGCGCTGACTTCGCAACGGTCGCGAAAGAGAAATCCACCGATATCATCTCTGCCAAAAACGGCGGTGATATGGGCTGGCTGGAAGAGGGCACCACGCCGGACGAGCTGAAAAATGCGGGTCTGAAAGAGAAAGGCCAACTTTCTGGTGTGATCAAATCCTCCGTCGGCTTCCTGGTGGTGCGTCTGGATGATATCACCCCTGCGACCACCAAACCGCTGGCTGACGTTCGTGATGACATCGCCGCGAAAGTGAAGCAGGAGAAAGCGCTGGATGGCTTCTATGCGTTGCAGCAGAAGGTGAGCGATGCGGCCAGCAATGATAACGAATCGCTGGCGGGCGCTGAGCAGGCTGCGGGTGCGAAAGCCGTCACTACCGGCTGGTTTGGTCATGACAACCTGCCGGAAGAGCTGAACTTCAAGCCGGTTGCGGATGCCATCTTCAGTGGCGGTCTGGTTGGCGAAAACGGCACTCCGGGCAGCAACTCTGACATCATCACCGTCGACGGCGATCGCGCCTTTGTTCTGCGCGTGAGCGAGCACAAGCCGGAAGCGATTAAGCCGCTGGACGAAGTAAAAGATCAAATCACTGCCCTGGTGAAACATAACAAAGCCGTGCAGCAGGCGAAGCTGGACGCTGAGAAGCTGCTGGCCGAGCTGAAAGCTGGCAAAGGTGACGAGGCGCTGAAAGCGGCTGGCCTGAGCTTTGGCGAGGCGAAGACGCTGAGCCGTACCGGTCAGGATCCGATCAGCCAGGCGGCATTCGGTCTGAGCCTGCCGGCGAAAGACAAGCCGAGCTTTGGTATCGCCAACGATATGCAGGGCAACGTGGTGGTTCTGGCGCTGGACGAAGTGAAAGCGGGCACCATGCCGGAAGCGCAGAAGAAAGCGATGGTTCAGGGTATCACCCAGAACAACGCGCAAATTGCCTTCGAAGCACTGATGAGCAACCTGCGTAAAGAAGCCAAAATCAAGCTGGGCGATATCATCACCCAGCAGTAATTACGTTGCTGCTCGCAAATTTGAGCAACGTACTGCAACACCCAAAGGCCGCTTTCGCGGCCTTTTCCATTTCTGCAATCTGCTGTTTGTCCCGAAAAAGCAGCCCGTTTATGGTGAGTGAGCTGTCAACAAACAAGGAGAACACAGCATGAAACATGGAATCAAAACCCTTTTTATTACGCTTGCCCTTGTCTCTGCCGGGATGAGCCACTGCGCGCTGGCGGCGACACCGGCCGCCAAAACGCAGGTTGCGCAAGGCAAGTCCGATGCCCCGCCCCTCACCACCTCACCCCAGCAGTCGAAAACGACGGAAGCGGAGAAGGGGCGGATCAGCATCAACTCCGCCCCGGCGGAGGAGCTGGCGCGTGTGATGAACGGCGTAGGGCTGAAGAAAGCCCAGGCCATCGTCAGTTACCGTGAAGAGTACGGCCCGTTTAAAACGCTTGATGACCTGAAACAGGTGCCCGGCATGGGCGGGGCGCTGGTGGAGCGGAATCTTGCATTCCTGACGCTGTAATAACTTGCACAGTGGCAAAAATTTGCCAGGATAAAGAGGTCATACCAGTTATGACCTCTGAATCTTATAAATAACAATCTGAAGGCTATTGCGCTATGCAGACTCAAATCAAAGTACGCGGCTACCACCTTGATGTTTACCAACACGTTAATAACGCACGTTATCTGGAGTTTCTCGAAGAGGCGCGCTGGGATGGGCTGGAAAACAGCGACAGCTTTAAGTGGATGACCGAACGGCGTATTGCTTTTGTGGTGGCGAACATCAACATTAACTATCGCCGTCCCGCGGTACTCAGCGATCTTCTTACGGTTACCAGCCAGCTGCAACAGCTGAACGGTAAAAGCGGCGTGTTAAGTCAGGTAGTGACCCTGGAGCCGGAAGGGCAGGTGGTGGCAGATGCGTTAATTACCTTTGTCTGCATCGATTTAAAAACCCAGAAAGCGTTGCCGCTGGAAGGAGAACTGCGTGAGAAGCTGGAGCTGTTAATCAAATAACCCCGCATTTTGATGCCGGGCGAAGCGGAACCTTCCCCCGGCACGGTAGCCCGTATTAGTTAAGGCCGGTTTTCTTTTTCATGGCCGCCATCACGCCGGTTTTATCCGCCAGATAGTGGTTCAGGCCGTTAGCGCGCAGATTGCAGGCGGCGCACTGGCCGCAACCATCGCCCTGAATGCCGTTGTAGCAGGTCAGCGTTTCGTTACGCACCAGATCCAGCTTGCCCCAGTAGTCGGCCAGCGCCCAGGTTTCGGCTTTATCGAGCCACATCAGCGGCGTTTCGAAGCGGATATCTTTGGCCATCCCCAGATTTACGGCATGGTTGAGGGCTTTTACAAATTCGTCGCGGCAGTCCGGGTAGCCGGAGAAATCCGTTTCGCACACCCCGGTAATGATCGCCTCGGCTTTAACCTGGTAGGCGTAGATGGCGGTCAGGGTCAGGAAGAGGATATTACGTCCCGGCACGAAGGTATTCGGGATCCCTTCGGCATCCGGTTCGTAGTCCGGCACCGGAATGCTGTCGCGGGTGAGGCTGCTCACCGCCAGTTCGTTCAGCAGAGTGACATCCAGCACCTTGTGCGCCCGTGCGCCGAGTTTCACCGCCAGTTTCTGCGCGACCTCAATCTCTTCGCTATGGCGCTGGCCATAGTCAAAAGTCACACAGTGGACTTCATCATATTGCTGCAGAGCCTGAACCAGACAGGTGGTGGAGTCCTGGCCTCCACTGAACACGACAACGGCACGTTTCATTAATCTTCCCAACTTATACGGTTAAAAACCTATGGTAACGTCTGCCCGTGACGGCGACCAGCTTCTTCACGCTTTTGGCGCGGGCAGCCAGGCCTCGGTAAAATCAAACCAGCCGCGCGGGTTCAGGCGGATGCCGTTCACGCCCGGCGGGGCACTGATTTGATACTGGTAGTTGAACAGCGGCGTCAGAACGGCACGCTCCATTAATTGCGCGAAGACCTCTTTCAACGCCAGGTGGCGCGCCGCAGCGTCGGGCTGAACCTGAACCGCATCCAGGGTTGCCATCAGGTGCGCGAACTGCGGGGCACTGAGCAGGTGTGGCCACAGCGTATCGCAGCGCAACCACTGCTCAAGGGTGTATTCCGGCGCTTCGCCAATCAGCCTGTCGCCCATCATGATATCGGCCTCCGCCAGGGCGGTGCAGCCATCCCAGGTTTTGGCATCATGGAAAATCACCGTCAGCTGACAGCCCTCCTGCGCCAGGTAGCGTTTAAGCTGCTCCGCCATGGTGTGTAACTCCACCGGCAGGTGATAGATCAGGGTCAGCGTCTCCGGCAGGGCGGTGGTATGCGCCTGCGGCCATTGCGGGATTGTCCAGCCCGGGAGCAACTCCTGGGTCGGGGTGATAAGGTTTTCGTCCAGCGGCAGCGTATGCAGCAGCGAGGTGTGATGAATGATATCGATCAGCCTGCGGGCCTGCGCTTCGCTTAACGTGCCGCTCTGCTTCAGCGTGAGATAGCAAAACCCGAGGCTGATGCTGTTACTGACCAGCCGCAGACTGGCAAGCTCCTCCGGTTCGCCAATGGCGATCTGCACCGGATGGCGGCAGCTGGTGCCTAAATCCTGGTCAAAAAGCTGAGGGGTGATCCAGTATTCGATCGCTTTCAGCAGCGGATGCCCCAGATGGTACTGCTCGTGGCTTTCCAGCCGGACCAGATCCGCATCGTAGATCGCCAGCCGGAAAGGCCCGCTCCCTGTCAGAGGCTGTTCGGGGTGGGCAAGACGGCTGCAGTAGCTTGCCAGGCGGTGCGCCAGCCAGTAATCCGGTTGATGTAACACGAAGGTCAGGCACTGCGGGTGGGTCACCTCAATCTGCTTCACGCTGTTAAACAGTTTGCGCAGCGCGGGTAGGGTGAGCAGCAGCGCCAGCTGGCTCTGGAGCTGGGCCGCCTCAACTTTGTCACCGTTATGCCAGTGTAGCGTGGAGCGAATGTAGAAGTGCCAGCGTAATCCATCGGCGGAAATCTCCCAGTGATGCGCCAGATCGCCCCCCGGCTCGCTGCTGGTATCTTTGAAGCGCGTCAGGCCGGAAAAGATCTGTCCGACCAGATGCTGCTCGGCACGGCCGGGCAAAAAGCCCGGATGGAGCGGGTCGAGGGGCCGGTAATAGGGAATGCGCAGCGTCGGTGTATTGTTCTGCCACTGCCCGCCCAAAAAAGGCTGTAGCAGGGCACGCAGCGCCTGGGGCGCCAGCTGGGCCAGCTCCAGGGCGTTATGCTGCTGGCCGCTTTTCAGCGCCTGTTCCATCATCGTATTGCGCAAGGATTCCGGCGTGACGTGAAAGCGCAGCTCACCGCGCTTACCGCGCCCGGACTGGGCCTGCCAGCTTAGCCAGCCTGCCTCCTGGGCCTGACGCAAAAGCGTACGCACGTGCCGTTCGCTGCAAAAGCAGCGGCTGGCCAGTTCGGCGACGCTGACCTGCTGCGGCGCCCCGGCTGAGGGCTGCCACAGCCGTTGGTACTGATTAAGTCGATTAAGCTGGCGCATAGTAAACCCGGAACAATAATTTCCATCTATTCAGTATTACTTCCGTATATATCACGCAATACTGATGCACAAGTTAACCCCCTCACATTTTTCGGAGTTCCCATGGCGCGGCTGGCTGCATTTGATATGGACGGCACCTTGTTAATGCCGGACCACCGTTTAGGTGACAAGACGCTGAGCACGCTGAAGCGGCTGCATGAGCGCGACATTACGCTCACCTTCGCCACGGGCCGCCACGTGCTGGAGATGCGCCACCTGATGGGCGCGCTTTCCCTCGATGCCTTTCTGATCACCGGCAACGGGACGCGCATTCACTCTCTGGAGGGCGAGGTACTTTATCGTCAGGATTTGGCCCCGGACGTCGCGGAGCAGGTGCTGCATACCACCTGGGACACCCAGGCCAGCATTCACGTATTTAACGACACCGGCTGGTTGACCGGCAAAGAGATCCCGGCACTGCTGGAGGCGCACGTCTACAGCGGCTTCCAGTATCAGCTGACCGATCTGCGCCGTATCCCGGCCCATGCGGTGACCAAAATCTGTTTTTGTGGCGATCACGACGATTTGTGCCGCCTGCGCATTCAGCTCAACGAGGCGCTGGGCAATCGCGCGCATTTAACCTTCTCGGCGATAGATTGCCTTGAGGTGCTGCCGGTCGGGTGCAACAAAGGTTCCGCCCTGGCGGTGCTGAGCGATCATCTGGGCTTAACGTTGCAGGAGTGTATGGCGTTTGGCGATGCGATGAACGATCGCGAGATGTTGGGCAGCGTGGGCCGCGGCCTGATTATGGGCAATGCGATGCCGCAACTGATCGCCGAGCTCTCGCATTTACCGGTTATCGGACACTGCCGCAACGAGGCCGTGTCCCATTTCTTAACCCATTGGCTGGATACACCCGATCTTCCTTATTCCCCCGAATAGTGAGACCCTTCCAGCAAGCCAGACGACAGTCTGGCTTTTTTTATTTCACCAGCCGGGCAATCTCTGCCAGCCAGGGCGTCACATCACCAATGTGGGCTTTCACCCATTCGGCGTTGTAGTAGGTGTCGAGATAGCGCTCGCCGCTGTCGCACAGCAGAGTGACGATGGAGCCGGTTTGCCCTGCGTCGCGCATCCGTGCCGCCAGCTGCAGCGCGCCCCACATATTTGTCCCGGTAGAGGCACCGACCTTACGGCCAAGCTGCGTTTCCAGCCAGTGGGCGGTGGCGACGCTGGCAGCATCCGGCACGCGAAGCATCTCGTCCACCACGTCAGGGATGAACGACGGCTCGACGCGCGGGCGGCCAATCCCTTCAATTTTGCTCCCAACCGGACTGCGCAGAGCGGGATCGCGCTGCTGCCAGTAATCCAGGAACACCGAGTTCTGCGGATCCACCACCATCAGGCGGGTATCATAACCCTGGCAGCGAATATAGCGGCCAATGGTGGCTGAAGTACCGCCGGTACCGGCGCTCATCACGATATGGGCCGGCACCGGGTGGGGCTCATTTTGCATCTGGCGGAAGATACTGTCGGCAATGTTGTTATTGCCGCGCCAGTCCGTTGCCCGCTCGGCAAAAGTGAACTGGTCCATATAGTGACCGTTCAGCTCCCGGGCCAGCATCTCCGAAGCGGCATAAATTTCACATGCGCTTTCCACAAAGTGGCAGCGGCCGCCGTAAAATTCGATCTGTTCGATTTTGCGTTTTGCCGTGCAGGAGGGCATTACGGCGATAAACGGCAGGCCCAGTAGACGGGCAAAGTAGGCTTCCGAGACGGCGGTTGAGCCGGAAGAGGACTCAATAATAGTGGTGCCTTCCTTGATCCAGCCGTTACACAGCCCGTACAGGAACAGCGAACGCGCCAGACGGTGCTTCAGGCTGCCGGTCGGGTGGGTACTTTCGTCTTTCAGATAGAGCTGAATACCGGCAAAACCCGGCAGGGTCAGGCGAATAAGGTGTGTGTCCGCCGAACGTTGGTAATCGGCGTTAATTTCACTGATGGCGTTTTTAACCCAGGCGCTGTTCATCTCGGTAATCCGTTTGTCATTTTGTGCCCAGCATAGCGAAAAGCACAGAAAAAATTGTTGCTATCTGGCCTTTAAAATAGAATGTAAGGAGAAAAATTTTCTCTGGAGGGTGGGTATGCTAGATAAAATTGACCGTAAGCTGCTGTCCTTACTGCAAAGCGACTGCACCCTCTCTTTGCAGGCGCTGGCGGATGCCGTTAATCTGACCACCACGCCCTGCTGGAAACGCCTCAAGCGACTCGAAGACGAAGGGATCCTGCTGGGGCGCGTGGCGCTGCTCGATCCCGAAAAACTGGGGCTTGGATTGACCGCGTTTGTTCTGATAAAAACGCAGCACCACAGCAGCGACTGGTACTGCAGGTTTGTCAGCGTGGTATCGGAGATGCCGGAAGTGCTGGGCTTCTGGCGCATGGCGGGCGAATACGACTACCTGATGCGTGTTCAGGTAGCGGATATGAAACGCTATGATGATTTCTATAAACGGCTGGTCAACAGCGTGCCAGGTCTGTCGAATGTCACCTCCAGCTTCGCGATGGAACAGATAAAATACACCACCGCCTTACCCATTGAATAACTTCCCGGTACTGCCGGAATACGATCCTCAGGAAAAGACCGCGTGCGATTATTTGCTCAGTTAAGCTGGTACTTCCGCCGGGAGTGGCGACGCTATCTCGGCGCAGTGGCCCTGCTTATTATCATTGCCATTCTCCAGCTCATCCCGCCGAAAGTGGTGGGCTATGTCGTGGATGGCGTAACGGAACAGCATTACACCACCGCACGGGTGATGATGTGGATCGGCACCCTGGTGCTGACGGCGGTGGTGGTCTATCTGCTGCGCTATGTCTGGCGCGTGCTGTTGTTCGGGGCTTCTTACCAGCTGGCAGTTGAGCTGCGGGAAGATTTTTACCGCCAGCTCAGCCGCCAGCATCCGGAATTTTATCTCCGCCACCGCACCGGGGACCTGATCGCCCGCGCCACCAACGATGTGGATCGCGTGGTCTTTGCCGCCGGGGAAGGGGTGCTGACCCTGGTGGACTCGCTGGTGATGGGCTGCGCGGTGCTGATTGTGATGTCGACCCAAATCAGCTGGCAGTTGACCCTGCTGGCGCTGCTGCCGATGCCCATTATGGCGCTGGCGATTAAACGCTACGGCGACCAGCTGCACCAGCGCTTCAAGCTGGCGCAGGCGGCCTTTTCCTCGCTCAACGACCGGACCCAGGAGAGCCTGACCAGTATCCGGATGATCAAAGCCTTCGGTCTGGAAGATCGCCAGTCGGCGCTGTTTGCTGCCGATGCCGCCGATACCGGGGCCAAAAACCTGCGCGTCGCCCGGATCGACGCCCGCTTTGATCCCACGATCTATATCGCCATCGGCACCGCCAACCTGCTGGCCATTGGCGGCGGTAGCTGGATGGTGATTAACGGCTCGCTGACCCTCGGCCAGCTGACCAGCTTTGCCATGTATCTGGGGCTGATGATCTGGCCGATGCTGGCCCTGGCCTGGATGTTTAACATCGTTGAGCGCGGTAGCGCGGCCTACAGCCGGATCCGTGACATGCTGGCCGAAGCGCCGGTGGTCAACGACGGCAGCGAGCGCGTGCCGGACGGGCGCGGCGAGCTGACATTCTCAGTGCGGGCATTTGCCTATCCGCATACGGAAAAAACGACGCTTGAAAATGTCCATTTTACGCTGCAACCGGGGCAAATGCTGGGGATCTGCGGCCCGACCGGGGCGGGGAAAAGTACCGTGCTCTCGCTTATCCAACGCCATTTTGATATTGACCAGGGCGAGATCCGCTTCCACGATATTCCGCTTACCCGGCTGCAACTCGACAGCTGGCGCAGCCGGCTGGCGGTGGTGAGCCAGACGCCGTTCCTCTTCTCCGACACCGTCGCCAACAATATTGCACTGGGTTGCCCGCAGGCGACCCGGGAAGCGATCGAGCACGTCGCCCGTCTTGCCAGCGTGCATGAGGATATCCTGCGCCTGCCCCAGGGCTATGAAACCGAAGTGGGCGAGCGCGGCGTGATGCTTTCCGGCGGGCAGAAGCAGCGCATCTCCATTGCCCGCGCGCTGCTGCTCAACGCCGAGATCCTGATCCTCGACGATGCCCTCTCCGCCGTCGATGGTCGCACCGAACATCAGATCCTGCACAACCTTCGCCAGTGGGGGGAGGGGCGCACGGTGATCATCAGCGCTCATCGTCTGTCGGCCCTGACCGAGGCGAGTGAAATTCTGGTGATGCAGCACGGGCATATTGCCCAGCGCGGGCAGCATGAACAGCTGGCGGAGCAGCCGGGATGGTATCGCGATATGTATCGCTATCAACAACTGGAAGCGGCGCTGGATGATGTGCCGGACATGACCGAGGAGGCCGCCGATGCGTAGTTTTTCCCAGCTGTGGCCCACCCTGAAACGCCTGCTGGCGTATGGCTCGCCGTGGCGCAAACCGCTGTCGCTGGCGGTGGTGCTGCTGTGGATTGCGGCGATTGCCGAAGTGACCGGTCCGCTGCTGATCAGCTATTTCATCGATAACATGGTGGCTAAACACTACTTGCCGCTCGGCCTGGTGACCGGGCTGGGGGTGGCCTATGTTGGCCTGCAGCTGCTGGCGGCCGGGCTGCACTATGCCCAGTCGCTGCTGTTTAACCAGGCCGCCGTCGGGGTGGTACAGCAGTTACGTACCGACGTAATGGATGCCGCCCTGCGCCAGCCGCTGAGCGCGTTCGATACTCAGCCTGTCGGGCAGATTATTTCCCGCGTCACCAACGATACGGAAGTGATCCGCGATCTCTATGTCACGGTGGTGGCCACGGTGCTGCGCAGCGCTGCCCTGGTCGGCGCCATGCTGGTGGCGATGTTCAGCCTCGAGTGGCGCATGGCGCTGGTGGCGATGGCCATTTTCCCGGCGGTAATGATTGTGATGGTTATCTACCAGCGCTACAGCACGCCGATTGTCCGTCGCGTGCGCACCTATCTGGCGGATATCAACGATGGCTTCAACGAGGTCATCAACGGCATGAGCGTCATCCAGCAGTTCCGCCAGCAGGAGCGCTTTGGCGAGCGGATGGGCGAGGCCAGCCGCTCCCACTATATGGCCCGCATGCAGACGCTGCGTCTGGATGGTTTTCTTTTGCGTCCGCTGCTCAGCCTGTTCTCGGCGCTGGTGCTGTGCGGGCTGCTGATGCAGTTTGGTTTTGCCGCTGGCGGCACCATTGAGGTTGGGGTGCTGTATGCCTTTATCAGCTATCTGGGCCGCCTTAACGAGCCCCTGATCGAGCTGACCACCCAGCAGTCGATGCTGCAGCAGGCGGTGGTTGCTGGCGAGCGCGTCTTTGAGCTGATGGATCGCCCGCGTCAGGCCTACGGTCTTGACAATCGCGACCTGCAAAGCGGCACCATTGAGTTTGATAACGTCTCCTTTGCCTATCGCGACGACCGGCTGGTGTTGCAGGATATCGATCTGAAGGTGCCCTCCCGGAGTTTCGTCGCGCTGGTGGGGCATACCGGCAGCGGTAAAAGTACTCTCGCCAGCCTGCTGATGGGTTACTACCCGCTCACTGAAGGGGAAATTCGCCTCGACGGGCGTCCGCTCTCCACGCTGAGCCATGCCGCGCTGCGTAAAGGCGTGGCGATGGTGCAGCAGGATCCGGTGGTGCTGGCCGATACCTTCTTCGCCAACGTTACGCTCGGGCGTCCGTTTAGCGAGGAAAAGGTGTGGGACGTGCTGGAGAAAGTACAGCTGGCGGAGCTGGCGCGCGGCCTGCACGACGGCATACACACCCGGCTGGGCGAGCAGGGGAATAACCTCTCGGTGGGGCAAAAACAGCTGCTGGCCTTGGCCCGGGTGCTGATAGATACGCCCCAGGTGCTGATCCTCGATGAAGCCACGGCCAGCATCGACTCCGGCACCGAGCAGGCGATCCAGCAGGCGCTGGCTAGCGTACGTGAACACACCACCCTGGTGGTCATTGCCCACCGCCTGTCGACCATTGTCGAGGCAGATACCATTCTGGTGCTTCATCGCGGCCAGGCGGTTGAGCGCGGTACCCACAGGCAACTGCTTGAGGCGAAAGGGCGTTACTGGCAAATGTATCAGCTGCAGCTGGCCGGGGAAGAGCTGGCCGCCAGCACGCGTGAAGAGTCGCTCAGCGCCTGATGCACTAAAATTAAGCAACCGACCAGCCGCTGAATCGGTTGGTGCAAAAATGAAACGCATCATGCACTGTCATGGTGCGTTTTTTTTCGTCCGCTCTCCGCCACGCCTCATCTTTCCTCTCTTTTTAATTCTGGCACACCCCTTGCAATAACTAATCAGTTCGCGAGCCATTACCGAATTCTGACTGGAGAGATATATGAAGCTGGTTACCGTGGTCATCAAACCATTCAAGCTCGAAGACGTGCGTGAAGCACTCTCTTCAATGGGTATTCAGGGACTGACCGTCACCGAGGTGAAAGGCTTTGGGCGACAGAAAGGTCATGCGGAGCTGTACCGTGGCGCCGAATACAGCGTCAACTTCCTGCCAAAAGTGAAGATTGACGTGGCGATCGCCGACGATCAGCTGGATGAGGTTATCGACGTGATTAGTAAAGCAGCCTACACCGGCAAAATTGGCGACGGCAAAATTTTCGTTGCTGAGCTGCAACGCGTTATTCGCATTCGTACAGGCGAAGCCGACGAAGCGGCACTGTAAAACATCAGGCACACAGTGATAGGGATCGAGAAAATGAACACAACAACACTCAAAGCAGGTCTGGGGTCTCTGGCACTGCTGCCGGGGCTGGCAATGGCGGCACCGGCGGTCGCAGACAAAGCCGATAACGCCTTTATGATGATTTGCACCGCGCTGGTGCTGTTTATGACCATTCCGGGAATCGCGCTGTTTTACGGCGGCCTGATCCGCGGCAAAAACGTCCTCTCCATGCTCACTCAGGTGACAGTAACCTTCGCCCTGGTATGCGTCCTGTGGGTGGTCTACGGCTACTCGCTGGCCTTCGGTGAAGGCAATGCCTTCTTCGGCAGCTTCAACTGGGCGATGCTGAAAAATATCGAGCTGACCGCGGTGATGGGCAGCTTCTATCAGTACATCCACGTGGCGTTCCAGGGCTCCTTCGCCTGTATTACCGTCGGCCTGATCGTCGGGGCGCTGGCAGAACGTATTCGCTTCTCCGCGGTGCTGATCTTCGTGGTGGTCTGGCTGACCCTCTCCTACGTGCCGGTGGCGCATATGGTCTGGGGCGGCGGTCTGCTGGCTTCCCATGGCGCGCTGGACTTTGCGGGCGGTACCGTGGTTCACATCAACGCCGCGGTAGCGGGCCTGGTGGGCGCATACCTGATTGGCAAACGCGTCGGTTTTGGCAAAGAGGCCTTTAAACCGCACAACCTGCCGATGGTCTTTACCGGCACTGCAATCCTCTACTTCGGCTGGTTTGGCTTTAACGCCGGTTCCGCCAGTGCAGCAAACGAAATCGCGGCGCTGGCCTTCGTGAACACCGTAATTGCGACCGCGGGTGCCATTCTCTCCTGGATCTTTGGCGAGTGGGCGGTACGCGGTAAACCTTCTCTGCTGGGTGCCTGTTCCGGTGCGATTGCCGGTCTGGTTGGCATCACCCCGGCCTGTGGCTTTGTTGGTGTGGGCGGGGGGCTGCTCGTCGGTATCGTGGCGGGTCTGGCTGGTCTGTGGGGCGTTACTGCGCTGAAACGCGTGCTGCGTGTGGACGATCCTTGTGATGTCTTTGGCGTGCACGGCGTGTGCGGCATCGTTGGCTGCATCATGACCGGCATCTTCGCCTCAACCTCACTGGGTGGCGTCGGCTACGCAGAAGGCGTGACCATGGGTCATCAGGTGCTGGTGCAGCTGGAAAGTATCGCCATCACGGTGGTCTGGTCGGGCGTAGTCGCCTTTATCGGCTACAAGCTGGCGGATATGACGGTGGGTCTGCGCGTACCGGAAGAGCAGGAGCGCGAAGGTCTGGACGTCAACAGCCACGGCGAGAATGCGTATAACGCTTAAGTAAAAGCAAACGGCAACCACAGGTTGCCGTTTTTGTGTTTGCACCCTCTCCCTGTGGGAGAGGGCCGGGGTGAGGGCACCAGACCGCACAAACTATCAGCCCCGGTTGCGCATCACCCCTTCCTGCACCGTAGACGCCACTAACACCCCATCCTGCGTATAAAACTCACCGCGAACAAACCCGCGCGCGCTCGACGCTGAGGTACTCTCCACGCTGTACAGCAGCCAGTCGTTCATATCAAACGGACGGTGGAACCACATCGAATGATCGATAGTGGCAACCTGCATTCCTTTCTCGAGGAAGCCTACGCCGTGCGGCTGTAGGGCAACCGGCAGGAAGTTGAAATCGGACGCGTAACCCAGCAGATACTGATGGACGCGGAAATCTTCCGGCACCGTGCCGTTGGCGCGGATCCAGACCTGACGCGCCGGCTCGGCGGTATGGCCTTTCATCGGGTTATGGAACTCTACCGGGCGGATTTCCAGCGGTTTGTCGCAGAGAAACTTCTCTTTCACCTGCGGAGGCAATAGGTGCGCCAGCGCGCGGGCAATATCCGTTTCAGACTTTAACGCGTCCGGCGATGGGGCAGGGGGCATCGTTTTTTGATGCTCATAGCCCGGTTCCGGTGCCTGGAAGGAGGCGGTCATATAGAAGATCGGCTTGCCGTTCTGCACAGCCGCCACGCGGCGGGCGCTGAAGCTGTTGCCGTCACGCAGGACTTCCACGTCATAAACGATCGGTTTCTGGCTGTCGCCAGGGCGCAAAAAGTAGCTGTGAAAGGAGTGCACAAAGCGTTCCGCAGGTACTGTCTCTTTAGCTGCGTAGAGGGCTTGCCCCACAACCTGACCGCCGAATACCTGGCGTAAGCCCAGATCTTCGCTTTGTCCCCGAAAGAGTCCTTCTTCAATTTTTTCCAGGTTTAATAATGTCAGCAGATTGCCTAGTGCCTGACTCATAGTCGTCCTCAATTAAAACGCCGTGGCGAAAGATAGGCAGAGTATAACGCAGAAATGGAAGTGGTCCGATGGGTGCAATAATCTGAATAACAGGGAGATTCCAGGCATAAATAATTGATGTGTGCCACACTTACTCTCGTTAACCTGGTATTAACCACTCATCTGGCGGTATCGATCCCGCTGGTGCATTGATGATAAGGAGAACTCAATGAAACTCGTGCACGTGTTAAGTGGTTTAGCGGTAGCGGTTGCTCTCTCTGCCTGCGCGGATAAAAGTGCAGACATCCAGACGCCAGCGCCAAACCCAAATACTGCTGGCGTGGCCACTCAGCCGACCATTCAGCAGCCAAATGTTTCCGGGACCATCTGGATCCGTCAGAAAGTGGCTTTGCCGCCGGATGCGGTCTTAACCGTCACCCTGTCTGATGCTTCGCTGGCCGATACTCCGTCGAAAGTACTGGCGCAGCAGGCGACCCGTACCGAAGGCAAACAGGCGCCGTTCAAGTTCGAACTGCCGTTTAACCCGGCGGACGTGCAGCCTAACGCGCGCATTCTGCTGAGCGCCGCGATTACCATTAACGATAAGGTCGTGCTGGTGACCGATATCGTGAAACCGGTAATTAATCAGGGCGGTACTAAAGCCGACCTGGTGCTGGTGCCTGTACAGCAGACCGAGTTGCCGTTACAGCCTGGCGGCGGTGCGCCCACTACCGTACCGTCCACCTCGCCAACTCAGGTGAGCCCGTCTACGGCCACCCCGGCACCGACCCAGCTTTAATGTCGCCAGCCCCTCTCGCCTGAGAGGGGCTGTTTAATACCGCCAGCGGTATTGCTGCAAATCAATCTGCCCGCTACCTGATACCTGTACCCCTTCGCTGAGCAAGGCCTGACGCTGACGCTGTAAATCAGGGCCCGTTAAAGAGATCGCGCCATGGCGGTTCACTACCCGGTGCCAGGGCAAGGTACTTCCTTCCGGCAGCCGTTTAAGTACGCCACCCACCTGCCGTGCAGCGCGCGGAGAACCCGCCAGTCGTGCCACCTCGCCATAGGTGGTAACAGTACCTTCGGGAATCGAGGCCACTATCTGCCACACCCGCTGGGGAAAAGAGTCGTGCTCGTCCATTTTTGTGCTCCTGTGTGGAGAGCATGATAGAGAATATTCGACAAGTCAGGAAGAAAGCGCGCACTCTGTAAACGCTTTGCGCAATAAACCATCACCCGGACGCCGTTAACTTGCAATTGCTATCTGGTACAGTGATAATGCGCCAGCGCGTTGGTTAACAACGCTCTCAATGGGGGCTCTGTTGGTTCTCCCGCAACGCTACTCTGTTCACCAGGTCAGGTCCGGAAGGAAGCAGCCAGGGCAGACGACGTGTGTGCCGGGATGTAGCTGGCAGGGCCCCCACCCATTTCAGCTCGCCGTAAAATTACTCTGCCTGTTTAGCATCCATAAGTATCGCCATTTCATCCACCAGTTTTCGGTACTCCTCTTCCAGCGCGGCCTTATCAAGCACCACCTTTAGCGCGGCTTCCATCACCATGACTTCTGTTGTCAGCGGCAATTCCAGATACTGACGGTAGCGAAACTCTTCCGCCCATCGCCCGGCCTGGTCATTCAGCGTGTTCACTCCGTCGTTGACGCTTTTCAGTGACGCGGCCACCTGCGCCAGAATTTTATTTTCGCTCATCGCTGCTCCTCGTAAACGCGGTTTGCGCCAACAGGGTCGCCAACGTCTGGTGAAATTGCTCACGCTGGTGCGGCGTCAGGGTATCGACCCGGGCTTTGACGGCATTCACTCGCGCCATATACGCCTGCTGCACGTCATGCTCTATCGCTTTACGACGGGCCAGCGGGATGATGGAAAATTTATCCTTTTCAACAAAATCATCAACATCGAACCCGATTTTAGACGGTCTGACCATAGCTACCTCCTCTTAAAACAGGCTCATCGTCGTGGTGTCACCATCGCTGGTGTTATGGATGGTAAATTTTGTAATCAGATCGATAAAGGCATCCCGCGGTGGGATAGCATCACAGACCAGCCCCCGCATGCGAAGCGCGCACCACAGCGCTACCGAATAGGCCTGACAGTTGATTGATCTGACAGGGTTAAACTCAATATCCGTAAACGCGCTGTAGGCCAGCAGCTCTTCTTTCCAGGGGACAATATTTAGCGCGTTGAGATACAGCCAGTCGTAAAAGGCGCTTTTAGGCTCCAGCGCCCAGATCTCCGCCTCGCGCTGCTCACTGGGGCAGTAAGAGAAATGCTTCAGCTGTCCGGCGTTTTTCAGCAGCTCTGATTGTTTGGCCTCTTTCGGTGACAGCAGCATTAATTCGCGAAACGGCCCCTGAATACCGGTGGCGGAGGTAAAAACTTTCGAGGACTGGAACAGGGATTCGACGCTGATAAACTGCCCGTTCCGGCTGGTGACGCCCATATTAAAGGCGCTGAGCTTACGCCCCAGCTCTGCGGCAGATTTGCTGGAGACCTCAAGCACCCTTGCTTGCGGAAAGCGCTGGCGGAAACTGTCGTGTAGGGCGGCAATGGATTTTTGTTTCTGGACGATCGACAGGCCAGCAGACCACGCGAAGTCGACGTTAACAATCTCAACCAATGCCGGCCCCTCTGTTTTCGGAACAAATACCGGGCGGTTAGCCATAAAATTACCTGAATGAGAAACGGGCAGGGTCGACCACAATATTGGCTTTTGCAGGGCTTAGCCAGGCGGGAACATTCTCGGCCGCGTAAAAAATGATCTCACTGATGAAATGCGTCGGAATGGTAGCCAGATGCAGCACCTCCGCCTGAACGTCGTAGGGGCGTTCCCCGCGATCCTGGCCCTGCTCGTCCGCGAACAGCTGGTGAAACGCATGCCAGGTCTGACGGGCCGCAACACTGATGGCCGTCATTTCGGCAGAAGCCGCGTTATTGCGGCAGAAAACATTATTCTGCAGAAGATGAGCATGATCGAAGGACGGAGCAGAGGGACCGGCGATCAGGTCCGGTTTGATTTTCAGGATCACCCAATCATGATCCTGGAGTCCCTGCGTATATTTAAACAGCATTTTGTTATTCACATGACCGATCGACAGCGAAATCGAATTGCGGATCCCATCCAGACGACGTGTGTCGTTGTAGCGGAAGGGATGGCCCGACGCGTCCAGTTGCTGACGGGTAAGAATACCGTGCTCAAGAATGCTCTCCAGATTGGAGAGATGGGTAAAGTGATAGAGCGCGGGAACGGGTTTACGCTTCACCGGGGTGAAATCGACCACGCTTCGCCAGTCAAAATGCTGGAGAGCGTAAAAATGCAAAGGACCCACTTCGCGCATAAACGCATGATGCAGATCGGACGTATAGGCGGGGGAGAGGTGCGTCAGCCCGGTTATCGCATAGCGGGTTAACAAAAAATCACGAAAACCTTCAACCTGGCTCAACAAAGTCCGGGCATCATGAAGACTTAACGACAGGTTATCGGAGGTTACAGGCAGCGACGCTGAAGGCGGTGCGGGTAAATCCGTGATCAACGTCCGCGCCGCAGTCCGCCGGTGGGCGTCATGATTGGGTAACGTGTTTTTTGAAGAAAGGGACGGCTTAGGCTTTGAAGATGGAGGATTGGCTTTCTTCTTATTGAGGATATTGCCGATGACCGCTAAAACAAAAAATATCCCGATCGCTGTCCACATATATGCCTCAGCACGCCGCCACAATTTTATTCATACAGAAGGCATGGATGATATTGTCTCTGCGGACCCTGCTACAAGCGGCAAATGCGCACCCTACTATTTTTGGCATGCGGCTCGCCACCAGGCACGATAACCCCGGTGAGCGAAGGGGAGTATATATTTCTTACTGAAACCTGTTTATTTCACCAAATGTCATCATACTGAAATAAAGCTGTCATTATTCTGTCATAAATGTTGTGCAGGGTAAGTGTGACATTTTTATGATATATAAGCAGACAATATATATCTGGATAATAATGATAACTTCGTGTATTAATTTAACAAAATGATGTCAAGGACGTAGCCACCATGACCACAGCCGTGCTGAATGTAAAAATCGACGAGGCGTTAAAAGAGAAGCTTCGTCATTATGCAGAAGTGAATAATGAGAATCTCAGCGTTACCACAGAGAAACTGCTGCAAATGGCATTTGCTGCAGCAGACGAGGCGGGAGTAACGGAAGAGGATATCGACAATCAACATACGGAAGAAGAGAGCGTAGCACCTTTTACTCCTAAAGAAATCAAAGCATTAAGAAAGATTCTGAAGAAGAAAAAATGAAACAATATCAGCAATCAACCGCCAGCAGCTACTCGGAAGCCTGCACGCTTCTGCGCTCTGGCTATGTCAAACATGTCCGCCTGGGCTGGGATGTTGGCAGTGATGAGTTCTTTCGAATTGCGTCTGACTGGTGTGATACCGGCGCAAAAATAAAGAAAGAAGGCGATAGTTTTGTTATTTCCCTGAAAGGTTTCCCTATCCCTGCTCAGCACTGACTGCCTTCCTGCTGAAAATGTCTGACTGTAACAATTACAGTCAGACATTTTTAAATCGTCCTTTCTGCGTTTTTATTTGTGCGCCCGCTCACTTTTCCCTGTAATAAGCGTCGCCGTTGCAGACATTATACAAGGGTGCGTTTTAACGATTGTCCGCTTTTAATCAACGCCAGCCACAGCGGCTTGATCCGTATCAGCGCACTTTCCAGCTCCGCGGGTTCCAGCGAAAAGGGCATCCGTAGATAGCGGTCAAAAGCCCCGGAAAGGCCAAAGCGCGTACCGGTTCCCAGATGAATACCTGCCGCTTCGGCGCGGGTAGCCAGCTGGGTGGCCAGCATATCCGGCAGCTCCACCCAATAGGAGAGACCGCCTTCCGGTATCTGGAAACGCCACTGTGGAAAATGTTCCCGCAGTAATGCCGCACAGCGATCGCATCGCTCGCGCAGCATCTGCCGCCGCGCCGGTAAAAATGTCTCGCCATTCTCGATTAACCACAGGGTTGCCAGCTGCTCCAGCAGCGGCGAACCGAGATCGAGCGTATCGCGGGTCTGCGCCAGCGTCGCGATGGTTCGCGCCGGGGCGCGAATCCAGCCCAGACGCAAACCTCCCCAGAAACTTTTTCCCGCCGAGCCGAGGGTAATGACATTGCCGTTCGGACAGAAGGAGGCCAGCGGCGGCGGCGGTGGGGAATCGAACCAGAGATCGACCATGGTTTCATCCACCACCAGCGTGGTGCGGGCCCGGGCAGCAATGGCGGCGATAGCCTCACGGCTGGCCGCGTCCATGCAGCGGCCGGTGGGGTTGTGAAAGTCCGGCATCAGGTACGCCAGGCGCGGCGCGGTCTGGGCGAGCGTAGCGGCAAAACCGTCGATATCCCAGCCGCTCTGCGGCAGCGATACGCCAACTGGCCGGCAGGATGCGCCCTGAATGGCGGCGATAGCCAGCGGGTAGGTGGGATGATCCACCACCACCCTATCGCCGGGCCCGGTGAACATCCGCAGCACCAGCGCCAGCCCGCTGACCGCACCGTTAACCACCATCACCTCTTCCGCCCGGGTAGGCAGGCCGCGTGCCGTGTAGCGCGCGGCAATGGCCTCGCGTAATGCCAGCAATCCTATCTGGTCGTACCCGGTTTGCGTCAGATGCTGCGTAATGGCGGTCAGGGCATGGGTATAGGCCTGATGGATTTCCGGCCCGGCACCCAGTGCGGCGGTTGAGAGATCCAGCGCCGCGCTGGCGTTGGCGCGGGTAGGGGGCGTGCGGCTGTCAGGCAGGATCACCAGGGATCCGCTGCCATGGCGGCTTTCGAGATAGCCTTCATCGCGCAGATGCGCAAGCGCGCTGCTGACGGTGGTACGGCTCACCTCCAGGGTTAAAGCCAGCTCGCGCTCGCCCGGCAGGCGCGTATCCAGCGCCAGCCTGCCGTCGAGGATCAGCAGGCGTAGCGCATCGGCCAGCTGGCGCCACAGCGGGGTGCGGGAGCTCTCCTGCTGCCAGTGGCCCAACAGGCGAACTAATGACTGGCTTCCAAATCGACGCGATGACATAAGCAGTCCACTTTCTCAAAACTGGACATTAATCATAGTGCCATTTCAGGTAATGATGAAAGCAGAGATAACCGGAGAAAGATCATGTTGCGTCGATTACTTCAGCTTTATGTCGGATTGAGCCTGTATGGGCTGTCAACGGCGATGTTTGTTCGATCGGATCTGGGGGCCGATCCCTGGAATGTGTTTCACCTTGGGGTGGCAAAACTGCTGGCAATGGATATTGGCACCGTCATCATCCTGACCGGTGTGCTGGTGCTGCTGTTCTGGATCCCGCTGCGACAGCGCCCGGGCCTCGGCACTATCAGTAACGTGATTGCCATTGGTCTGGCTGCCGACGTCGCGCTGATGTTTATTCCCGCTATCGACTCCCTGGTGGCGCGCAGCCTGTTGCTGATCAGCGCGGTGATTGTCAATGCGCTGGCGACCGGCATGTACATTGGGGCTGGTTTTGGCGCCGGACCGCGCGATGGCCTGATGACCGGGATCAATGCCCGCACCGGCTGGTCGGTTCGCAGCGTGCGCACGGCGATTGAGATTTCAGTCCTGCTGATTGGCTGCGTGCTGGGGGGCACGTTTGGCGTGGGCACCGTGCTGTATGCGTTAAGTATTGGCCCGCTGATCCAGATCTGCCTGCCGTGGTTTCGTCAGAAGCCGCGCATCTTAGCCCCTCAGCCTGAGCGCGTTGTCTGATTTTGCGAAGCGCTCACATGCTTTACGCAGTGGGTTATGACAGAATAGAGGTATCAGTCATTGCAATGCGACGCGCATGAAAGCCATAACCCTTTACGATGTTGCCCGCCTGGCGGGCGTGTCCTATCAAACCGTCTCGCGGGTCATTAATGATGCGGCGCATGTCTCCGCACGGACCCGGGAGAAAGTGCTGCAGGCGATGGCCGAGCTGCACTATGTTCCCAACCGCGGCGCCCAGCAGCTGGCGGGTAAACGCACCCGCACCCTGGGGCTGATCACCACCGATCTGGCCCTCCATGCTCCCTCGCAAATTGCCTCGGCGGTGAAGACCCGGGCAGGGGAGCGCGGAGCGAGCGTATTGATCTCAATGGTCGAAAATCCGCAGCAGTGTCTGGCCGCCGTACAGGAGCTGCTGGCCCAGCGGGTGGAGGCATTGCTGGTCAACGTGCCGCTGGAGGACGAGCTGGCAGAAAGCCTGCGGGCGCAGGCCGTTCCGGTGCCGGTATTATTTCTGGATGTCTCGCCCACCGCCCGGGTGCACAGCCTGGTATTTGATGCCGAACAGGGAGCAACCCTCGGGGCGCAACACCTGCTGGCGCTAGGCCATCGGCGGATCGCCCTGCTTGGCGGGCCGCAAAGTTCCGTTTCGGCGCGCGCCCGTCTGGCGGGCTGGTTGTCCACCCTGGATGCGGCGGGTGTGCAACCCTGCGCCATCGCGCAGGGCGACTGGAGCGCCGCCTCGGGTTACGAAAAAGGCCATCAGCTGCTGGCCGGGGCCACGCCTCCGCAGGCGATCCTGGTGGCAAACGATCAGATGGCGCTCGGCGTGATGCGCGCCTGTGCCGAAAAGGGCATTGCCGTGCCAGGCCAGCTCTCGGTGGTGGGGTTTGACGATACCACCGACAGCGCCTGGTTTACCCCGCCGCTCACCACCGTTCGCCAGGCCTTTCGCGAGGCCGGGCTGCGCAGCGTGGAGTGGCTGCTGGCGCAGCAGGACCACGCCGGACAGGATCCGGCGCAAACCCGTCTCCCGGTCACCCTGATCGAGCGTCACTCCACGGCGCGAGAAGGGATCCCCCAGGGGAGTGACGATCTGGCTCAGCAGCTAAAATCCCTGGCACTGCTGGCCGAACAGCTGGCGCGTCGCTAACGCTTTTGTGATCGCCATCGCTTCATGATGCTCTCCCGCTTTACCCTGTCACCCCGACAGGGCATTGTAATTAAAAATTGTGAGCGCTTCGCAAAGAGGTAATTATGTCCCATCCTGCTCCGCTGACCCTCAGCACCCTGATAACGCGTCGTGACTGGGAAAACCCCGGCGTCACCCAATGGAACCGACTCCCTGCCCACGTGCCGCTCAGCGGCTGGCGTGACGAGCAGGCGGCACGGGAGGAGGGCGACTCCGCTTCCGTTCGCTCGCTAAACGGCGACTGGCAGTTCAGCTTTTTTGCCGCACCGGAGCAGGTTCCCGATAGCTGGACACAGGAGGATTGCGCGGATGCGGTGGTAATGCCCGTTCCCTCCAACTGGCAAATGCAGGGCTTTGACACGCCGATCTACACCAACGTGACCTATCCGATTGCGGTTAATCCGCCGTTTGTGCCGGCGGAGAACCCGACCGGTTGTTACTCGCTCACATTCGATATGGACGCCCGCTGGCTCGAGAGCGGGCAGACGCGGCTGGTGTTTGACGGCGTCAACTCAGCGTTTTACCTGTGGTGCAACGGGCTGTGGGTCGGCTATTCCCAGGACAGCCGCCTGCCTGCGGAGTTTGATGTTTCCTCGTTCCTGCGCCCGGGCAGCAACCGCCTGGCGGTGATGGTGCTTCGCTGGTGCGACGGCAGCTACCTGGAAGATCAGGATATGTGGCGGATGAGCGGTATCTTTCGGGATGTGACCCTGCTGCACAAACCTGACACCCATATTGCCGATTACCATGTCGTCACCGAGCTGAACGCCGACTACGATCGCGCCGAACTTCAGCTGGCGCTGACCCTCGGCGGATCCGACTACGCGGGCTGCGAGGTCAACGTCAATCTGTGGCGGGCAGGGGAGTGTATCGCCAGCGCCACCGGCACGCCGGGCTCGGCCATCGTAGACGAGCGCGGCTACTGGCAGGAGAGGGTGAATGTCTCCCTGAAGGTGGATCAACCGGCGCTTTGGAGCGCGGAAATCCCCGCCCTTTACCGCTTAACCCTCGTGCTACGCGACGGGCAGGGCCAGGTGCTGGACGTTGAAGCCTGCGACGTCGGTTTCCGGCGGGTCGACATTAGCAACGGGCTGCTGAAGCTCAACGGCAAGCCGCTGCTGATCCGTGGCGTGAACCGCCACGAGCATCACCCTGAGCGCGGGCAGGTGATGGACGAAGCCACCATGCGCCGCGACATTGAGCTGATGAAGCAGCACAACTTTAACGCCGTGCGCTGTTCGCACTACCCTAACCACCCGCTCTGGTATCGCCTGTGCGATCGCTACGGGTTGTACGTGGTGGATGAGGCTAACATCGAAACCCACGGGATGGTGCCGATGAGCCGTCTGGCTGACGATCCGCGCTGGCTGCCAGCCATGAGCGAGCGCGTCACCCGTATGGTGCAGCGCGATCGCAATCATCCGTCGATTATTATCTGGTCCCTGGGCAATGAATCCGGCCACGGGGCCAACCACGATGCCCTTTACCGCTGGGTGAAGGCGACGGACCCCACCCGTCCGGTGCAGTATGAGGGCGGCGGAGCCAACACCGCTGCCACCGATATTGTTTGTCCGATGTATGCCCGCGTCGATCAGGATCAGCCCTTCCCGGCGGTACCGAAGTGGTCCCTTAAAAAGTGGATCGGCATGCCGGATGAGACGCGTCCGCTGATCCTCTGCGAGTATGCCCACGCGATGGGCAACAGCTTTGGCGGGTTCGCAAAATACTGGGATGCTTTCCGTAAGCATCCTCGGCTGCAGGGTGGTTTCGTCTGGGACTGGGTGGACCAGGCGCTGACGAAGCATGACGAGCAGGGCAACCCCTTCTGGGCCTACGGCGGTGATTTTGGCGATAAACCTAACGACCGTCAGTTCTGCCTGAACGGGCTGGTCTTCCCCGACCGCACGCCGCATCCGGCCCTTTATGAAGCCCAGCGTGCCCAGCAATTCTTCACCTTTACCCTGGTCAGCCACTCGCCGCTGGTGATAGAGGTGCACAGCGATTATCTCTTCCGCCAGACCGATAACGAGCAGCTGCGCTGGTCGGTGATGCGGGATGGCGAGGTGCTGGCCTCTGAGGTGGTGGCGCTTAACATCCCGGCACAAGGTACGCAACGGCTGGAGATCGCGCTGCCGGAGTGGACGGCGGCACCGGGTGAGCTGTGGCTGAACGTTGAGGTCTTCCAGCCCGCGGCCACGCCGTGGTCTGCGGAAAACTATCTCAGTGCCTGGGATCAATGGCCGCTTCCCGCCCCGTTACTTATCGCTCCGCCAAAGGTTGCCGGGGTCGCACCTCAGCTTACGCGTGAAGATGACGCGCTGGTGGTGACCCATCGGCAGCAGCGCTGGCAGTTTAACCGCACCAGCGGCGATCTGACCCAGTGGTGGCGGGAGGGGGAGGCGACGCTGCTCGCGCCGCTGACCGACAACTTCACCCGCGCTCCGCTGGATAACGATATCGGGGTCAGCGAAGCGACCCGCATCGATCCGAATGCCTGGGTGGAGCGCTGGAAAGCGGCGGGGATGTACAGCCTGACGCCGCGCCTGCTCGAGTGCGTTGGCGAGCAGCTGGAGCAGGTGGTGGAAATCTCTACCCTGCATGCCTGGGAGCACGGCAACCATGTGCTGTTCCTGAGCCGCAAATGCTGGCGCATCGACAGCCATGGCGTGCTGCAGGGCGACGTTGAGGTGCAGGTGGCGAGCGACATACCAGAGCCTGCGCGTATCGGGCTGACCTGTCAGCTGGCGCGGGTGCCGCAAACCGTAAGCTGGAACGGGCTCGGACCCTGGGAGAACTACCCGGATCGCAAACTTGCCGCCCGCCAGGGACGCTGGACGCTGCCGCTGGCGGCGCTGCATACCCCCTATATTTTCCCGACCGAAAACGGCCTGCGCTGCGATACCCGGCAGCTGACGCTGGGGCAGCATCAGCTGGACGGCGACTTCCACTTTGGCGTGAGTCGCTATAGCCAGACGCAGCTGCGCGAGACCTCCCATCACCATCTGTTACGGGAAGAGCCCGGCTGCTGGCTGAATCTGGATGCGTTCCATATGGGCGTCGGTGGAGATGACTCCTGGAGCCCCAGCGTGTCGCCGGAGTTTATTCTGCAAGGGAAAAAGGTGCGTTACGCCTTTAGCTGGCAACAGAACTAAACTTAATCGCTGATGCGGCCACACCCTATGGCCGCACATTCACTTCGGAGGTTTATCTGATGAAGTATGTCGATGGTTTTGTGGTTGCCGTTCCCGCGAATAATAAGGAGGCTTATCGCGAGATGGCAGCGAAAGCCGCGCCACTGTTTAAAGAGTTTGGCGCGCTTCGCATCGTAGAGTGTTGGGCAGATGACGTACCCGACGGCAAATTAACGGACTTTCGTCTGGCGGTGAAGGCGGAAGAGAACGAAGAAGTGGTCTTCAGCTGGATCGAATACCCTTCCAGAGAGGTTCGCGATGAAGCGAACCGGAAGATGATGAGCGATCCCCGAATGAAAGAATTTGGCGAGTCGATGCCGTTCGACGGTAAACGGATGATTTATGGCGGCTTCTCGCCGCTACTGGACGAATAAGCGTGGAGCCCGGCGGCGCTTACCGCCGGGTGTTATTCGTGTGCCTGGGAGGCGAGATTAAGCTCCGCCCACTGAATAAACGCCTCTTTTGGCAGCGCTTTACTGTAAAACCAGCCCTGACCGTACTGCACGCCGTGGCGGCGTAGCCAGGTCAGCTGGCCTTCGGTTTCAATCCCTTCCGCCACCATCGTCAGATTGAGAGAACGCGCCATCTCGATAATATGCGGCGTCACGTTTTTGTACTCCAGCGCGTCGACGAATGACTTATCGATTTTCAGGGTATCAACGTCCAGATCCTGCAGATAGCTGAGGCTGGAGTATCCGGTGCCGAAATCATCAATATAGACAGAGTGCCCTGCGCGCCGGAATCCGGCAATGGCCGGGGCGCTGACGGTGGGATCGGCAAAACCCCGCTCGGTCAGCTCCAGCGCAATTTGCGAGGGTGGGATCTGCCACTGATTCAGAAGACGGCTCAGCAGCGGAGGCACCGTACCCGAGATCAAATCCGCGGGAGCAAGGTTAATCGAGATATGCTGGTCCGGATGCTGGCGCAGCCACTCCCCCATCTCCTCAAACACTTTTTCGATGATAAGCGCGGTCAGCTGACTCATCAGGCCAGTCTGCTCCGCCAGGGAGACGAAAATATCGGGAGAGAGATAGCTGTCGTCCTGCTGCGGCCAGCGGGCGAGTGCTTCCGCCCCGGTCAGTCTGCCGCTGCTTAATGCGACAATCGGCTGGAAATGAACCTGAAACTCCCGACTATTGATGGCGTCCAGCAGGCGATGGCGGGGCGATTGCAGGCGGCGTAAGACGCGCAAGACAAACCCGGCCGTCAGCAAACTGATCAGCATGCCAAATGGCAGCCAGAAATAAAGCTGGTGGTGCCAACTCTCTTTTAACGGCTTCAGGGAAGCCCAGGCCACAATGGCAAATCCTAAATCGGGCACGTTGTGCACATCGTACATCGCACCGTCATGTTGAAAATGCGCGTTGCCATCCCGCTGCATTTTATTGAACACCTGCATATCCAGGCTATTGCTGCTGGCAAAAACAATATTTCGGCGAATACCGACCAGCGCGACATCGATCGGCCAGGAGCCAAAGGGGATCACGTCGATCAGCGAGGCCGGATCGATCATCACGATATAGTGGCCTGTGCCGATGGCGGCCATATAGCGCTTCAGATTGAGATCGTTGTGCGAGGTAACCCATGCCCGATAGCCATCGGAAGTGATTCGCAGTGCCGGGGGAAAGGGGGCGGCCTTGCTCTCCTGTTCCAGCGAAGAGCAACGCGGGGTGAGATCGTCAACGTAGATCACTTCCTGGATATAACGCCAGGAGAAAGAGGCGCGGCGCATCGCCAGCGCATGTTCGCGACTGCAGGGGATGCCTTTGAAGGCCTGCATTTCAGTGAGCGCGGATTTGGCCTGGGTAACCACTCTGTCGGTACGGATCTGGACGCGCGAAGAGTAGTCGTTCAGATCGTCAACAAACTTATCTTCCGCATTACGGTGCGCCAGCCAGACGCTCAGGCACACAGGAACAAGCACTGCAATAATGAGTACGCAGGTCACCACACTAACCAGGTGTCGGGTCGTCATGCTCCTGTTTCCTTTTATAACGCCGGGCGAGGGGCGCACAAGTCGATGACATTAAGACGGAAAGCTACGCTGAAGTGTAGCGTCATAGTACACCGCTGGCATTGATTTCATTCCGCTATCCATCACAGGTTGTGTTTCCACCGTCGCTCGGATATGCTAATTGTTATGTTATAACAAATCACTCAGTGGGGATAAACAATGCAGGTTCTGAATTCATTGCGCAGTGCAAAACAACGTCATGCGGATTGCCAGATCGTCAAACGTAAGGGGCGGCTGTATGTGATATGTAAATCCAATCCGCGCTTCAAGGCGGTGCAGGGGCGTAAGAAGAAACGTTAGGTCAGAGCAGGAGGCTTGCCGCTAACAGCGAGGCTGCTGGCGGCAGGCCTGCGCGGGCATCAGGCGGCCACGCGGGAAAGGGTGAAGACGTCGTAGAAAGAGAGTTCGCCTTTAGTGGCGATCATTTTTTGTAGTTTCTCTTTTTGCTGCGACTCAACCTGGGGGGAGTGCAGGATACTGTCGATCAGCTGGTTGGGTACATAGCGGGTGTTGTACCACTCACCGTTGTAGCAGACGCGAAAATCGAGCACATCAATATCTTCATAGCGGTAGCGTGGATTGACGTCAAAGAAGAAGAAGGCGTTAAAGACGACGAACAAGACCACCAGGAGCCAGACGGAACCGATCAGCGTGTCCGACTGCAGCATTACCACCAGCGTTGCTAACCAGGCGGCATACATGGCGACAAACAGGCCTGGATGTTTGCGAATAAAGCTGATGCTAAAGCGCGGTTTGTTGTCACGCTTTTCGCGTACATTGAGATCATCAATGGTTTCGGTAAGCAGGCGTTGTATCTCGGTCATCTTCTGCCCTTTCTCAAATCAACTTAAAACGGGGGATCCGTGTATTTTAAGTGACCACAATGTTTGTGGAAAGTAACAGTTACGCTAAGAAAAAACATAACAGTTGCCGGGAAAGGGCGGGTCAGATGATGCGGTGAATCTGTTTGGTGTAAGTCACCCAATCAGCGTACAAATTTCCACACCGCGGTAGGAATTTTATCGTACAGCTTATTCATGGTGAGTTCAGCCAGACGATGATCCGCTGCGGAATAGAATACCGCTAACTCATTATCAGAAAGCTCGTATTTATTTTTCTCAATCACACGTTCAAGGGTGTCAATTGACTGACAACGTCGCAAACGCATCAAATAATCAGTCTTGGTTAATGGTTTATCAGACATAAATTCACCTAATTGTTTGTAATAATTTTAACCGGAGTAGCTAACGGGTTAGCCCTGCTTGCATTGACAAAACAACGAAAAAGCCGATTGCCCGATTTACGCCATTTTTGCAAATCCTGTGCGTTAATGCCGTAGCTGCTGAATAACATAAAAGTGTCATCCAGGTATTCGTCAATTTGCTCAATCAACTTATTATCTTCGTTATACTTAATTTTATAATTAAGGGCGAAGGTTGCTATATGCTCAATCAACTCGTTTAGCTGCAAATTTATGGCAGAAGTAGGGTCATTGACCCAGCCATGGTTGCTTTCATCGAGATTGGAAAGGCAGTCATGGTACAGGGATTCACAAAGGAATTTCAACTGTGCAATATCTTGCCTTTTTGGCGAGTATTCGTCCATAGCGCATCCCCTTTCTGAGTGATTTTTTACTCACCGAACATCGTTGTCGGGAAGGGTACAACTGACTTAGCGTCAACGACTACTGTAATGCGTCTTGTCTGTAACTATAATCTACTCTAATCAGGATTTCACCGCGCTATTACGAAAAATTACAATTACGCTGCAGGTTAAAGGATTTTGCGGTCGCTATGTTATATATTGTTTTATCCTGATGTGGAGTTCCTCTTATCCTCCAGCAAGATTTTTCAGCTGTTTCTATAATCGCTACCAGTCGCGCTCATATTCAAAAAACACCAGGAATACTCTTAATAACTAAGAAGCAACGCAAGAATTTGAGAATTTGTGTAAGAGGATTGGGTTAAATATGATAAGTCGTTTAAAGCTGACATAAAATATATAAACCGCCAATAAGCTTATTTTATGATTTTCAATTGCCAAAAAAAAGGCCGCATTAGCGGCCTTTTTAACGGTTAACAGCAAAATCCTGGTCTTTACACCGGATGGTTGTGTTCGATGTCGTCGTTTTTACGGCTGAAACGACGGCGTACGACCACAAAGAAGACCGGAACGAAGAAGATTGCCAGGATGGTCGCAGTCACCATCCCGCCCATCACGCCGGTACCTACGGCGTTCTGTGCGCCGGAGCCTGCACCCGAGCTGATGACCAGTGGCATAACCCCGAGGATAAATGCCAGGGAGGTCATCAGAATTGGACGCAGACGCATACGGACCGCTTCCAGCGTCGCTTCAATCAGACCTTTGCCTTCTTTATCCATCAGATCTTTGGCGAATTCGACGATCAATATCGCGTTCTTCGCCGACAAGCCAATGGTTGTCAGCAGGCCCACCTGGAAGTAAACGTCGTTCGTCAGGCTACGGAAGGTGGCCGCCAAGAGGGCACCAATGACCCCCAGTGGCACAACCAGCATAACCGAGAACGGAATCGACCAGCTCTCATACAGCGCTGCCAGACAGAGGAATACCACAATCAGGGAGATGGCATACAGGGCAGGGGCCTGGTTGCCGGACAGACGTTCCTGATAGGACATTCCCGTCCAGTCGTAGCCGATACCCGCTGGCAGTTTACGCGCCAGCTCTTCCATCAGGTTCATGGCCTCACCGGTACTTCTGCCCGGTGCCGCCTGACCCAGGATCTCCATTGATGGCAGACCGTTGTAACGTTCCAGACGCGGTGAGCCGTACTCCCAGCGTGAGGTGGAGAAGGCGGCGAATGGCACCATCTGCCCGTTGCTGCCGCGAACGTACCAGTTGTTGATATCGTTCGGCAACATACGGTACTGCGCCTCAGACATCACGTACACCTTCTTCACACGACCGCGGTCGATGAAGTCGTTGACGTAGCTACCACCCCAGGCCGCGCCCAGCGTAGTGTTGATGTCACTAATAGAGACGCCAAGCGCCTGGGCTTTTTCCTGATCGATATCCACTTTGAACTGCGGCGTATCTTCCAGGCCGTTAGGACGCACGCCCACCAGCAGATCGGGATGCTTCGCCACTTCGCCAAACAGCTGGTTACGCGCCTGAGTCAGTTTCTCATGGCCCAGACCGCCCTGGTCGATAAGCTGGAAGTCGAAGCCGGTGGCCGTACCCAGCTCAACGATCGCTGGGAGGTTGAAGGCAAAGACCATCGCATCTTTAATCTGCGAGAAGGTGCCCATCGCACGGCCGGTAATAGCTTCAACCTTGTTCTCTTCACCCGGACGTTCAGCCCAGTCTTTCAGCGAAACGAAGGCGATACCGGTGTTCTGACCACGACCCGCAAAGCCAAAGCCGTTAACCGCAAACACCGATTCAACGTTGGCTTTCTCTTTGTTGAGGTAGTAATCCGTCACCTCATCCAGCACTTTCTGAGTACGTTCCTGGGAAGCGCCTGCTGGCAGCTGGGCCATGGTCAGGAATACGCCCTGGTCTTCGTCCGGCAGGAAGGAGCTTGGCAGACGAACAAACAGGTACGCCATGCCGACCACGATGATGATATACAGCAGCAAATAACGACCGGTGCTGCGCAGGATGTTGCCCACGCTGTCGGTGTAATGGTGCGTGCTCTTATCAAACATGCGGTTAAACCAGCCGAAGAAGCCTTTTTTGTTCTCGCCGTGATCGCCTTTGGCCACCGGTTTCAGCATGGTGGCGCACAGTGCCGGGGTCAGGATCAACGCAACCAGTACCGACAGAGCCATCGCCGAGACGATGGTGATTGAGAACTGACGATAGATCGCGCCGGTAGAGCCACCGAAGAAGGCCATCGGGATAAATACGGCTGACAGCACCATGGCGATACCGACCAGCGCGCCCTGGATCTGACCCATCGATTTACGGGTCGCTTCCTTCGGCGGCAGTCCCTCTTCGGACATGACACGCTCGACGTTTTCTACCACCACGATGGCGTCATCCACGAGCAGGCCTATCGCCAGCACCATCCCGAACATCGTCAAGGTGTTTATCGAGAAGCCGAAGGCCGAGAGGATCGCGAACGTCCCCAACAGAACGACCGGCACGGCGATGGTTGGAATCAGCGTCGCACGGAAGTTTTGCAGGAACAGATACATCACCAGGAAGACCAGGATGATCGCTTCGACCAGCGTTTTGATTACCTCGTGAATAGAGATTTTCACGAACGGCGTGGTGTCATACGGGTAAACGATTTTCAGGCCTGACGGGAAGAACGGTTCCATTTTCTTCAGCTCGGCACGGATCGCTGTCGCCGTATCCAGGGCGTTAGCACCGGTCGCCAGTTTAATCCCCAGACCGGAAGCCGGCTGGCCGTTAAACTTGGCGATAACGTCGTAGTTCTCACCGCCCAGCTCAACCTTCGCCACGTCACGCAGGCGTACCTGAGAACCGTCCGGATTCACTTTCAGCAGAATTTTACTGAATTCATCTGCCGAGGTCAGACGGGTCTGCGCGATGATCGAGGCGTTCAGCTGCTGGCCTTTCACCGGCGGCGTACCGCCTAACTGACCGGCTGCAACCTGGGCGTTCTGGGCTTTAATCGCGGTGATCACGTCTACCGGCGTCAGCTGGAAGTTGTTCAGTTTGTTCGGATCCATCCAGATACGCATCGCGTACTGGGAACCGAACAGCTGCACATCACCCACGCCTGAAGTACGGCTGATGGCGTCCTTCATGTTGGCGCCCACGTAGTCGGAAATATCCTCCTGCGTCATGGTGCCGTTGGTGTTGATAACGCCGACAACCATCAGGAAGCTGCTGGAGGATTTCTCCACGCTCACACCCTGCTGTTGGACTTCCTGCGGCAGTAACGGCATCGCCAGCTGCAGTTTGTTCTGCACCTGAACCTGCGCGATATCCGCATCCGTACCGGACTGGAAGGTCAGCGTGATCTGCACCGTACCGGTGGAGTCACTGTTGGAGGACATGTACATCAGGTTATCGATACCGTTCATGTTCTGTTCGATAACCTGAGTCACGGTGTCCTGCACCGTTTTGGCATCAGCCCCAGGGTAGGTTGCGGAGATCGTCACCGCCGGCGGCGCAATAGTTGGGTATTGCGCGACAGGCAGCTTCAGGATCGCAAGTCCCCCGGCTAGCATGATGATAATGGCGATCACCCACGCAAAAATGGGGCGATCGATAAAGAAATTAGGCATGTCTTAACGGCTCCTGTTTAAGTTAAGACTTAGGTTGTTCTGACTGGCCGCCTGCGGAGGCTTGTTGTTGATTGTCAGACGTGACCTCTTGCGCTTTAACCTGGGCGCCAGGGCGAACCTTTTGTAAACCGGTAATAATGACGCGATCGCCATCTTTCAGACCGTCGGTGACCAGCCATTTGTCACCAATTGCCTGGGTGGCGGTGATCTGACGGACTTCGACTTTGTCTTCAGCGCCGATGACCATGGCACTGGCATCGCCGCGCGGCGTACGGGTCACACCCTGCTGTGGAACCAGCAGTGCGGTTGGGTTAGTCCCTTCTTCCAGACTTGCGCGAACAAACATACCTGGTAACAGCGTATGGTTCGGGTTCGGGAAGAGGGCGCGCAGAGTAATAGAACCGGTGGTCTGATCGACCGTCACGTCAGAGAACTCGAGGCTGCCGGCCTGTGGGAACTTAATGCCGTCGCTGGTGATCAGCTCTACTTTCGCTTTGCCATTTTCCTGCTTCAGGGTGCCGTTCTCCAGCTCCTGTTTCAGGCGCAGGAAATCATTGCTCGACTGGGTGACATCGACGTAGATCGGGTCAAGCTGCTGCACGGTAGCCAGCGCGGTAGTCTGGCCGTTCTGCACCAGCGCACCTTCGGTCACTGCCGATTTACCAATGCGGCCGCTGATAGGAGAAGTCACTTTGGTATAGGCCAGGTTGATGCGTGCGGTTTCAACGGCGGCTTTCGCAGCGGTAACGGCAGCGTTAGCCTGCTGAGCATCGGCCAGGGCACTATCGTATTCCTGTTGGCTAATGTACTTCGTACCAATGAGTTTCTGATAACGGCTGACGGTCAGCTGGGCAATTTTTGCCGCAGCCTGGGCTTTAGCCAAATCGCCCTTGGCACTTTCGTAATTAGCCTGGTAGGTAGCGGGATCAATCTGATACAGAGAATCACCTGCTTTAACATCACCCCCTTCCGTAAAATTACGTTTCAGGATGATGCCACTCACCTGTGGACGCACTTCAGCAATGCGGTAAGCGCTGGTTCGGCCGGGTAATTCTGTTTTTATCTGGAGAGGTTCGGATTTGAGCGTCACGACGCCAACTTCTGGCGCCTGCTGAGCCCCTTGTTGAGCCTGTTTTTCGTCACATCCTGTAAGCGCTAAGCTGCCTGAGAGCATCAGAACGATCGCCAGAGGCGTTAACCCTCTGTTTTTGTTCATATGTAAACCTCGAGTTTCCGATTTCAAATTGATCAATGGATCACGCGTCCACAAACCCATTGCTGCGTTTATATTATCGTCGTGCTATGGTACATACATTCATAAATGTATGTAAATCTGACTCCTGTAATTTCACCAGCGTATGGCACGAAAAACCAAACAACAAGCACTTGCGACACGCCAGCATATCCTTGATGTTGCTTTGCGTTTGTTCTCGCAACAGGGGGTATCTTCCACTTCGCTGGCACAGATTGCGCAGGCTGCTGGGGTAACCCGGGGAGCGATTTACTGGCATTTCAAAAATAAGTCAGATTTATTTAGTGAAATTTGGGAGCTTTCAGAATCCAGTATTGGGGATCTTGAGACTGAGTATCGGGCAAAATTCCCCGACGATCCACTCTCAGTTTTAAGAGAGATTCTGGTCTATATCCTTGAGGCGACTGTTATTGAGGAGCGCCGCCGCCTGATGATGGAGATCATTTTCCACAAATGCGAGTTTGTCGGGGAAATGGCCGTTGTGCAACAGGCACAGCGCAGTTTATGTCTCGAAAGTTACGATCGTATTGAACAGACTCTCACGCACTGTATTAAAGCTAATATGTTGCCCGCTAATTTGTTGACCCGCCGCGCTGCTATCTTAATGCGCAGCTATATTTCCGGCATTATGGAAAACTGGCTTTTTGCCCCCCAGTCTTTTGATTTACAACGTGAAGCCCGTGATTACGTGGCCATCCTGCTTGAGATGTACCAGCTCTGCCCGACGCTGCGCGCCCAGCCTTAATCGCTCCCAGCCTGACGGCCAGGAATTATCCGGGAGCCATCCGTTGGCGCTATATTGCACCCGATTGCCGTGATATTCTGCACGCCGGTCTTTTTTCGTCATTCATCACACGAATTACATATAACTATGTTGCACTACACACGCAAACAGCATCCTCTCCTGGCCTTTATTCTGGTTTTCTTTCTCGCATTCATGGCATCACCGGCGGCGTTAGCGCGTGCCGATAATACCAGTGACACGCCAACGCGGGCAGATATCCAGACCCAGCTTGATGCCCTGAGTAAACAGAAAGAACTTACTCCGCAGGACAAACTGGTTCAGCAGGATCTGACGGAAACCCTGGAGACCGTCGACAAGCTCGAGCGGGTCAAAGCGGAAACCACGCAGTTACGCCAGAAGGTGGCTCAGGCACCGGAAACGATGCGTAAGGCAACCGAGAGCCTCAATGCGCTGGGCGATGTCGATAATGATGCGGAAACCCGCAAAACGCTGGCCACCTTGTCCCTGCGTCAGCTGGAACTGCGCGTGGCGCAGCTGCTCGACGACTTACAAACCGCCCAAAGCGATCTCGCCACCTACAACAGCCAGCTGGTTTCCCTGCAAACCCAGCCGGAGCGCGTGCAGAATGCGATGTACACCGCGTCTCAACAGCTGCAGCAGATCCGTAATCGCCTGAACGGCACCTCTGCGGGCGAGGCGGCGTTACGTCCCACTCAGCAAACGTTACTGCTGGCGCAGCAGCAGCTGCTGAATGCGCAGATCGAACAGCAGCGTAAGAGCCTTGAGGGCAACACCGTCCTGCAGGATACCCTGCAAAAACAGCGCGATTATGTCACCGCCAACATCAACCGTCTGGAGCATCAGCTGCAGCTGCTGCAGGAGGCGGTCAACAGCAAGCGACTGACCCTGACGGAGAAAACCGCGCAGGAGGCCGTCAACCCGGACGAAACCGCGCGTATCCAGGAAAATCCACTGGTGAAGCAGGAGCTGGATGCAAACCATCAGCTCAGCCAGCGTTTGATTACCGCCACCGAAAACGGTAACTCGCTGGTTCAGCAGAACATCAAAGTTAAAAACTGGCTGGATCGCGCTCTGCAATCTGAACGCAACATCAAAGAGCAGATCGCCGTCCTGAAAGGCAGTCTGCTGTTGTCGCGTATCCTGTATCAGCAACAGCAGACCTTACCCTCCGCCGATGAGCTGGAGGACATGACCAACCGCATTGCGGATCTGCGTCTGGAGCAGTTTGAGGTCAACCAGCAGCGCGACGCCCTGTTCCAGAGCGATGCCTTCGTTGCCAAGGTGGAAGAGGGGCACAGTAGCGACGTCAATGATGAAGTTCACGATGCGCTGCTGCAGGTGGTGGATATGCGCCGCGAGCTGCTCGATCAGCTGAATAAACAGCTGGGCAATCAGCTGATGATGGCCATTAACCTGCAGATCAACCAGCAGCAGCTGGTGAGCGTCTCCAAAAGCCTGCAGGAGATCCTTACCCAGCAAATTTTCTGGGTAAACAGCAACAAACCGATGGACTGGGACTGGATCAAATCCTTCCCGGGCATGCTGAAAGACCAGATTAAAGGGATGAAAATCACCGTTAACTGGGAGAAAGCCGGTCCGGCGGTGGCTTTTGCCTTCCTGGCGGGCCTGCCACTGTTGTTGATTGCCGGGTTAATCCGCTGGCGTCTCGGCTGGCTGAAAAAGTACCAGGCGAAGCTGGCTGATGAAGTGGGGCAGCTGCGTAATGACAGCCAGCTTCACACCCCGAAAGCCATTCTTATCGATCTGATCCGCGCCCTGCCGGTCTGCCTGTTAATTCTGGCGGCGGGGCTGATCCTGCTCACCATGCAGCTTAACGTCAGCGATCTGCTGTGGGCCTTCAGTAAAAAACTGGCGCTGTTCTGGCTGGTGTTTGGCCTGTGCTGGAAAGTGCTGGAGAAAGACGGCGTGGCGGTGAGCCACTTCAATATGCCTGCCCAGCTGACCAGCCACTGGCGACGCCAGATCGTGCGTATCAGCCTGGCGCTGCTGCCGCTGCACTTCTGGTCGGTGGTGGCGGAACTCTCTCCGCTGCACCTGATGGACGACGTGCTGGGGCAGTTCGTGATCCTGCTGAACCTGGTGTTGATCAGCGTGCTGATGTGGCCGATGTGCCGTGACAGCTGGCGCGACAAAGAGTCCCACGCCATCCGCCTGGCGACGGTCACCGTGCTCTCCATTATCCCGCTGGCGCTGATGGTGCTGACGGCCACCGGCTATTTCTATACCACTCTGCGTCTGTCGGGCCGCTGGATTGAAACCGTCTATCTGGTGATCTTCTGGAACCTGCTGTACCAGACCGTCCTGCGCGGGCTGAGCGTTGCCGCCCGTCGTATCGCCTATCGCCGAGCGCTGGCGCGTCGGCAGAACATGGTGAAAGAGGGGGCCGAAGGCGCTGAGCCGCAGGAAGAGCCGACCATCGCTCTGGAGCAGGTCAACCAGCAGACGCTGCGTATCACCATGCTGGTGATGATTGCCCTGTTCGGCGTGATGTTCTGGGCCATCTGGTCTGATTTGATTACCGTCTTTGCCTATCTCGACAGCATTACCCTGTGGCACTACAACGGCACCGAAGCGGGTGCGGCGGTGGTGAAAAACGTCACCATGGGCAGCCTGCTGTTTGCGCTGGTCTCGTCGATGGTGGCCTGGGCCCTGATCCGCAACTTACCTGGCCTACTGGAAGTGCTGGTGCTGTCGCGCCTGAATATGCGCCAGGGGGCGTCGTATGCCATCACCACCATCCTCAACTATGTGATTCTGGTGGCGGGAGCGATGACCGTCTTCGGTTCGCTCGGGGTCTCGTGGGATAAACTGCAGTGGCTGGCGGCGGCGCTGTCGGTTGGTCTTGGTTTTGGTTTGCAGGAGATCTTCGGTAACTTCGTTTCGGGTCTGATTATCCTGTTCGAACGTCCGGTGCGCATTGGCGATACCGTGACGATCGGCACCTTCTCGGGGACCGTCAGCAAGATCCGTATCCGTGCCACCACCATCACCGACTTCGATCGTAAAGAGGTGATCATCCCGAACAAAGCCTTCGTCACCGAGCGGTTAATCAACTGGTCGCTCTCCGACACCATCACCCGCGTGGTGATCCGTCTGGGCGTGGCCTACGGCTCCGATCTGGATGCGGTGAAAAAAGTGCTGCTGAAAGCGGCGATGGATCACCCGAAAGTAATGCACGATCCGGAACCGTCGGTGTTCTTCACCACCTTCGGCCCGAGCACGCTGGATCATGAACTGCGTCTGTACGTACGTGAACTGCGTGACCGCAGCTACACGGTTGATGAGCTGAACCGCACCATTGAGCGTCTGTGCCGCGAGAACAACATCAACATCGCGTTCAACCAGCTTGAAGTGCATCTGCGCAATGAGAAGGGCGACGAGCATACGGAAGTGAAACGTGAAGTGAAGGGGGATGACCCGACTCCGGCTTAACCTAACCCCTCACACCCTAACCCTCTCCCCAAAGGGGCGAGGGAATGATTTGCTCCCTCTCCCTTTCAGGGAGAGGGCAGGGGTGAGGGTATTTTCCCCTCAAAATCCCGCTTCACAATCTCCAGCGCCTTCAGCACCGTCTCTGCCGGAATCTCATCATTCTCCAGCAACATAATCAGATCAACGGCCAGCTTCACTTCATCGGGGGCGTTTTCCAGTGACACACACTACTCCTGTTAACGGGTCAGACGCGCAATCACGCGCTCAATATCATCCAGTGCCTTACGACAGCGTTCAAGCCGCCCCTCCAGCGCGGTAAGTTCGCGCATCAGCATCTGCTGCTCTTCCAGCGTTTCGGCCTGGTTCAGCCGCGTCTCACGTTCAGACTTCATCTCACACAGCCGCCGCTCAAACTCCTGATGTTCCAGGCGCTTGCGCTGCCACTTTGTCGCCCCCGCTGACGGGCTGTCCCAGACGCGCAAAGGCCAGGCGGCGATCTCCCGGTGCAGGGCGGCGATCTGCTCCGCCAGGTGGGTGGCCAGCCAGTTGACCTGCTCCGTCTGCGCTTTCTCCACCGCGTGGCTCAGCTCATCCAGATTGTGCTGGGCTTCATCCAGATAATCTTTAATAAGGGTGCTGCGGGTGCGGAACAGCTGCCGGTCAAAACGCGGCTTCAGGGTGGCGTGCTGCATCAGAGGGGCAGCCTGGGTTCGCAGGGCCGTCAGCTGATTTTGCAACGTCTGTAAAAGCAAGGCTGTTTTCAATCTGCTCTCCAGTGGTACAGTAGCCGTTCAGTTTGATAACGATTCGCATTATGCAGCGTACTATTTTAATCATCATTGGCTGGCTTGCGGTAGTGCTCGGCACGCTGGGCGTCGTTTTGCCGCTTCTGCCGACCACGCCCTTTATATTACTGGCGGCCTGGTGCTTCGCCCGCTCCTCGCCGCGTTTTCACCACTGGCTGCTCTACCGCTCATGGTTTGGCGGCTATCTGCGCCACTGGCAACAGCACCGCGCCATGCCGCCTGGCGCAAAGCCGCGGGCCATTGCGGTGATCCTCGTGACCTTCGCCATTTCATTATGGATGGTAAAAATCATGTGGGTGCGGATCCTGCTGCTGGCGATCCTCTCCTGCCTGCTGATTTTCATGTGGCGGATCCCCGTAGTTGATGAAAAGCAACAAAAGCAATAATCCGCAGGATGGCTGTTGCAATTCTTGTGCGCAGCCAGTAAATTCGACCGTTTTCGAGCACGGGCAGGCCTGGTTAAAGGTTAAACGATTGTTACTTTGACCAACCCTCTATCCGCTCCGTGAGTAACACCGTTTTCATCAGGCATCCATTTATGACCGCAACTGCGCAGCAGCTTGAATATCTTAAAAACAGCATCAAAAGCATCCAGGATTATCCGAAACCTGGCATTCTTTTCCGTGATGTCACCAGCTTGCTGGAAGACCCAAAAGCGTACGCGCTCAGCATTGAATTGCTGGTTGAGCGTTACAAAAACGCCGGGATCACCAAAGTTGTTGGCACCGAAGCCCGTGGTTTCCTGTTTGGTGCCCCGGTAGCGCTGGCAATGGGCGTCGGTTTTGTGCCGGTGCGTAAGCCGCGCAAACTGCCACGCGAAACCATCGCCGAGAGCTACGAGCTGGAGTACGGCACCGACCAGCTTGAGATCCACGTTGATGCGATCAAGCCCGGCGACAAAGTGCTGGTGGTTGACGATCTGCTGGCCACCGGCGGCACCATCGAAGCGACCGTGAAGCTGATCCGTCGTCTGGGTGGCGAAGTGACCGATGCGGCCTTCATCATCAATCTGTTCGATCTGGGTGGCGAGCAGCGCCTGGAAAAACAGGGCATCACCAGCTACAGCCTCGTGCCATTCCCGGGACATTAATCCTCCCGCCCGCAACCTCGCCCAATGGGTGAGGTTGTGTTAGCATTACCCCCCTGAATATCCACCTTCCAGCGTTGCAGAGCCTGCCCATGAGTTATCAGGTGTTAGCCCGTAAATGGCGACCCCAAACCTTTGCTGACGTTGTCGGCCAGGAACATGTGCTGACCGCCCTGGCGAACGGCTTATCGCTAGGACGTATTCATCACGCCTATCTTTTTTCCGGCACCCGCGGCGTCGGTAAAACCTCTATCGCCCGTTTGCTGGCGAAAGGCCTCAACTGCGAAAGCGGGATCACCGCCACGCCGTGCGGCGTCTGCGATAACTGCCGTGAAATCGAGCAGGGGCGCTTTGTCGATTTGATTGAGATCGATGCCGCCTCGCGCACCAAAGTCGAAGATACCCGCGATCTGCTGGATAACGTCCAGTACGCTCCGGCGCGTGGCCGCTTCAAGGTCTATCTGATCGATGAAGTGCACATGCTGTCGCGCCACAGCTTTAACGCCCTGCTGAAGACGCTGGAAGAGCCGCCTGCACACGTCAAATTCCTGCTGGCGACCACCGATCCGCAAAAGCTGCCGGTGACCATCTTATCCCGCTGCTTGCAGTTCCATCTGAAGGCGCTGGACGTCGGGCAGATCCGCGATCAGCTCGAACATATTCTGAATGAAGAGCAGGTAACGCACGAACCGCGTGCCCTGCAGCTGTTGGCGCGTGCCGCCGACGGCAGCCTGCGCGACGCCCTCAGCCTGACCGATCAGGCGATTGCCAGCGGCGACGGACAGCTGACCGCTCAGGCAGTCAGCACCATGCTCGGCACTCTGGACGACGATCAGGCCCTGTCGCTGATTGAGGCGGTGGTCGAGGCCAACGGCGAGCGGGTGATGGAGCTGGTTAACGCCTCGGCGGCGCGCGGCATCGAGTGGGAAGCCCTGCTGGTTGAGATGCTGAGCCTGCTGCACCGCATTGCGATGGTACAGCTCTCCCCGGCGGCGCTGGGCCCGGATATGGCCGCCATTGAACAGCGGATGCGCGAGCTGGCGCGAACCATTCCGCCAACGGACGTGCAGCTCTACTATCAAACCCTGTTAATAGGCCGCAAAGAGCTGCCGTTTGCCCCCGACCGACGTATGGGGGTCGAAATGACCCTGCTGCGCGCGCTGGCGTTCCATCCGCGCATGCCGCTGCCGGAGCCCGAGGTGCAGCAACCCTCATTTGCCCCGGTCGCGCCCACGGCAGTGCTGACGCCGCCGCAGGTGCCCGTACAGCAGAGTGCCCCACCGCCGCCGCGCCAGGATGCGCCGCTGTCGGATGCCACCAGTTCGGTGCTCGCCGCCCGCAGTCAGTTGCAACGCGCGCAGGGAGCAACCAAACCAAAAAAGAGTGAACCGGCAGCGCCTGCAAGAGCGCGGCCGGTAAATAACGCCGCGCTTGAACGTCTGGCCTCGGTCACGGATCGGGTGCAGTCGCGTTCTGCCTCGTCCACGCCTGAGCCGCAGGCGCCGGCAAAGAAAGAGGCCTATCGCTGGAAAGCCACCACCGTCGTTGAAGAGGTGAAGGTGGAGGTCGCTACGCCGAAGGCGCTGAAAAAGGCGCTGGAGCACGAGAAGACGCCGGAGCTCTCGGCGAAGCTGGCCGAAGAGTCGCTGGAGCGTGATGCCTGGGCCGCAGAGGTTAGCCAGCTGAAGCTGCCCAAGCTGGTGGAGCAGGTTGCCCTGAACGCCTGGCGTGAACAGGACGGCAACCGGGTCTGCCTGCATCTGCGTCCGGGTCAGCGTCACCTGAACTCGGCGGGTGCGCAGCAGGTGCTGACTGAGGCGCTCTCCACATTACGGGGCGCGCCTGTTGAATTGACCATCATTGAAGATGATAATCCGGCGGTGCGTACGCCTCTGGAGTGGCGTCAGGCCATCTATGAAGAGAAACTCGCGCAGGCGCGTGAGTCGATTATCGCGGATAATAACATTCAGACCCTGCAGCGCTACTTTGATGCAGAACTGGATGAAGAGAGTATTCGACCCATTTGATCGTGAGTCTGACTTACGGTTGTTATCTTTAACGTGAAAGAAGAGAGAAGCCTATGTTTGGTGGTAAAGGCGGTCTGGGTGGTCTGATGAAGCAGGCCCAGCAGATGCAGGAAAAAATGCAGAAGATGCAGGAAGAGATCGCGCAGATGGAAGTCACCGGCGAATCGGGCGCAGGTCTGGTCAAAGTGACCATCAACGGCGCACATAACTGCCGTCGCGTGGAGATCGACCCAAGCCTGCTCGAAGACGACAAAGATATGCTTGAAGATCTGGTCGCCGCTGCATTCAACGATGCTGCACGCCGTATCGACGAAACCCAGAAAGAGAAAATGGCCTCTGTATCCTCCGGAATGCAGCTGCCACCGGGCTTTAAGATGCCGTTCTGATGCAAACCAGTCCGCTGCTCACGCAGTTAATGGAAGCGCTACGCTGCCTGCCGGGCGTAGGCCCGAAGTCAGCGCAGCGCATGGCGTTTACCCTGCTGCAGCGCGATCGCAGCGGCGGCATGCGTCTGGCGCAGGCTCTGACCCGCGCCATGTCAGAAATCGGTCACTGTGCAGACTGCCGCACCTTTACCGAGCAGGAGGTGTGTAACATCTGCGCCAATCCGCGTCGTCAGGAAAACGGTCAGATCTGCGTGGTGGAGAGTCCTGCGGACATCTACGCCATTGAACAGACCGGGCAGTTTTCCGGCCGCTACTTTGTGCTGATGGGCCACCTGTCGCCGCTGGACGGTATCGGGCCGGATGATATCGGGCTGGACCGTCTTGAACAGCGTCTGAAATCGGAAACGATCACCGAGGTGATCCTCGCCACCAACCCAACGGTGGAAGGGGAGGCGACTGCTAACTACATCGCCGAGCTGTGCGCGGAGTCTGGCGTCGACGCCAGCCGTATCGCCCACGGTGTTCCGGTGGGCGGCGAGCTGGAGATGGTGGACGGCACCACGCTGTCACACTCTCTGGCCGGGCGTCACAAGATTATTTTCTGACCAAACGGAGGCTGCAGCTGTGGCCTCCGCTTGAAAACCTTCCCCCTTATCCCCATCTCTCCCTCAACGCTTTTAAACCCCATTAAATGGCATTGTTGAGGTCGACTTAGTATGAAAGGACAAGAAACCCGCGGTTTCCAGTCAGAGGTAAAACAACTTCTGCACCTGATGATCCATTCTCTTTATTCCAATAAAGAAATTTTCCTGCGCGAGCTTATCTCTAACGCCTCTGATGCGGCGGACAAGCTGCGTTTCCGCGCGCTGTCGAAGCCAGAGCTGTATGAAGGTGACGGCGAACTGCGCGTGCGCGTCTCCTTTGATAAAGAGAACCGCACCCTGACCATCGCCGACAACGGCATCGGCATGACCCGTGATGAAGCCATTGACCACCTTGGCACCATCGCCAAATCCGGCACCAAAGCCTTCCTGCAGTCGATGGGTTCCGATCAGGCGAAAGACAGCCAGCTGATCGGCCAGTTCGGCGTCGGTTTCTACTCGGCGTTCATCGTGGCGGATAAAGTCACCGTGCGCACCCGTGCGGCAGGCGAAAGCGCTGAAAGCGGCGTGTTCTGGGAATCCCACGGCGAAGGCGAATACACCGTCGCGGATATCACCAAAGCCGATCGCGGCACCGAGATCACCCTGCATCTGCGCGAAGGGGAAGACGACTTCCTCAACGACTGGCGCGTGCGCTCCATCATCAGTAAATATTCTGACCATATCGCTCTGCCGGTCGAGATCGAAAAACAGGAAGAACAGGACGGCGAAACCGTCATCTCCTGGGAGAAGATCAACAAGGCGCAGGCGCTGTGGACGCGCAACAAGTCTGAGATCAAAGACGAAGAGTACACCGAGTTCTACAAGCACATCGCCCACGACTTTACCGATCCGCTGACCTGGAGCCACAACCGTGTGGAAGGTAAGCAGGAGTACACCAGCCTGCTGTACATCCCGGCGCAGGCGCCGTGGGATATGTGGAACCGCGATCACAAGCACGGCCTGAAGCTGTACGTCCAGCGCGTGTTCATCATGGACGAAGCCGAGCAGTTCATGCCGAACTACCTGCGCTTTGTGCGTGGCCTGATCGACTCCAACGATCTGCCGCTGAACGTCTCCCGCGAGATCCTGCAGGACAGCACCGTGACCCGCAACCTGCGCACCGCGCTGAGCAAACGTGCCCTGCAGATGCTGGACAAGCTGGCGAAAGACGACGCAGAAAAATACCAGACTTTCTGGAAACAGTTCGGCCTGGTGCTGAAAGAGGGCCCGGCGGAAGACGCCTCCAACGTCGAAGCCATTGCCAAACTGCTGCGCTTTGCCTCCACGCACACCGACTCTTCCGAGCAGACCGTGTCGCTGGAAGAGTACATCTCCCGCATGAAGGAAGGGCAGGAGAAGATCTACTACATCACCGCCGACAGCTATGCCGCGGCGAAGAGCAGCCCGCACCTGGAGCTGCTGCGTAAGAAAGGCATCGAAGTGCTGCTGCTTTCCGATCGCATCGATGAGTGGATGATGAACTACCTGACCGAGTTCAGCGGGAAAGCGTTCCAGTCCGTTGCTAAAGCCGATGAGTCCATCGACAAGCTGGCGGATGAAGTGGACGAAACCGCGAAAGAGGCGGAAAAAGCGCTGGAGCCGTTTGTTGAGCGCGTGAAGACCCACCTGGGCGATCGCGTGAAAGAGGTGCGTTTCACCCACCGTCTGACCGATACCCCGGCCATCGTCACCACCGAAGCCGACGAGATGAGCACCCAGATGGCGAAGCTGTTCGCCGCTGCGGGCCAGAGCGTCCCGGAAGTGAAGTACATCTTTGAACTGAACCCGGATCACGCCCTGGTGAAACGCGCGGCCGAGACGCAGGACGAGACACGCTTTGCCGAGTGGGTTGAACTTCTGCTGGATCAGTCCCTGCTGGCCGAGCGCGGCACGCTGGAAGATCCTAACCAGTTCATCAAGCGCGTGAATGCGCTGTTGCTGGCTTAATTTCCCCTCACCCCGGCCCTCTCCCACAGGGAGAGGGTGAAAAAGTTCCCTCTCCCTGTGGGAGAGGGGTAGGGTGAGGGCAACAGCACGCACCCTCTAATAAATTCCCCTCATTAACCGTTTCAGCCTTCCCGCCTTCCTTGAGCCACATCCGTTCTGATGGTATTGTTTAGCGCTTTTGAAAAATTGAACCAACTTTTGAGGGGATTTTCGCAATGCGTATTATTCTGCTTGGCGCTCCGGGCGCGGGTAAAGGAACTCAGGCTCAGTTCATCATGGAGAAATACGGTATTCCGCAAATCTCTACCGGTGACATGCTGCGTGCCGCTGTTAAATCTGGCTCCGAGCTGGGCAAACAGGCGAAAGATATTATGGACGCCGGCAAACTGGTGACCGATGAGCTGGTGATCGCGCTGGTGAAAGAACGCATTACTCAGGAAGATTGCCGCAACGGTTTCCTGCTGGACGGCTTCCCGCGTACCATTCCTCAGGCTGATGCCATGAAAGAAGCGGGCATCAACGTGGACTACGTGCTGGAGTTCGACGTACCGGACGAGCTGATCGTTGACCGTATCATCGGTCGTCGCGTACACGCCGCTTCCGGCCGCGTTTACCACGTTAAGTTCAATCCGCCGCAGGTTGAAGGCAAAGACGACGTGACCGGCGAAGAGCTGACCACCCGTAAAGACGATCAGGAAGAGACCGTGCGTAAGCGCTTGGTGGAATACCATCAGATGACCGCGCCGCTGATCGGCTACTACTCTAAAGAAGCGCAGGCGGGTAACACTCAATACGCCAAAGTCGACGGCACCAGGCCTGTCGCTGAAGTCCGTGCAGAGCTGGAAAAGATCCTCGGCTAATCGCACCGCTCTCACCCGGAATCTCCGGGTGAGAAATATTCTCATCTTACCTCTTACTGCAATTGGTTCCGTTTACGCACTTTTCAGATACACTTATCAGCCTGTTAAAAGGTTATGAGGCGTGAATGAGTCAGGCGAAAACCGGCATCCTGCTTGCCAATCTAGGTACCCCCGAAGCCCCAACCCCCGCAGCGGTCAGCCGTTATCTGCGTCAGTTTCTGAGCGATACGCGCGTTGTGGATACCCCGCGCCTGCTGTGGTGGCCCTTGCTGCGCGGCGTGATCCTGCCGATCCGTTCGCCGCGCGTGGCAAAACTCTATCAGTCCGTCTGGATGGAAGAGGGTTCGCCGCTGATGGTTTACAGCCGTCGTCAGGAGAAAGCGCTTGCCGCCCGTCTGCCGGATACGCCGGTTGTGCTGGGCATGAGCTACGGTAAACCGTCGCTGGAAAGCGCCGTTACGGAACTGCTGGCGCAGGGCGTGGATCATATCGTGGTGCTGGCGCTCTATCCGCAATACTCTTGCTCCACCGTAGCCGCCGTCTGGGACGAGCTGGCGCGTATTCTGGCGACCCGACGCCGTATTCCTTCCGTGACCTTTATTCGCGACTATGCGGATAACGACATGTATATCAACGCCCTGGCCAGCAGCGCGCGCGCCTCCTTTGCGAAGCACGGCGAGCCGGATCTGCTGTTGCTCTCCTACCACGGGATCCCGCAGCGATTTGCCGATGAAGGGGACGACTATCCCCAGCGCTGCCGCGATACCACCCGTGAGCTGGTCTCCGCGCTTGGCCTGCCGCCGGAGAAGGTGATGATGACCTTCCAGTCGCGCTTTGGCCGCGAGCCGTGGCTGACGCCTTATACCGATGAAACCCTCAAAATGCTGGGCGAAAAGGGCGTGAAGCATATCCAGGTGATGTCACCGGGCTTTGCGGCAGACTGTCTGGAGACGCTGGAGGAGATCGCGGTGCAAAACCGGGAGTTCTTCCTTGAGGCGGGCGGAGAAAAGTACGAGTACATCCCGGCGCTGAACGACGATCCTGCGCACATCGAGATGATGGTCTCCCTGGTGACCAACAGCCGCTAATCGCACTCCGGGCCGGGTTTGTGCTACCATTTCCGGCCCATACGTTACTCGTAGCTCAGAACATGAAATTTCCCGGTAAACGCAAATCCAAACACTACTTTCCCGTTAACGCCCGCGATCCGCTGCTGCAGCAAATTCAGCCGGAAAACGAGACCAACGCCGCCTGGGTAGTGGGTATCGATCAGACGCTGGTGGATATTGAAGCAAAAGTGGACGATGCGTTTGTCGCGCGTTACGGCCTGAGCGCCGGGCACTCTCTGGTGATTGAGGACGATGTGGCGGAAGCGCTGTATCAGGAGCTGGTGCGGAACAACCTGATCACCCATCAGTTTGCCGGTGGCACCATCGGCAACACCATGCACAACTACTCCGTGCTGGCCGATGACCGCTCCGTTCTGCTGGGCGTGATGTGCAGCAACATCGAAATTGGCAGTTATGCCTACCGTTATCTCTGCAACACCTCCAGCCGTACCGATCTGAACTACCTGCAGGGCGTGGACGGGGCGATTGGCCGCTGCTTTACGCTGATCGGTGAATCCGGCGAGCGGACCTTTGCCATCAGCCCCGGGCACATGAATAAACTGCGGGCAGAGAGCATCCCGGAAGAGGTGATTGCCGGGGCGTCCGCGCTGGTGCTGACCTCCTATCTGGTGCGCTGCAAGCCGGGCGAGCCGATGCCGGAAGCCACCATGAAAGCGGTGGAGTACGCGAAGAAGTACAACGTGCCGGTGGTGCTGACCCTGGGGACCAAATTCGTTATCGCCGATAACCCCGAGTGGTGGCAGGCGTTCCTGAAAGAGCACGTCTCTATTCTGGCGATGAACGAAGAGGAGGCCGAAGCCCTGACCGGCGAGAGCGATCCGCTGCTGGCATCCGACAAGGCGCTGGACTGGGTCGATCTGGTGCTGTGCACAGCCGGGCCGGTCGGCTTGTATATGGCCGGTTTCACTGAAGAAGAGGTGAAGCGCAAAACCCAGCATCCGCTGCTGCCGGGGGCGATTGCCGAGTTTAACCAGTTTGAGTTCAGCCGCGCCATGCGCCACAAGGACTGTGTTAATCCGCTGCGTATCTTCTCGCACATCGCCCCGTACATGGGCGGGCCGGAGAAGATCATGAACACCAACGGCGCAGGCGACGGCGCGCTGGCGGCGCTGCTGCACGATATCACCGCCAACGCTTTCCACCGCACCAACGTGCCGAACTCCAGCAAACACAAGTTTAACTGGCTGACCTACTCGTCGCTGGCCCAGGTATGTAAGTACGCGAACCGCGTGAGTTATCAGGTGCTGAACCAGCATTCACCGCGTCTGACGCGCGGGCTGCCGGAAAGGGAAGATAGCCTGGAAGAGTCGTACTGGGAGAGGTAATGCTTTCACCCTCACCCCAGCCCTCTCCCTAAGGGAGAGGGAGATTTAGATTCCCTCTCCCCGTGGGAGAGGGCCAGGGTGAGGGCATCAGGCCGCACAGATCTTACCCCGTCACCGCCACTTCAACCGGCGGTTTCTCCAGCAGCGACAGCATGGTATTGGCAATCTCACGCTCGCCCATCACCACCTGATTAGCACCACGCTCCATAATGTATTCCACTTCGTCGTCGTAATGCGCCCGGGCGATAATCTCCAGGTGCGGGTATTTCTCGCGGGCGGAGACCACAATCTCCCCGGCTTCATAGCCATTCGGAATGGTCAGCAGCAGCCAGCGCGCGCAGTCCAGATGGGCCAGATTCATGATCTCTTCGTTAGCCGCATTGCCCAGCACGGCACGCACGCCGCGCTCGCGAAGCTCATCCACGCGGGTACGGGAGGTCTCAATGACGACCAGCGGAATGCCCTGGGCCATCAGCTTCTCGCCCAACAGGCTACCCACGCGGCCAAAGCCGACCAGCAGGGCATGGTTGCAGATATCCACCGGGATCTGCTTCTCTTCTTCCGTTGCCTCTTCCAGGGTCTGCTCTTCGAGGGTTTCGGTTTTCTCGAGGTATTTTTCCAGCAGCGCGAAAAGCACCGGGTTGAGCATAATTGAGAGGATCGCCCCCGCCAGCACCAGGTTTTGCCCGGCCTGCGGCAGCAGATCCAGCGCCATGCCCAAGCCAGCAAGGATAAAGGCAAACTCACCGATCTGCGCAAGGCTGGCGGCGATGGTCAGCGCGGTGCGCGGCGAGTGGCCGAACAGACGCACCAGGAAGAACGCAGCGACCGACTTACCAAAGATGATGATCGCCAGGGTGCCCAGCACCGCCAGCGGCTGGTCAATCAGCACCAGCGGGTCGAACAGCATCCCGACGGAGACGAAGAACAGCACCGCAAAGGCGTCGCGCAGCGGCAGGGTGTCGTGGGCGGCACGGTGGCTCAGTTCCGATTCGTTCAGCACCATACCGGCAAAGAAGGCGCCCAGGGCGAAGGAGACATCGAACAGCTCTACGGCACCAAAGGCGATACCCAGCGCCAGGGCCAGCACCGCAAGGGTAAACAGCTCGCGCGAGCCGGTGGCGGCGCTGCGGGAGAGGATCCACGGCACCAGGCGACGGCCTACCAGCATCATGATGGCGATAAAGGCCACCACTTTACCGATGGTGATACTCATATCCAGCGCCAGCGAGGCAAAGCCGACGTTGTCTTTTTCCAGCATCCCGGCCACCGCAGGCAGCAGTACCAGGGTTAAGACCATCACCAGATCTTCAACAATCAGCCAGCCAATGGCGATCTGCCCTCGCTGGCTGTCAATCAGCTGTCTCTCCTCAAGCGCGCGCAGCAGCACCACGGTACTGGCGGTAGAAAGACAGAGACCAAATACAATGCCGGTCATCAGCGGCCAGCCCAGCATCGCTGAAAGCGCCATACCCAGCAACGTCGCCACGGCTATCTGGGCGATCGCACCGGGAATGGCGATCGACTTTACCGCCATCAAATCCTTCAGGGAGAAATGCAAACCCACACCGAACATCAGCAGGATCACGCCAAGCTCCGCCAGCTCCGGGGCAAGTTTAGTATCAGCAACAAAACCTGGGGTAAAAGGACCGGCTAACACGCCTGCTAATAAATAGCCCACCAGAGGCGAAATGCGAAGTTTGTTGGCAATCATGCCGAGTATAAATGCGAGTACAAGTCCACCGACAATGGTGGTGATAAGCGGTGTGGCGTGATGCATTCCGTCTCCTTTCGTTGCTGAGTTAATCCATTTTTGGTCCAGAAACCAAAAAGCCGAGTAATAGTTTATGACAAATTTAATGATTATGTTTATGAATAATTATTGAAATTTGAGTAAAACAGCAATAAGGGTTAAACGAAAGCAGAACAGGACGATTTTTGAGAGGCTGTGCTAAGAAAGGCTTATGGCAGTAGGGAGGGTTGCGGCCAAATTGGGAGTTTGGCCGCGGATAAATCAGGCTTTATGCCGGTTATCAGGCAGGAATATGGTCAACATCCCGAGAAGAGGCAGGAAAGCACAGATTTTGTAGACCAAAAAGATGCTGGTATGGTCTGCAATCAGCCCTAACACCGCTGCGCCAAGGCCACCCATCCCAAAGGCAAATCCAAAAAAAAGTCCGGAAACCATGCCGATACGCCCCGGAAGCAGCTCCTGGGCATACACCAGAATGGCCGAAAACGCCGAGGCGAGGATAAAACCAATGATTACGGTTAAAACACCTGTCCACCAGAGTGTTGCATAGGGCAAAATAAGCGTGAAGGGCGCTACGCCGAGGATAGAGCCCCAAATCACATATTTACGCCCGATTTTGTCCCCCAGTGGCCCGCCAATGAACGTCCCCGCGGCCACGGCAAACAGGAAGGCGAAGAGGTGAAACTGGGCGTTTTGTACCGATAATCCGAATTTTTCCATCAGATAAAAGGTGTAATAGCTGCTGATGCTCGCCATATAGAAGTATTTGGAAAAAATCAGCATCAGCAGGATGCTGACGGCCAGAATTACCTTGTTGCGCGGCAGAGGATTAATCACTGGCGCTTTGGGTTTACCCTTATTTACCCGGTGCTGGGCAGCGTACCAGCGGCTGATTTGCGCCAGTACCACGATGGCCAGCAGGGCAGCCAGCACGAACCAGGCCACGTTGCCTTTGCCATAGGGCGCGATAATCACCGCCGCCAGCAGCGGGCCGAGGGAGCTGCCGAAGTTACCGCCGACCTGGAACAGCGACTGCGCCAGCCCGTGACGGCCACCGGAGGCCATGCGCGCCACGCGGGACGACTCCGGGTGGAAGACCGACGAGCCGGTACCCACCAGCGCGGCTGCCACTAATACGCCCTCAAAGCTGCCCGCCATCGCCAGCAGGATCAGGCCGCTCAGAGTAAAGCACATGCCAATCGGCAGCGACCACGGCATCGGATATTTATCCGTCCAGTAGCCCACCACCGGTTGCAGCAGCGACGAAGCCAGCTGGAAGGTGAGGGTGATCATGCCGATCTGCACGAAGGTAAGAGAGAACTCGGACTGCAGCAGCGGATAGATCGCCAGAATAAGCGACTGGATCATATCGTTCAGCAGATGTGAAAGGCTGATTGCACCGAGAATACCAAATGAGGTGCGCGCCTTAGCGGTCGACACCGGAGGAGTAGATTCACTGATTGCCATAAATACCACGTCGATTGTTATTGGAAGTGCAGGGAGTCATTATTATCCCGCTAACATACCTGTCCCCGACATTTGAGGAAAGTCGCAATTCTGAAAACTTATTTGTTTATTCTGCTTACTCGCTGTAATTTTTGCGTTTGTCTATGAGTCAGGGAGTGAAGAGATGAAGTTAATGAAGCGAGGCGTTGCGCTGGCAATAATAGCGGCATGCGGTCTGTTAAGCCTGCCAGCCCAGGCCTGGGAAAAAGATAAAACCTATAACATCACCATCCTGCACACCAACGATCATCACGGCCACTTCTGGCGCAGCGAATACGGCGAGTATGGCCTCTCGGCGCAGAAAACCCTGGTGGACGGGATCCGTAAAGAGGTCGCGGCGAAAGGCGGCAGCGTGCTGTTACTCTCCGGCGGCGACATTAATACCGGCGTACCGGAATCGGATTTACAGGATGCGGAGCCCGATTTCCGCGGCATGAATTTGATTGGTTACGATGCGATGGCCGTCGGTAACCACGAGTTTGATAATCCCATCAACGTATTACGCCAGCAGGAGAAGTGGGCCAAATTCCCGTTCCTCTCCGCCAATATTTACCAGAAAAGCACCGGGGAGCGCTTATTTAAGCCCTGGGCCATCTTCAAACGCCAGGATATTAAAATTGCCGTGGTGGGGCTGACCACCGACGACACGGCCAAAATTGGTAACCCGGAATATTTCACCGACATTGAATTCCGTAAACCAGCCGACGAAGCGAAGCTGGTGATCCAGGAGTTACAGCAGAACGAAAAGCCGGACGTGATTATCGCTACCACCCACATGGGTCATTACGATAATGGCGATCACGGGTCGAACGCCCCGGGCGATGTCGAGATGGCGCGCAGCCTGCCGGCGGGTTCGCTGGCGATGATTGTAGGCGGCCACTCCCAGGATCCGGTCTGCATGGCCTCGGAAAATAAAAAGCAGGTCGATTACGTGCCTGGCACCCCGTGCGCGCCGGACAAGCAGAACGGCATTTGGATTGTGCAGGCCCATGAGTGGGGCAAATACGTCGGCCGCGCGGATTTTGAATTCCGCAACGGCGAGATGAAGCTGGTGCACTACCAGCTGATCCCGGTCAACCTGAAGAAGAAGGTGACTTACGATAACGGCCAGAGCGAGCGCGTCCTCTATACCCCGGAAATTGCGGAAAACCCACAGATGCTCTCCCTGCTGTCGCCGTTCCAGAACAAAGGCAAGGCCCAGCTGGAGGTGAAGATCGGTACGCTCTCCGGCAGGCTGGAAGGCGATCGCAGCAAAGTCCGTTTCGTGCAGACCAACATGGGCCATATGGTGCTGGCGGCGCAAATGGCGCGCACCAATGCCGATTTTGCGGTGATGAGCGGCGGCGGGATCCGCGACTCCATTGAAGGCGGCGATATCACCTATAAAGATGTGCTCAAGGTGCAGCCGTTCGGCAACGTGGTGGTGTATGTCGATATGAGCGGCAAAGAGGTGACGGACTATCTGACCGCGGTAGCGCAGATGAAGCCTGACTCCGGGGCCTATCCGCAGTTCGCCAACGTCAGCTTTGTGGCGAAGGGCGGGGTGCTCAACGACCTGAAGATCAAAGGTGAACCTGTTGATCCGGCGAAAACCTACCGGATGGCGACGTTAAGCTTTAACGCCACCGGCGGCGATGGTTATCCGCATATCGATGATAAACCGGGCTATGTGAATACCGGCTTTATCGACGCCGAGGTGCTGAAGCAGTACATCCAGCAGAACTCTCCGCTGGATGTGAATGCGTATGAACCGAAAGGTGAAGTGAGCTGGCAGTAGCCGTGCTGCTGTGCCGGGTGGCGCTTCGCTTACCCGGCCTACGAGGTAAACGCAAAACGGTAACAGCGTTACCGTTTTAGGGGTTGCGCCCTCTCCCGGTGGGAGAGGGACGGGGTGAGGGCAACAGGCCGCACAGCCTTACTCCCGGCGCGCAATATCCGCAAACTGCGCGTCCAGCATTTTGGCCAGATCGCTGGCCGCCAGCTCAATATCCAGCCCGCGCTTACCGCCCGAAATATAGATCGTCTCAAAGGCCTGGGAGGGCGCATCAATCAGCGTCGGCAGGCGCTTTTTCTGCCCCAGCGGGCTGATACCGCCCACCAGATACCCCGTGGTGCGCTGCGCGACCATCGGGTCGGCCATATCCACTTTTTTGGCGCCCAGCGCCTTTGCCACTTTTTTCAGATCCAGCTGTCCGGCAACCGGCGTCACCGCCACGGCGAGATGCTTCATATCACCGTTGATCGCCACCAGCAGGGTTTTATAGACCTGGTCGGCGTTCAGCCCCAGCTTACGCACCACTTCATCGCCAAAATTGGTTTCATTCGGATCGTGGTCATAGGTATGGATCCGGAAGGTAATTTTGTTTTTTTCGAGTAATTTAACGGCGGGAGTCATAACAATCCTTCTTAGCCCGGACAATAAACGTCCTCAGCATACGCCTCAGAAGAGGCTAAAAAATAGCACCATCTTGCGCATATAGTGTTGGCAGTGATGGTCACTTTGAGCGACAATCGGCTCAACCGGGGGTCTCCTCCGGCATAATAACAATGATGAAATTCCTCTTTGACGGGCCAATAGAAATATTGGCCACTTTTTTATCTCAGCAACGACGGCAAATTCCCCTCGCCGTACAAATGTAATGCCCCAACCGCCACCACATACCGCCCCGCAGGCAGCCCGTGCAGCTTCTGACACCACGCCTGGTTACGCTCGTGCATCAGCACGTCATACAGCGATTCGCTGAAGGTGGCCGGCAGCGCCAGCCTGTCGACGACAGGGGGCGAATCCAGCCACCAGCTCACCATCGTCTGTAGCAACCGCGCGTTGGTATGCCAGTGGGTCAGGGTATCTTCCAGCAGCAGCAGCCCGTCGTTGGGCATCTGGCGCAGGAGGGCAATCTGGCTGGCGGCACCTTCCAGCTCGATAATGGGCAACTGCTGCGCGCGTGCGACGTTCAGCAGCTGGTAATCAATACCGTAATCCCCCCGCAGCCCCAGACGCTGTGCCTGGGTGGCCTGCAGGACCATTGCAATCTGCCACAGCGGCTGGCTCTCAAACATGGAGAGTGATAGCCCCAGCTCGTCGGCAAGCCGCTCCAGCTCGGCCAGCTGGCTGGCGCTAAGACGCTCATTCAGCGGCGGCGGGATCGCTAGCCCCTCGAACGGCGACTCATTACCTGAGATGTCCGCTTCCACGATCAGCGCATCGGCGTGCTGCAGCCTGGCAATCAGCCCCTCGGGCAGGGGAGACATATCCCGGGTACCCATATGGATGCTGCCGACCAGATGCAGATGCTGCCCGCCGGGCAGGGAGATATCGAGGCCCGGCCAGCGATAGCGGCGGGGAAACAGGGCGCGAAACGATGCTTTTATACGTTGAAACAGACTCATACGCGCTCCAGGAAGGGAAAAATTCATGCTAGCGCGTGGGGCGGGGCGGTGCAAGACGTCCTTGTCTTAAGCCCGTCGTTACTCTTTGGGTTTGAAGCGCAGCAGGCGGTTGGCATTGCTCACTACGGTAATTGAGGAGAGGGCCATGGCGGCACCCGCCACTACCGGGTTGAGCAGCGTACCGGTCAGTGGCCAGAGGATCCCGGCGGCGATCGGAATGCCGAAGGCGTTATAGATAAAGGCCCCCAGCAGGTTCTGCTTCATGTTGCGCAGGGTCGCTTTCGAGATGGCGAGCGCGTCGGCCACCCCCATCAGGCTGTGGCGCATCAGGGTGATGGCCGCCGTTTCGATGGCGACATCGCTGCCGCCGCCCATGGCGATCCCAACGTCGGCCTGCGCCAGCGCCGGGGCGTCGTTAATGCCGTCGCCAATCATCGCCACCCGGCGGCCCTGGCCCTGGAGTGTGATAATCGTGTCCGCTTTGCCATCCGGCAGCACTCCGGCGATCACCTCATCAATACCGGCCTCCCGGGCGATAGCCTGGGCGGTGACGGCGTTATCACCGGTGAGCATCACCAGACGATAGCCCGCGCGGTGCAGGCGTTGCAGCGCGCTCACGCTGTCAGCGCGCAGCGGATCGCGAACGGCAAACAGCGCCGCAACCTGGCCATCCACCGCCAGCAGCACCGGGGTCGCACCCTGCGCGGCATGGGCCTGTAGCTGCGCATCCAGCGCTCCGGTATCAATGCCGTTTTCGGCCAGCAGGGCCTGATTGCCCAACAGCAGGGTATGGCCATCGACCTCTCCGCTGACTCCCAGCCCGCGCAGGGTGCGGAAGTTAGTCACCTGCGGCAGGGCGGTGTCTACTTTTGCCAGAATCGCCCGTGCCAGCGGGTGACTGGAACCCTGTTCGAGCGCGGCGGCCAGGCGCAGGGCCTCGGCTTCACCGAGCCCGCCCGTGGTCTCGACGGCGACGACCTGCGGTTTGCCCTCGGTGAGGGTCCCGGTTTTATCAAACACCAGCGTATCCAGGGTGCTGGCGCGCTGCAGGGCATCGGCATCACGCACCAGCACGCCGGACTCCGCGGCCCGGCCAACGCCGGAGATAATCGACATCGGCGTCGCCAGCCCCAGGGCGCACGGACAGGCGATGATCAGCACCGTAGTGGCGATCACCAGGGTGTAGACAATCTGCGGCGCGGGGCCAAAGAAGTACCAGATAGCGGCGCTGAACAGAGCAATACCCACGACCACCGGCACGAAGATGGCCGAAATTTTATCCGCCAGCTTGCCGATCTCCGGCTTGCTGCTCTGGGCCTGGCGCACCATGCGGATGATACGCGACAGGGTGGTGTGGCTGCCGACCGCGCTGGCGCGGAACAGCACGCTGCCGTCCTGCACCACCGTACCGGCGTGGACGCTCTCCCCGCCGCTTTTCTGCTGCGGCACCGGTTCGCCGGTGAGCATCGCTTCGTCAAACCAGGCCTCGCCCTGAGTAATCTCTCCGTCCACCGGGACGCGATCCCCGGTGGTCAGGCGCAGGATCATCCCGGCCTGAACCTCTGCCAGGGGCAGGTTCTGTTCACCGTTTTCCGTCACCACACGGGCGGTCGGCGGGGTTAAATCGAGTAATCTCTCCAGCGCTTTCGAGGAGCGCTGTCGGGCCCGCGCCTCCAGCATATGGCCGAGGTTAATCAGGCCGATAATCATCGCGCTGGCTTCATAATAGAGGTGGCGGGCTTCCATCGGGAACCACTGTGGCCAGACGTTGACGCTCATCGAGTAGAGCCACGCCGCGCCGGTACCCAGCGCCACCAGCGTGTCCATGGTGGCGGTGCGGTTTTTCAGGCTCGAATAGGCGCTGGTATAAAAATGGCCGCCGGCGACGATCATCACCCCGAGGGTGAGAACGCCGATCGCCAGCCACAGCGTGCGGTTGGCGTCGGTGACCATCATGTTGTCACCGAGCATTCCCCAGCCCATCACCGGGATCCCCACCAGCAGGGCGACAATCGCCTGCCAGCGAAAACGCTTCATGGTGGCGATGGCGGTCTCCTGCTGCCGTTCACGGCGTTTGAGATCGTCTTCAATTGCCTCGGCACCGTAGCCCGCTTTTTCAACGGCCTGCACTAAATCAGCGGCGGAGGCACTGCCCATAATCAGCGCAGTGCGTTCCGCCAGGTTGACCCGTGCCTGTGCCACACCCGGAACCGCCTGCAAGGCGTTCTGCACCCGGGTCACGCAGCTGGCGCAGCTCATGCCGTTGATCAACAGCTGTTGGCTGTCATCACTGTCGTGAGCTGCCGGAAGCTCAGAGGGGGCCGCTGTCAGTGCTTCCGACGGAGTTGTTGACGCTGTCAGCGGATCAGCCTTTGGGTGGCTTAACGCCGCACCGTAACCGGCCTGTTTGATGGTGTCGATCAGGGCATCGGCGCTGGCGCTGCCGGTAACGGCGGCGTGGTCGATGGTCACGTCGGCGGTATCAACGTCCGGGCGTTGCTCCAGACTCTCTTTAACGCGTTTGACACAGTGGCCGCAGGAGAGGCCGTCCAGTGTCAGATCGATGGTGTGAGACATACGAATACTCCTTATAATTCTCCAGCCAGATATTGACCGGAGGGACACTTTCATCTAACTGTTATGAAGGTTAAACCTTCCATCAAGGGGAAGGTCAAGGGGGAAACGTGAATATCAGTGATGTTGCCAAAAAAACCGGGTTAACCAGCAAAGCGATCCGCTTTTATGAAGAGAAAGGGCTGGTAACGCCGCCGCTGCGCAGCGAGAACGGCTACCGGAGCTACACGCAAAAGCACCTCGATGAACTCACGCTGCTGCGCCAGGCCCGTCAGGTGGGGTTCAATCTGGACGAGTGCGGCGACCTGGTGAACCTGTTTAACAATCCCGCCCGCCACAGCGCCGATGTCAAAAGCCGGACCCTGGAGAAGGTGGCTGAAATTGAACGCCATATCCTGGAATTACAGGCGATGCGCGACCAGCTGCTGGCACTGGCCGAGAGCTGTCCGGGAGATGAGAGCGCCGACTGCCCGATCATCGACAACCTTTCCGGCTGCTGCCACCGCAAGGCGAAGGCCTAACCGCGAGCCGGGTTGAGCATAAACACCACCGTCCCGCGATACCAGGGGGAGCGCTGGAGCTGCGCTTCGGCCTGAACATCCCGTTTGCCGTTCTGCACCAGCCCGAGCTTAAACGGAATGCGCAGCCGGGCCAGCGCGGGCAGATAAGCCTGATAGTTGTCTACCGTATGGCGGCCCTGATAGCTCTGGATCACCAGCTCATCCACCGCCAGCGCGTTCAGCGTGGCAACATCTCCGGTTTTCGCCCAGTCCAGCAGCCCGGTTACCCCCAGCGCAAATTCGTTCGGCAGCTGTTGGCGCAACTCCTGTAAAAAGCGCGCGTAGTCCGCCAGCTGGTGGGTCGCCGCATCGAAATCGACCTGTAAACCCACCACCTGATTACCGGCGGCCTGCCAGCGCTGCATCAGACGAACAATTCTCGGCACGATGGTCGGCGGCACGTCGAGGGTGGTGAAGCGCACGGTCAGCCAGAGGGAGGGAAACGTCAGGCGGCTGACCGGCAGACCGAGGCGCTGAAACACCACCGCCTTCGGCCGGGCCAGCACTTCGCCCTGATGGAGATAGACCGTTTGCGCCCCTTTCAATTCGTCGCTGGCCTTCACCCCCGACCAGAGCCAGAAGGCCGGATGCTCGCGGGCAGCGACAATATCCGCCGCCTGCACCTGCCCGGCCAGCAGCGCGGCTACCAGTAGTATTTGAGTTTTTGCGCCCACGGGCTGCCCGGATACTGCGTTTTTAACTGCGAGAACCAGCCTTTGCGCTGGGCTTTGTCCACGTCGGGTCCGCCGCATTCGTTATAGCCGGACGGGGCGTAACACATGATGGCCCGATAGAGCGCGTAGCTCTTATCTTCATGCTCCGCCTTCGGTGAGGCGATGACCTGCTGGTAGTAAGCCTGTCTGTCGAACTGCCCGTAAGGTTCTTTACGAGGGATCGCCGTCTCCAGCACGTCGTTGCCCGCGCTGTCTTTCCAGATATCGACATGGGTATTCGAGGTGCGGAAGAACTCGCCCAGGCAGTTCAGGGCATGGGCATCTTTGGCGTTCTGGCTGAGCACCTGCACGGTGTGATCCAGACTACGGCAGACGTAACCGACTTCGGCGGCATCGCCGTTCCAGTCGAAGGTGCTGAGATTCACATCGTCAAACGCTTTGCCGACAACGGGTGGCGTAATGGCGCTGGCGAGTTTTTTGTCGCTCAACCAGTCGCTAAAGCGGTGCTCCGTCAAATCGCGCACCAGCAGGGTATGCAGCGCAATGGTGCGCTCTTCGTTGTTGGGGCCCTGGCTGGCCTGCTGGCGTAACCGCTCAGGCGAGGCCACCGTTTTCAGTACCTGAGAGCGAAAACGCAGGTTGGTGACAGCGCTGTCCGCGGCAAAAATCGCCTCACTATTGCCGCTAAAGACCAGGGTCGCCGCCAGTTTGGCCTGCACGTACTGCTGCTGTTCGGGATCCTGGCTGAGTTTCAGCAGCTTCAGCCAGAAATCGCGCGCCGCGGGCCACTGCTTTTGCGCCATCAGCGCTTCGCCGTAAAGCACCTGCTCGCTGAAGGCGAGAATATCGTGCGCCGGAAGTTTTTCGGCGGCTTTGACGTCCTTAAGAATAGCGGCAGTGTTATCCGTCGCCTGCCACAGGTTCAGCTGTAAATTGCGCCACAGCGCCAGCTTGCCGCTCTGTTCAAACGCCGGTTTGCTGGCGTTGAGATCCTCCTGTGTCAGGGTCGGTTTCTCGTCGCTGTTCAGGCGAAGGGCGCGCAGCAGTTCGATATAGCTGACCTGCGGCGCGTCGGGGAAAGCCTCCCGCACGGCGCGACCATAGAACTGCATGCCGTAGACATTATCGTATTCGGTCACCAGGCCGTGCAGCGCCTGCGCATTCTCAGCCTGCTGGAACCGCTGCTCGTACAGCCCCGCCAGCTGCGGCCACGCCTGTAGATACCAGTTGATGCGACGCAGCATACCGCGCGCAGAATCGGCATATCGTCCCTCCGGCCAGCGCTGGAGGTAGGCCTGAGCGGCTTGCTGCGCCTGTTCAGCGGCCGGACGGTCGATGCGATCGATATCAAAATCGCCGTACTCTCCCGTGCTGTTCTGGCTGCTTTTGTTCAGCGCCGTGCGCATCAGCATATAGCTGGCGGTCTCTGCCAGCCACGGGCGATCGCTGTCGACAAGCGAGGTAAATGCCTGAGCCGCGCTTTCGTAATCCCCGGCATAAAAAAGGGCTGCCCCGGTCAGATAGGTTTTATACAGCAAGGCAGGTGACGCCGCCGGGAGGGTCGCCAGGGAGGCGGAAAGTTGCTCTTCGGTGGCGCCAGCGTAGAGCCCCAGACGCGCCTGGCCCAGCGCATGGCGCTGCTCCGCCGTCAGCGAGTCGTCGGCCAGCAGCGCGGCAAAAAACTGGCTGAGGCTGTCGGCACTGTTCGAGACGAAGCGGTTTTCCTGCTCGCCGTCCTGATGCATATCGACGGGCTCAAGCTGCAATGCGGTCAGCTGCTGATTGAGAAGGCTCTCTTCAGCCGGTTTATCCGCCGCTGCGCGGGTCGGTGCCTCCAGGTCGTCCCACTCCGGGTGGTAAGCAAAATAGACGTCGCGGGAGCGGGTGATGTCCGCCGGCATCGACTGAACCGGCAGGGGGAAGGATTTGGCTTCGCTCAGCAGACGCAGCAGGTTGTCGCGGGAGTCGTTGCCGGGCGTCAGCACCGGGTCGCCCTTCAGCAGACAGTGCGCATCGCTCCAGTTGCAGTCTTCCATATCAAAGGAGGCGAATGCCGGAGCGGCGCTCGCCAGTAATGCGCTAACGCTGAGTGCCAGCGTTGTCTTCCTGACCATCATGCTCATCCTGTTATTATCGGGAAAGGGCCCGGACGCGAAGGGTGATCCCCTCAACAGCCACAACTTCAACTTTGGTGCCGGCGTTTAAGTCGTCGTCGGCAATGACCGGCCACGAACTGTCGCCGACGCGCATATGACCGCGCCCGTTTACCAGGGCGGTATCCAGCGTGAACTGCATTCCCACCAGCTGCTGTCCGCGCTGATTGAGTCGGGCATCGGCGGGCTTTTGCCTGCGCACCTGCCTTGAGAGCCAGCGCCACCACAGCCAGGCGGCCGTCAGGGTCAGCACCGCAAACAGCGCTCCCTGCCATGCCCAGTCGAACGGCAGGATCCAGACCAGCAGTCCGGTGATCACCGCCGCCACGCCGCTCCACAGCAGGTAGCCGTTGCCGCCGAGCATTTCAGCCGCCAGCAGCAGGCCGCCGAGGCTCAGCCAGAAGACATGCGGATGTGCCGCGATCGTCTCGATCATAATTTGCGCTCGTTGCCGCTGTTCTTGATCAGTTCCGCGATACCGCCGATCGCGCCCATCAGGCTGCTGGCATCCAGCGGCATCATCACCACCTTGCTGTTGTCCGCCGAGCCGATTTTTTGCAATGCTTCGGTGTACTTCTGCGCCACAAAGTAGTTAATCGCCTGGATATCCCCGGCGGCGATCGCCTCTGACACCATTTTGGTGGCGCGGGCTTCCGCTTCGGCCGAACGTTCCCGGGCCTCAGCCTGTAAAAACGCAGACTGGCGCTCGCCCTCGGCTTTGAGGATCTGCGACTGTTTCTCCCCTTCGGCTTTGAGGATCTCGGCCTGGCGCACCCCTTCGGCCTCCAGAATGTAGGCGCGTTTGGTTCGCTCGGCCTTCATCTGGGCGTTCATGGAGGTGATCAACTCGGCGGGCGGACGTACATCGCGAATTTCGATACGGGTGACTTTGATGCCCCAAGGGTTAGTGGCTTCATCGACGATGTGCAGCAGGCGGGTGTTGATGCTGTCGCGCTGGGAGAGCATCTCGTCCAGCTCCATTGAACCCAGAACGGTACGGATGTTGGTCATCGTCAGATTGATAATCGCCAGCTCAAGGTTACTCACCTCGTAGGCCGCTTTCGGCGCGTCGATCACCTGAATAAAGCACACCGCGTCGATGGTGACGTTGGCGTTATCCCTGGAGATAACTTCCTGGGAGGGGATATCCAGCACCTGCTCCATCATATTGATCTTGCGACCAATACGGTCCATGAACGGCACCACCAGGCTTAAGCCCGGCTGCAGCGTGTTGGTATAACGCCCAAAACGCTCAACCGTCCACTGATAGCCCTGCGGTACGATTTTGACCCCCGCGGCAACAATGACCAGCGCGACGAAGATCAGAATGGGGATGACAATGAACATGTAAAACCTCCTGTTTTGAATTCCATGTTGCGATAACAACTGTTCGTTTGTTGCCCATAAGTATATCGGCAAACAGGGACGAATTCGCGCCGAATCAACGGCGCAGGCAGGATCCAGACATAAAAAAGCCCCGCTAAAAATAGCGGGGCGAGACAAAAAATCATCAGAATGCGGTGGGTCAGGCGTTGGGCCCGCTCCAGGAGAAGTCAGAGATATACTGCTCACCGGCCTCATTAATCGCGCGTGACAGCGCGACATAGTATTTTTCCAGACCGATCGCTTCAATCTGTTGCAGCTGTTCGCGTACCGGGGCACAGAACAATCCGGCGTTCCCGGCTTCGACGCGCTTGTTGTTAGGCGGCAGGTCGCCGGTAATGGCTTTGAACCAGGTGCGGATCCCCTGCTTAAGGTTGTTCGGCGCTTTCGCCAGATTGTCGATGCCGGTCAGCACCTGCAGGGTCGGGAACCGATCTTCCGCAACGGCGCTCTTCAGGCGCTCAAAGAACTGGCTGAACAGCTCGAACGATCCCAGTTCGATGATTTTGGGTTTAGTGGTTTTGCCGTTTTTATTGCCGATCTTGCTTGCGGCAGGCGTGCTGGATGGCACGATCCCTGTCTTATGCAAGTCTAATCCGAACAGCAGATTGCAGTGGGCGCGACGCTCTTTCAGCGGGTAAGACATCAGCACGTCGATAAAGGCCGTCGCCTTCACATCCGACAGATTATGGTTGATGAGCCACTGAGTGCGGGAGAAGTCAGCCGGAGAGACAAACCACTCCGGGATCTCATCGTAGCGCTTCGATTTGCCTTTCCCATCAAATTCAATGAAGTGCGTGCCGTTATCGAAGGCAAACTTGCAGTTTTTAAAGCTGATAATGGTGGTATTAACGATTAACGCTTTTTTTACGAAATCAACGACTTCAGGGCCAATAACAAAGCTGGTGACTGCCGAGGAATTGATGACTTGCATTAATGTTTCTACATCAGGAACGCCCGGCTTCAGGGAGGTGAACTCATAAAAGATGTGTGTCATGCCGCATACTTCCTCTAGTTATTAGCCTGCCATTTCAAACGCGCAAAAGTTTATCATCTCTTGCAGGATGAGGCCATTAGCGACAAATGCGGGAATTTTGTGTCGATCACAAATGAAAGATAAAGGTTACTCCGGGTGGGGCAGTGTAAAAAAAAGCGGGCATTTTAATGACTGTCGCGGGCAGAGATAAGTCTTTTTATCTGTTTGCCAGAACTAAACATTAATAAGACTTAAGTGAAGCCCATTTTGATAAAAAAAGGCCGCCGTAACGGCGGCCAGAAGTGGGTTTTAGAGCGGAGAGAGGGGATTAAAAATCGCCAGAGATGCCCGCTCCGGCCATCCAGCCGTTATCAAAGGAGCTGGATGCCTGCATGTTGACGGCAACATGCGGAGTAATGCCTTTCTGCAGACCGGCAGCCAGGGCTGCGCCATCGCCATTCGCCGTACCCGTCGACAGCGCCCATGAGTTATCGGAGTGATAATGCAGGCTGGACATCGCCGCGGCGTTATTCAGACCCCGTTTGAGATCTTCACGGGTGTCATCAATCTCTTTCGCGTTACGCTCAATTGACTGGCTGTTGCGGGTGATGCGTTGACTGTTGCTGTCGATGCGCTGGCTGTTACCTGAAATACGCTGACTGTTGCTGTTGATACGCTGGCTGTTGCCAGAGATACGTTGGCTGTTGTTGTCGATACGTTGGCTGTTGCCTGTGATGCGTTGGCCGTTGTTCTCGATACGCTGGCCGTTGGTCTCAATACGCTGGCTGTTGCTCGCGATGCGTTGACCGTTGGTATTCACCTGGCTGCGGTTAGTTTGATCGACATAGTAGCTGTTCACCTCGCTAACGACGTTGACAGTGTAGCTGTTGCCCGCGGTTTGACGGGGACTGGTGGACTTCTTCGTTGGTACTGACGCTGACGGCTGTGGATCGGTCACCCCGCTGGTCACGGTCAACGGAGTTGTCTGCGTATTCGCCAGCGTCACAGTATGTGTATCCACCGTTTGAGGATTAATGACAGTATTGTCCGGCGTCCCCTTCACCAGCGTGGTTGCCGGAGTTTGCAGGTTAACGACCTGTACCGTCGACGTCGGCAGCGGTTGAGGCGATGGGATATCGCCGGCCGCAGGCTCGACACTCAGGATGGGCTGAATGGTTTTGGTTTCATAAGCAGGGGTGAGCTGCACGGGTACCGGCGGCACGTTCATCGGCTGCGGAGTGCTGTAGGTCGCCAGTTTTGGCGGCACAGATTTGACTGGATCCGGCGGAGCGATAAGCGGCTGCGGGGTGCTGTAGGTCGCCAGTTTTGGCGGCACGGATTTGATCGGATCCGGCGGAGCGATAAGCGGCTGCGGAGTGCTGTAGGTCGCCAGTTTTGGTGGCACGGCCTGTACCGGCAGCGATGGGGTCATAGCTGGCTGTGGCATCGGTGCAACAGGAATGGCTGTTGGCGCAATCGAACCATCTTTGAATGCGTTGCGTGCGGCCTGCAGCTGGGTCTGAGCAAATTTAACCTCGTTGCGGCGTTGCCCGATCGCGTCGAACGCATCCTGATGCGTCTGGGCTGCAGCAACGGCTTGCGGCGAGCCCGTCCCGAACTGATGCATCACATTCATCATATCCACATTGCTCACGCGCTCAGTCCTGAGCGCGGCGGCGTAATTTTTTTGTGCGAAGTGGTCAAATTCCAGCGCGCCTTTCAGATTCGCTGCGGCCTGGTCCGAACTTATCGCATACGCACCTGGGGCAGCCACGCACAGCGACACCGCCGATGCGATCAGTTTCAACGTGGTTTTCATCTCTACATATCCTGAGGTCAATCGTTTGATCAAAATGTAAATTGCAGAGTGGCAGAGAGTATGAGGGCTCTGGCTCTGAAGTATTTGCAGGTATTTTTATTGTCTTTTTGTTGTCTTTTATATAACTACCATAAATGAATATGGTCGTTTTTTGATGGATTCTAAACATTAAATAGTTATTGGCAAGTCAATTAACGATCAATATTTTTGTCTTTTAATAGTCTTGTTTCGAGCGAAAGGTTGACAAGTTTCGCTTACAGAAAAAATGTTACTAAAAGTGTGTGATTAGTCTTTCAGGCAGGAAATTGTGATCGGGTTTACGGTTGGTAACGTATTTTGGCCGTATTCAGGCGGTCTTTTTATCGGTTTATGAAAAGATTGTTATCTTTTTGCATATCATCAATCAGTCTTTATATAGACTTATATCAGGCTTTTTATATTTTCAAATGAGAGTTGACTGACAAGTTAATAAAAACAGTCAATCTGTCCATAGACTGAAAATATTAAGTCGTTAGCTATCAGGTGGAAATGATAAGGAGAGGTTAAATCAGATGCGTATGCCCGATAATGCTTCGCTTACCGGGCACAGGAGGTAGGGATCAGTACAGCAGGGCGTAGAGCTTACGGCGATAGGTCGAGGCCAGGGAGTCACCTGTCCCGAGCGCGGCCAGAATTTCCTGGAACATTTTACGCGCCTGACCATCAGCGGCAGCCAGATCGGTTTTCAGATGGCTGAACAGCAGTTCCAGCGCCTCTTCGTTACGACCGACCTGATGCAGCTGCAGCGCCAGCTGGCTGGCCAGCGCCGCATCGGCAGGGTTGGCGGCAACGTGCTGCTGCAGCTGCTGAATTTCCGGGGTATCCGCGGCCTGCTTCAGCAGTTCAATCTGCGCCACCAGCCCCTGATAACGGGTGTCCTGATCCTGCAGAGGGATAGTCTTCAGCACCACTTCGGCATCTTCGGAGCGTTTTAAGATAATCAGCGTTTCCGCCAGCAGCAGGCCAGTTTCGCTGTTCTGACCGGAGAGCTGCCAGGCCTCTTTCAGCAGCGGCAGGGCTTCGTCATGTTTGCCTTCGGCCATCAGGGCCGCTGCCTCCTGCGCTTTCAGCTCATCTTCGCGCGGCAGCACTTTATCCAGCAGGGCGCGGATCGCCTCTTCCGGCTGCGGCCCCTGGAAGCCATCCACCGGCTGACCGTTCTGGAACAGATAAACCGTTGGGATGGCGCGCAGGCCAAACTGCGAGGCGATCATCTGCTCGGCGTCGCAGTCCAGTTTTGCCAGAATAAACTGACCGTTGTACTGGGCCGCAAGCTTCTCGAGCACCGGCGTCAGCTCCAGACAGTGCTGACTCCGTTCAGACCAAAAGTAGAACAGCACCGGTTTGGTCATCGACTGTTCAAGAGTCTGGTGCAGGTTGGCTTCGGTAATGTTGACAATATTCTGTACGGACATGCGTCATTATTCTCTGTTATGAGTTTTTATTTACATGGGGGCGTGGCGCGTGGCTTCAACTCAGCCCTGTAAAATTTTGTCCATCATCCGGCCAGGCAGCAGGCGCTTCAACAGGCCGACGGCGTGGGTCACCAGCGTGACCGGATAACGCATTTTGGGGTTTTTGCTCTCAAAAGCATGGCGCACTTTGGCGACAACTGCCTCCGGGCCGAGCGTAAAACGTGCGGCGATACCGGGATTTTCTACCGGCTTGTCGGCCTGAGTCTGGTTAACGTTGTCGGTAAAGCGGGTACGGATGGGGCCCGGTTCAATCAGGCTCACCTTAATGCCGCTGTGGCGCAGCTCCATGCGCAGTGCATCTGACCAGGCTTCCAGCGCGTACTTGCTGGCGGCGTAGGCCCCGCGGCCGGGCGTGGAGATCAGCCCCATCACCGAGGAGGTCATCACAATCCGCCCTTCGCCGTGCGGCAGCATGGCGGGCAGCAGGCGCATGGTGAGCTGGTGGACGCCAAAAAAGTTGGCGGAAAATTGCTGCTCAAGCTGCTGGCGGGAGATGGTCTGCAGCGGGCCGTAAACGCCGAAACCGGCATTGTTAAACAGCCCGTACAGACGATTATGGGTCAGAGCGATCACCTCATCGGCGGCGCGCTCAATGCTGTCGGCACAATCCAGATCCAACAGCACACCGGTCAAACCCACTCCGTTCATCCGTTCAACGTCTTCGGGTTTGCGGCAGGCGGCCAGTACCCAGAATCCCTGGCGCTTCAGTTCAAGGGCACTTTCAAAGCCAATTCCACTGGAACATCCTGTTATTAAGACCGATTTTTGCATAACTTTACCTGTCAGGATCTCCGCTGAATTACGAGTCATGTTTAACTAAAGGAGCCAGCCGGGTCGCCATCCAGTCGGCAATAAACGGCTGTGCGTCCCGATTGGGGTGAATACCGTCATCCTGCATCCACTGCGGCTTCAGGTAGACCTCTTCCATAAAAAAGGGCAGCAGCGGCACATCGAACTCTTTGGCAAGCTTCGGATAGATCGCGCTGAAGGCTTCATTATACCGACGACCGTAGTTGGCGGGCAGGCGAATTTGCATCAACAGCGGCTGAGCGTTCGCCGCGCGAATATCCTGCAAAATTTTGCGCAGGGTCTGCTCGGTCTGCTGAGGCTGGAAGCCGCGCAGACCGTCATTGCCGCCGAGTTCCACCAGTACCCAGCGCGGCTGATGCTGCTTCAGCAGGGCCGGCAGGCGCGAAAGCCCCTGTTGGGAGGTATCGCCGCTGATGCTGCCGTTGATCACCGACGTTCTGGTCTGCCATTTATCGTTCAGCAGAGCAGGCCAGGCGGCACTGGCCGCCATCCGGTAGCCCGCGCTGAGGCTATCGCCCAGAATTAATAACGTGTCCGCCGCCGCGGCGCGAAATGTCATCAGAATCAGAAACAGGAAGGGCAAATGCCAGCGGAAAACATTGTTGAAGTTCATCATCTTAAGAAGTCCGTGGGTCAGGGTGAGCACGAGCTTTCCATCCTTACCGGAGTTGAACTCATTGTCAAACGCGGGCAAAGCATCGCCCTGATTGGGGAGTCGGGCTCCGGCAAGTCCACGCTGCTGGCGATCCTCGCCGGTCTGGATGACGGCAGCAGCGGTGAGGTCCACCTGGTCGGGCAACCGCTGCACAGCCGTGATGAAGAGGCGCGCGCCGCCCTGCGAGCGAAGCACATTGGCTTTGTATTCCAGTCGTTTATGTTAATCCCGACCCTTAATGCGCTGGAGAACGTCGAGCTGCCGGGCCTGCTGCGCGGCGAAAATACCGCCCACAGCCGCGAGAGCGCCAGAGCCCTGCTGGGGCAGCTGGGGCTGGGCAAGCGCCTCGATCACCTCCCGGCGCAGCTCTCCGGCGGCGAGCAGCAGCGCGTGGCGCTGGCCCGGGCGTTTAACGGCCGCCCGGACGTGCTCTTTGCCGATGAACCTACCGGCAACCTCGATCGCCAGACCGGGGATAAAATTGCCGATCTGCTCTTTTCCCTGAACCGAGAGCACGGCACCACGCTGATCCTCGTCACCCATGACCCGCAGCTGGCGGCCCGCTGCGACCGTCGCCTGCGCCTGGTCAATGGTGAATTGCGGGAGGAAGCATGATTGCCCGCTGGTTCTGGCGCGAATGGCGCTCCCCCTCGCTGCTGATCGTCTGGCTGGCGTTGAGCCTGGCGGTGGCCTGCGTGCTGGCGCTCGGCAGCGTCAGCGATCGGATGGAAAAGGGGCTCAGCCAGCAAAGCCGCGAGTTTATGGCCGGGGACCGGACGTTACGCAGCTCCCGCGAGGTGCCGCAGGCGTGGCTTGAGGAGGCAAGAAAAGCGGGACTGAAGGTCAGCGAGCAGCTCAGCTTCCAGACCATGACCTTTGCCGCCGATACGCCGCAGCTGGCGAGCGTGAAGGCCGTGGATGATATTTATCCGCTGTACGGCGAGCTTCAGACCAACCCGCCGGGCCTGAAGCCCGCCCCGGGCACGGTGCTGCTGGCCTCGCGTCTGATGGCGCTGCTGAATTTAAAAACCGGTGACAGCATCGACGTCGGGGATGCCACGCTGAAAATTGCCGGGGAAGTGGTTCAGGAGCCTGACTCCGGCTTCAACCCCTTCCAGATGGCGCCGCGTCTGCTGATGAATACTGCTGATGTGGCCAAAACCGGGGCGGTACAGCCCGGGAGCCGCGTCACCTGGCGCATTAAGTTTGGCGGAACGCCCGCCCAATTAGCCAGCTACGAGAAGTGGCTGCTGCCGCAGCTGAAGCCGGAACACCGCTGGTCCGGGATGGAGCAGGAGGAAGGGGCGCTCGGCAAATCGCTGGAACGGTCCCAGCAGTTCCTGTTGCTCTCGGCATTGCTGACGCTGCTGCTGGCGGTGGCGGCAGTGGCGGTGGCGATGGGCCACTACTGCCGCAGCCGCTACGACCTGGTGGCGATCCTCAAAACCCTGGGGGCGGGCAGGGCGCAGCTGCGTAAGCTGATTGTCGGCCAGTGGCTGGCGGTGCTGGCGCTCTCCGCGGTGACGGGCGGGGCGATGGGGCTGCTGTTTGAAAAGGTGCTGATGGTGCTGCTCAAGCCGGTGCTGCCTGCCGCATTGCCGCCCGCCAGCCTCTGGCCGTGGCTGTGGGCCATCGGCGCGATGGTCGTCATCTCGCTGCTGGTGGGGCTGCGTCCATACCGTCTGCTGCTGGCGACCCAGCCGCTGCGCGTTCTGCGTCGCGACGTGGTGGCCAGCGTCTGGCCGCTGAAATTTTACCTGCCGGTTATCGTGGCGGTGGTGGTGCTGCTGCTCGCCTGGCTGATGGGCGGCAGCATGCTGCTGTGGGCGGTGCTGGCCGGCGCGGTGGTACTGGCGCTGCTCTGCGGCGTGCTGGGCTGGATGCTGCTCAGCGTCCTGCGCGGGCTGACGCTGAAATCGCTGCCGGTGCGTCTGGCGGTCAATCGCCTGCTGCGCCAGCCGTGGTCGACCCTCAGCCAGCTGTCAGCGTTTTCGCTGTCGTTTATGCTGCTGGCGCTGCTGCTGGTGTTGCGCGGCGACCTGCTGGATCGCTGGCAACAGCAGCTCCCGCCGGAGAGCCCGAACTATTTCCTGATCAACATTGCCCCGGAGCAGATCGCGCCGCTGAAGGGATTCCTCTCTGAGCACCAGATTATCCCCGAATCGTATTACCCCATCGTGCGGGCGCGTCTGACCCAGATTAACGGCCAGTCCACCGAGGGCAATAAGGATGAATCGCTGAACCGCGAGCTGAATCTGACCTGGCAGGATAAACGCCCGGATCACAACCCGATCACCGCCGGCAGCTGGCCGCCAAAAGCGGGTGAGGTGTCGATGGAGGAGGGGCTGGCGAAACGCCTTAACGTCGGGCTGGGCGATACGGTGACCTTTACCGGCGATACCCAGGACTTTAGCGCGAAAGTCACTAGCCTGCGCAAGGTTGACTGGGAAAGCCTGCGGCCGAACTTCTTCTTTATCTTCCCTTCCGGGGCGCTGGACGGGCAGCCCCAGAGCTGGCTGACCAGCTTCCGCTGGGAGAAAGGCCCCGGCATGCTCACCCAGCTTAACCGTGAGTTCCCGACCATCAGCCTGCTGGATATCGGGGCGATCCTCAGACAGGTCGGGCAGGTGCTGGAGCAGGTGAGCCGGGCGCTGGAGGTGATGGTGGTGCTGGTCACGATTTGCGGCGTGCTGTTACTGCTGGCTCAGGTACAGGTCGGTATGCGTCAGCGTCATCAGGAGCTGGTGGTCTACCGCACCCTGGGCGCGGGTAAAAAGCTGCTGCGCACTACGCTGTGGAGCGAGTTTGCCCTGCTGGGGCTGGTGGCAGGCCTGGTGGCGGCCATTGGCGCAGAAACCGCGCTGGCGGTGCTGCAAACCCGGGTGTTTGACTTCCCGTGGGAGCCGGACTGGCGGCTGTGGGCGATCCTGCCGCTCTGTGGGGCGGTGATGCTCTCGCTGTGCGGCGGCTGGCTGGGTGCCCGCCTGCTGAAAGGCAAAGCCCTGTTCCGTCAGTTCTCCGGTTAATCTCTCTCCGTAATCATCACGCACCGGTTTTTATGCCGGTGTGTGATGTCTAAGTAGCATAAAAAGATAAATCACTGTCTTTTAGTGGCACAAATCATTAAAAACCGGGCAACACGAGCGGATAAATCCTGGTTAATATTCACCTGCTAAATAAATGGCAGTGTGTCTATTAAGGAAAAATAATGACCATAACTAAAAAAGCGCTGGCGGTATCGATCGGCGCAGCAGTGGCGTTGGCGTCTTTTGCATCCCAGGCTGAAATCACCGTACTGAAGCAGGATCCGCAGGCGGGTAACCCGCTGAGCCGTCTGAACTTCACCGTGGGCGGCAGTATCCGTCCTCAGTTCCAGAACATGACCGGCGACGACGGCAAAAACAGCTACAAGCGTAACGGCTTTGACGGCGGCACCCGCTTCCGTTTCGCGGCCGATTACTACCTGTTTGATGACATCAGCTGGATCAGCTACTACGAGCTGGGTGTGAACATCCCGGCCCAGTTCAACTGGGACAATCACTATGCCGACGGCGCGCACGACACCTCCCGCCGTATGCTCTACACCGGCCTGAAAAGCGACACCTGGGGTACCCTGACCTTCGGCCAGCAGAACAGCGTTTATTATGACGTGGTGGGCGCGAAAACCGATATCTGGGACTACGACATGATCGGCCAGGCACCGGGTAACGGCATCAACGGCGACTATGACGGCTCTTACCGTTCACGCCAGATGCTGAAGTACAAGAAAACCCTCGGCGATGCTGACATCTACGCCTCTTACCTGTTCGAAGACAGCGAATACCTGCCGGGCAACGGCCTGCGTTACAAGCGTAAAGGCGGCGGCTCACTGGGTCTGGATTATCGCCTGACCACCGACCTGACCTGGGGCGCGGCCTGGAACTACACCCGTGCCGACATGCGTAACCCGGATAACGGCGACAGCAAGACCTGGGATCAGAACATCCTCGGTACCGCGCTGAGCTGGACCCCGGACAACTGGACCTTCTCCGCAGGCGGCGGCTGGTATCAGAACTTTATGACCAGCAAAAAAGTGTCGGTTAACGACTACTTCGCGGGCGATGCGTGGGGTATCGAGTACTTCGCGGGCTATAAATTCCCGATTGGTCAGTATGCGGTGAAATCCATCCAGCCTTACTTCATGGGTGATCGTATTGAGACCATGAATGGCCGCAACTACCAGCGCATCGACAACGGCGTGGGTATCAGCTTCCAGCTGGACTACGGTTTCCGTGTTGATTACGAACACGTGTTCACCTCCAGCACCGACGATCTGGGTGATATGAACCTGGTGCGTCTGCGTTACGACTTCTAAGTCTGCGTCATATATCCCCGGCGGCGCGTCGCTGCCGGGGATATCGCCTACCCGCCGGGATAGCTATCCCGAAAATCGCATAAGCATCTGTAGTACATTCAACGACATAATTCGCAACATCATGAAATAATTTCAAGGACGCGGCCTGTGATCTGTGTCATGTTAGCAGGAGCTGCGTCGCACCGTACGGCGCATCCACATCACGCATCACCGCTTTGAAATGGAGATCTCATGGGATTACGTCATACGCTTCGCGCTGCCGCTGGCGCGCTTTTGCTGGTCTGCGGTTTGCAGGCTGCCCACGCGAACAGCGATCCACACACTATCGTCTTCGGCGTTGCGCCGGGTCCGTATGGCGATATGGTCAAGCAGGCCATTGCCCCGTCGCTGAAAGAAAAAGGCTACAAGGTTGTGGTGCGCGAATTCAGCGACTACGTGCAGCCGAATATGGCGCTGGCGAACGGCAGCATTGATGCCAACCTGTTCCAGCACACGCTCTATTTCACCAAGTTCACCGCCGACAAAGATCTGAAGCTCAGCAAATTACTCACCGTGCCTACCGCCGGGATGGGCTTCTACTCCCGCAAAGTGAAGAGCCTGGATGAACTGAAAAAGGGCGATATCGTCACCCTCTCTAACGATCCCACCAACCTTGCGCGTGGCCTGCGTTTCCTCGCGTCGCTCAAGCTGATTACCATCAAAGAGAATATCGATCCAACCAAAGCCTCTGAGCGTGATATTGCCAGTAATCCGAAAGGACTGGTGTTCAAACCGCTGGAAGCGGCCCAGCTGCCGCGCACGCTGGACAGCGTCACCGCCTCGCTGGTTAACGGTAATTTTGCCATTGCCGCCGGGCTGGATCTCTCCAGCGCGCTGGCCCAGGAACACCTGGACGAGAACCTGAAAAATATTATTGCGGTTCGCACGGAAGATGCGGATAAGCCTTTTGCCAAAGATATCGTCACCGTGGTGCAGTCACCGGCCTATCGCGCAGTGATTGATGATCCGAAAAATGTCTATACCGCGTTCCAGAAACCAGACTGGATGACGGCCGCGAAACCCTGATCGCGTTGGGCAGACACCAGGGCAGCAACGGCTGCCCTTTTCGCATTTCTGAGGTAGTCATGATTGAGTTAGATAAGGTCTGCGTCGATTTCCAGACCGGACGCGGCCCTGCCACCCGGGCGGTGTCAGACGTTAGCCTGCGTATCGCCGCCGGGGAAATATTCGGCATCGTCGGCACCAGCGGCGCAGGCAAGAGCACGCTGCTGCGCACCCTGAACGCGCTCCAGCGCCCGGCGTCGGGCAGCGTCAAGATTAACAGCATGGAAATTTCCGCCCTTGAAGGCGTCAATCTGCGTCAGGCCCGCCAGCGTATTGGCATGATTTTTCAGCATTTCAACTTAATGCATACCCGTACCGTGGCGCAGAATGTGGCCTTTAGCCTGAAGGCTGCCGGCTGGGAGCGCAGCAAAATCGCCCCGCGCGTCAGCGAAATCCTCGCTTTGGTGGGGCTGAGCGATAAAGCCAACCGTTACCCGGTGCAGCTCAGCGGTGGACAAAAACAGCGTGTGGGCATTGCCCGCGCCATTGCCAATCATCCCGACGTCTTGCTTTGCGATGAACCGACCTCGGCGCTGGATCTGGAAACCTCTGCCACCATTCTGGCGCTATTAAAGCAGATCAACGTGCAGATGGGGATCACCATCGTGCTGATCACCCACGAAATGAACGTCATCAAATCCATCTGCGATCGCGTGGCGGTAATGTCCGGCGGCGAAGTGGTGGAGCTGGGCGAGGTCTTTGATATCTTTGCCCACCCGCAGCATGCCTTTACGCAGCAGCTGGTGTCGCACACCCTGAACCTGACCCTGCCGGAGCGCCTGCGCCAGCATCTGCCGGGACAACTGCTGAAGATCCTGTTTATCGGCGACTCTGCCGAACAGCCGGTGCTGTCAGAGGTGGCGGTGAAATTCGGCGTGGCAGTGAATATTCTGCACGGCAAAATTGAGTATATCGGCGAGCGGGCGCTGGGGATTCTGGTGGTGCAGCTTACTGCGCCAGACAATCTGCCTGCCGTGGCCCTGGCCGTGGAACATATCCGTCAACGTACTGCTCAGGTAGAGGTGATCCGTGGATGATTTAGTGCTCGACCTTAGTCTGGCGTTTAACGAAACCTTTCAGATGCTGGCCATCTCAACGGTACTGGCTATTGTCGGCGGCCTGCCGCTGGGCTTTCTGATTTTCGTCACCGACCGCCATCTGTTCTGGCAAAACCGGTTTGTCTATCTCCTCAGCTCCGTGCTGGTGAACATCATCCGTTCGGTGCCCTTTGTGATTTTGCTGGTGCTGTTGCTGCCGTTAACCCAGTTCCTGTTGGGTAACACCATTGGGCCCATTGCCGCCTCCGTGCCGCTCTCGGTGGCGGCCATTGCGTTCTATGCCCGGCTGGTGGACAGCGCCCTGCGCGAAGTGGATAAGGGGATCATTGAAGCGGCCGAAGCCTTTGGTGCCAGCCCGATGCGCATTATCTGCACCGTGCTGCTGCCGGAGGCGAGCGCCGGGCTGCTGCGCGGTCTGACCATCACCCTCGTCAGCCTGATCGGCTACTCGGCCATGGCCGGGATTGTCGGCGGTGGCGGCGTAGGGGATCTGGCGATCCGCTACGGTTACTACCGCTACGAAACGCAGGTGATGGTGGTGACGGTGATCGCGCTGATTGTGCTGGTGCAAATTGTCCAGGTGCTCGGCGACTGGCTGGCGAAACGCGCCGATAAGCGCGATCGCCGCTGACCTTCAGGCCGCCAGCCAGGCGGCGACGTCGTTAAATACGCCCCGATAGACAATGTTGTCTGCTTTTTTCTCCAGCTGATAACGGTACATCGGGTCGTAATAGTCATTGAGCAGCGGCGCAAGCCAGGCAAAATGCGCCTCGGTGCTGCCGGTGCGCTGCTGTTCAACCAGCGCGTTATCCAGCAGGGCGGTCAATTCGCCAAATCGCTGTAACCCCAGCCGACGCCGAATGGCAAACAGGCCGTGGTGCAGGTACTCGCCGTACTCCAGCCAGCCCGCCTCTTCGCCACGCGCGGTGCGGAAGGCCTGCCACATCTGCTCGAAATACTCCTCCCGCAGGCGCTCCAGCCGCACCTCAAACGGATCCTCAACCACCACAATCGGCGATTGCACCATCCGATCGCGCAGGCACTCCGGCAGATGGTTAGAGCCAATCATCCTTCCTTCGTCTTCCAGCACCCAGCGCGCGGCGTCTTTTTTCAGCAGCTCCACCGCGAGATGATTTTCAAAGCTGGCCTGCGAAAGCTGCGGCGTCAGCGTGCGGCCAAACGACGAGCCGCGATGGTGCGCCAGCCCTTCAAGATCGATCCCGTCAGGACGGGCCTTCACCAGCAGCGTTTTGCCGCTGCCGGTACAGCCGCCAATCAGCACGGTCGGCTTTTGCACCTGCTCAACGGTGGCCTGGATCGCCGCCTGACGCAGCGCCTTATAACCGCTGCGGATCAGCGGATAATCGACCCCTGCCGCTTTCAGCCACGCCTGCACGATATGCGAGCGCTGCCCACCCCGGGCGCAGCAGAGATAACCCTGAGGTTGCGCGAGACAGGCGGTGCGCCAGGCTTCCAGGCGCTGGTCGCGCGTCTCGCCGCTCACCAGACGGTGGCCGAGCGCGAGGGCTGCCTCCGGCCCCTGGCGTTTATAGCAGGTGCCTACGGCGGCGCGTTCGTCGTCATTCATTAATGGCAGGTTGATCGCCGCAGGCATCGCGCCCTGGGCAAATTCCACGGGGGCGCGCACGTCGATTATCGGCGTGTCGGCGGTAAGTATGGCGCGGTAGTCCGTCCCATCGTTCATAAGGATCCCTCAAAACAGCGATGGGCAGGATTTTACGCCGGGGAAGGGGAAGATCAACTCCCCGGCGGTAAGACTTAGCTTAGCGTTGCCTGCGCCCAGGCGATACCGCTGGCGTATTCCGGCGGTAGCAGGGGGACAATGGCTTCGAGCGTGGCGCTCAGACGAGGAATATCGCTGTCGTTCAGGTTCAGGTGGCCGACCTTGCGTCCCGGACGCACCTCTTTGTCATACCAGTGCAGATGCACCAGAGGCAGCTTCAGCCAGTCGTAGTTCAGATCGGTGCCGATCAGGTTGATCATCACCGACGGGCTATTGACCACCGGCTGCGGCAGCGGCAGCCCGGTAATGGCGCGCAGGTGCAGCTCAAACTGGCTGATGGAAGCGCCGTTTTGCGTCCAGTGGCCGCTGTTGTGCACGCGCGGGGCCAGCTCGTTGATCAGCAGGCCGTTCGGGGTGACAAAGCACTCCATTGCCATCACGCCGACGTAGCCCAGCTCCTGCATAATGGCCGAGAGCATGCTTTCGGCCTGCGCCTGCTGAGCCGCATTGGCCTGCGGGAAGACTACGCTGGTGCGCAGAATGCCGTCCTGATGCAGGTTGTGCGTCAGGGGATAAAAGACGGTGCTGCCGTCGTGGGCACGGGCGCCCACCAGCGACACTTCACCGCTGAAGTTAATGCCCTGCTCAACGATGCACTCGCCGTAGCACTCATCCGGCAGCTGGTCGGTTTCACCGGCCCGCAGACGCCACTGGCCGCGTCCGTCGTAGCCACCCACGCGGCGCTTGACGATCGCCAGCTCGCCCAGAGTGGCAAACACGCCGGACCACTGGCCTTTCTCCGTCAGCAGCTGCCACGGCGCGGTGGCAAGATGCAGATCGTCAAACAGCTGCTTTTGCGTCAGACGGTCGGCAATGATCGGGAAGACGTCGCGATTAACGAAGGCGTTGTGGCGCGCCAGCTCGCGGGTCAGAGCGGTCTCTGGCCAGCGCTCAATCTCGGCGGTAATGACGCTTTGCTGGAAGGGCACGGCTTCAGGTTCATCGTCCAGCCCGACCGGCCAGACGGCGATCCCCAGCGGTTCACCGGCCTGACGCAGCATGCGGCCTAACTGACCGTTACCGAGGACGCAAACCTGTTTCATGCCGCACCTCGCGGATCCGGGTTCTCCAGAACCTCGTCGGTCTGGGCGGTACGCCACGCGACCAGGCGCTGATGCAGTTCTTTATCGTGAGTGGCGAGGATCTGTGCGGCCAGCAGGGCGGCGTTAGCAGCACCCGCTTTACCGATTGCCAGCGTTCCTACCGGAATGCCGCGCGGCATCTGCACGATGGAGTAGAGGCTGTCGACGCCGCTCAGGGCTGCGCTTTGGACCGGGACGCCGAGCACCGGCACCAGGGTTTTGGCGGCAATCATGCCGGGCAGATGCGCAGCCCCGCCGGCACCGGCAATAATCACCTGATAGCCGTTCTCTTCCGCGCCTTCGGCGAAGCTGAACAGTTTATCGGGGGTGCGGTGTGCGGAGACCACTTCAACGTGGTGAGGAACATTCAGGATGTCAAAGATTTCGGCGGCGAACTGCATGGTAGCCCAGTCGCTTTTGGACCCCATCACGATGGCGACACGCGCCGGATTATTGCTGGAAGACATGCGTCTTAAAACTCCTGTGGTGCACAACTCTCGGCTTTTGAGGTGACAGAGAATAGCACGATACACAGGCAAGGAAAACGGTTGCGCGGCTAAAACTTCTGCCAAAGTCGGTCTGTTGCTGCAACGAAAAAGCCCGCCTTTCGGCGGGCTTTAACAGGATATCTGAACCTTTTTTACAGGAGATTGCCTGCGGTCAGGTTCTCTTTGTCGAAGGCATGGTTCACATCAATATGATTCTGATGCACTGCCGTGTCGATATTGGAGCCCGCCTCTGGCGCGGAGACGTGATGCGCTGCAGCCATTGCGCCAGATGACAGTGTTGCGGCCAGCAGCAGGGCGCTGACGATACTGATATTTTTCATTCTCTTTTCCTTGTTCATCGTATTGTCGCTGTCGCGGGTCTTCTCTCTGGCGGCACGGCAATCAGTTAAATTATTTGGTCAGTTCAGCGGTCATGTGCACGCGGTTGTCGAACTGTGCGCTGGTGATTTTGTACGCAGCACCTTCTTTAGCGGCCTGAGCGGCAATTTTCGCTTCGGCACGGTCCAGGGTGGAGGCGGTAGCGCTCACGCTCTGAGCGAAAGAACCGAAAGAGATCAGAGAAAGAGTGGCAACTGCAACGAAAGTTTTGATGGATTTCATGGTCGTATTCCTTAAGCTGTTTTGTTTGGAGTAGGGCGTTGTTGCCCTGATGTGAGTCATCATAGGCCGACCAGAGTGTGATTAAAATCAAAACAATTTGCGGATTGAATTCAAAAAATTTGAATGAATTTCAGGCGGGGTTTCAGAACGGAAAAGCGATCAGCTCCACGCCTTCGGGCGTGACCTTAATCATCGAGCCTTCGCTATGCCAGGCCCCTAACACCACGCGGTGGGCGGGCTCGCCGTTGACGGTCAGGTCGTGCACGTCCGGGCGATGGGTATGGCCGTGGATCAGCCACTGCACCTGATGTTTTTCCATCACGCTGACGACGGCCTGCGGATTGACGTCCATGATGGTCATCGATTTGCTGCTGTTGGCGGCCTTGCTGCCGGCGCGCATCTTCGCCGCAATGCGGCTGCGGATAAACAGCGGCAGGGCGAGAAACAGGGTCTGGATCCAGGGCGTATGCACTTTGGCGCGAAACGCCAGATAACCGGTATCGTCGGTGCAGAGCGTGTCGCCATGCATAATCAGAATTTTGCGGCCGTACAGATCGAGGACGGTCTCTTCCGCCAGCAGGGTCATGCTGCTTTCACGGGCAAAACGCTTGCCGATCAGAAAGTCGCGGTTGCCGTGGATAAAGAAGCAGGGGACGCCGGAGTCAACCAGCGCGTTAAGCGCACTCGCTATCTCGCGGTGCAGCGGGTTCGGGTCGTCGTCGCCAATCCAGGCTTCGAACAGGTCCCCCAGGATGTAAAGCGCATCGGCGTGCCGGGCTTCACCCTGTAAAAAACGCAGAAAACCGGCGGTGATCGCCGGTTCTTCTGTTTGCAGATGCAGATCTGCAATAAAGAGTGTCGCCACGAATTATTCGCTGACGGTCACGCTTGTGATCACGACGTCTTCTTTTGGAACGTCCTGGTGCATACCGCTGCGGCCAGTAGAAACGGCTTTGATCTTGTCAACCACGTCCATACCCTCAACCACTTCTGCGAACACGCAGTAGCCCCAACCCTGCAGGCTTTCGCCGGAGAAGTTCAGGAAGTCGTTGTCAGCCACGTTGATGAAGAACTGCGCGGTGGCAGAGTGTGGTGCCTGAGTACGGGCCATCGCCAGGGTACCGCGGGTGTTTTTCAGACCGTTGTTCGCTTCGTTTTTGATCGCGTCTTTGGTCTCTTTCTGGTTCATACCAGGTTCAAAACCGCCACCCTGGATCATAAAGCCGTTAATCACACGGTGGAAAATGGTGTTGTTGTAGAAACCTTCGCGGCAGTAGTCCAGGAAGTTTTTAACTGTTTCAGGCGCTTTGTCATCAAAGGTTTTGATTACGATATCGCCATGATTAGTGTGGAAAGTAACCATTTTTGCATCCTGTTCCGTTATAGTGGTGCTTCGACCCCGTGGGGGGCCACAATAAGCGCTTGTTATAGCATAACCTCACGGCGCGATCACCTTGCATTGTGTGCTGCTTCAGGTTTGAATTATCGGACACGCTTCATCCTTTAAGTTGCCTCATCGTTGGCTGCGTTCAGAAACCCCGGTCACATAGTTATCTATGCTCCCGGGGATTTCTTCTCTTGCCGCCTTGATGCAACTTAAATGATTTTGCGTGTAGAATACGCCGTTTTCACCCACACACGTCTCACATGGAATCTTCGATGTTAAAAATCTTCAACACACTGACGCGCCAAAAAGAGGAATTCAAACCTATTCATGCCGGGGAAGTCGGCATGTACGTGTGTGGTATTACCGTTTACGACCTCTGTCATATCGGCCATGGCCGTACCTTTGTTGCGTTTGACGTGGTATCACGCTATCTGCGTTTCCTCGGGTACAAGCTTAAGTATGTACGCAATATCACCGATATCGACGACAAAATTATCAAGCGTGCTAACGAGAACGGCGAAAACTTCGTCGCCTTAGTCGATCGCATGATCGCCGAAATGCACAAGGATTTCGACGCGCTGAACATCCTGCGCCCGGACCTTGAGCCGCGTGCGACGCACCATATCCCTGAGATCATTGAGATCACCGAACAGCTGATTGCCAAAGGTCACGCCTACGTGGCGGACAACGGCGACGTGATGTTCGACGTGCCGACCGATCCGCACTACGGTCAGCTCTCTCGTCAGGACCTGGATCAGCTCCAGGCCGGAGCCCGCGTGGACGTGGTTGATGTGAAGCGCAACCCGATGGACTTCGTGCTGTGGAAGATGTCCAAAGAGGGTGAGCCGAGCTGGCCTTCACCGTGGGGCGCGGGCCGTCCGGGCTGGCACATCGAATGTTCGGCTATGAACTGCAAACAGCTGGGTAACCACTTCGATATTCACGGCGGCGGTTCCGATCTGATGTTCCCGCACCATGAAAACGAAATCGCCCAGTCCACCTGCGCCCACGACGGCGAGTATGTGAACTACTGGATGCACTCCGGGATGGTGATGATTGACCGCGAGAAGATGTCTAAATCGCTGGGCAACTTCTTCACCGTGCGCGACGTGCTGAAGTATTACGATGCCGAAACCATCCGCTACTTCCTGATGTCCGGCCACTATCGTAGCCAGCTGAACTACAGCGAAGAGAACCTCAAGCAGGCGCGTTCAGCGCTGGAGCGTCTGTACACCGCGCTGCGCGGGACTCTCCCATATATTCCAGAGTCAGGAGGGTTGGCAGAATTTCCACGCGGTATTGATTATGAAGATCGTTTCAAAGAAGCAATGGATGACGATTTTAATACTCCTTTGGCATATGCTGTTCTCTTTGAACTTGCGAAAGAAGTTAATCATTGCAAACAAAATAACGATTATTCCGGTGCAAATGTAGCTGCGGGTTATTTACGCAAGCTATCGGGAGTGCTGGGCCTGTTGGAGCAGGAGCCGGAAGTATTCCTGCAGAGCGGTGCTCAGACCGATGACGGGGAAGTGGCGGAGATTGAAGCCTTGATTAAAGCCCGTCTGGAAGCCCGTCAGGCGAAAGACTGGGCCGCTGCCGATGCCGCGCGTAACCGTCTGACCGAGATGGGTATCATTCTGGAAGATGGCCCGCAGGGTACCACCTGGCGCCGTAAGTAAGTCCGTAACGCCCGGCGGCGCGATGCTTGCCGGGCCTACAAAAGCACAGACGTAGGCCGGGTAAGGCGCAGCCGCCACCCGGCTTTTTTATCTCCGCCGCCACCATAACAACCCCATCAGCACCACACCCGGCAGCCACACCCACAGCAGCTCCGACAGAATTACCTGATGACCGTACGGCGTCATGTAGCGTGACAGCGCAAAAGGCGCGACCTTAATCACCTGCCAGGGCGCAAAGAAGCGTTCATCCGACCACGGCCATAGCCAGCCGACCCCTTTCCCGCCCGTGGTCACCGAATCCAGCAGGCTGTGCGAAAGCAATGACACCGTTAAAAACAGCCAGCAGCGCACCAGCCCGGCCCTGAACCATCGTCGGCCGATTAACACGCAGAGTAGCGGCACCACAAAGGCAAACAGCAGGGAGTGGGTAAAGCCGCGATGACCGAAAACATTGCCGTAGGCGACGCCAAACTTAAACGACAGCACGTCGGCATCCGGCAGCATGGCGAGGACGATCCCGGCGAACAGCAGGCGAGGGGGAATAACCCGGGTGCCCAGCCCTAAGCCGAGGCAAATCGGCACCGCGGCGTGGGTAATGATGGTTGGCATAACGATTATCCATGGCAAATCATGGAAATATAGCAGAGCGCGGCTGAACACAGTGCCGGGCGTAAATCTGAATTATGCCGATTCCCGGGCGATCAATTGCCCCGACAGGGTAATGCGCTGGGTTTGCAGCTCTGGCTCTTTCAGCTTGCGGATCATCAGCCCCGCCGCCTGACGGCCCGTCTCTTCGCTGGCCGAGGAGACATAGGTAAAGGACGGGGAGGTAAGATTGACGTGCAGCATATCCTCAAACCCCACCAGCGCCACCTGTTGGGTGAGAAACACATCTTTCCCCACGGTACGCCCGACGTGATGAATACCGGAGATGGAGCCGATCATCGCATCCGGGGAGTGGCAGAGCAGGGCAGTGATGGTGTTGTTCTTCTCCAGCAGCTGACGGGTGGCGAAACTCACCGCCTGGGTATCGTCGCTGCAGACCGGGGCGGATTCGTCGCGGAATACCAGCCCGTTTTGCGTCATCGCGCTGCGAAAACCGAGCAGGCGCTGCTCGCGGATCCGATCTCCTTCCATACCGCCGATATAGGCGATATTGCGATGACCGCGCTCAATCAGATAGCGGGTCGCCAGATGCGCCGCCTGGCGGTTATCGCGCATCACCAGATTGCAGGTCTCGTCCAGCAGCGACTGCGACACCGCCACCAGCGGCAGCGGACACTGGCGGATCAACGCCGGAAGGGCAGCATGACGGGTGTCAGAGGCCAGATAAATCACCCCGGCGACGCCCTGCTGCTTAAAGGAGAGCAGGCAGCGCTCCAGATGCTCGCCATCGTTCAGCGGCTGGCCGAGAAACACCATAAAACCCTGCTTTTCCAGCTCCTGGACGATACTTGCCATCACCTTGATGGAAAAGCTGTCGCTGAAATCACGCAGGATGAGACCAATCAGATTGGAGGTGTTGGCGCGAAGGTTGGCGGCGGCCACGTTATGCACATAGCCCAGGGCGGTGATGGCGGCGTGAACTTTTTCGATCGTCGCCTCGGAGATTTTTCCTTTCTGACGCAGGACCAGTGAGACGGTGGAGACGGAGACTCCTGCCTCGCGGGCGACATCAATGATGCTGACCTTCTTCACATCTTCTCCCTGAAATGCCTGATAAAACCACGTCTCCCGTAAGAGTACAGGAGACGTGTCGGTCAGGCAGCTTATTATTTACCGATCATGGTGGACATCGTCTGGGCGATAAACTGCGCCCGGGCGCCAAAGATTACCTGAATGCCGGAGTCGCCGACGAAGACCACGCCGCGTGCGCCGAGGCCGTTCAGACCGTCTTTATCCACCCTGTCGCTCTGGGCAACTTCCAGACGCAGACGGGTGATGCAGGCACCGACGGAGTCGATGTTCTGCGCGCCGCCCAGCAGGCCGATGATTTCGGTGGCGATTTCGCTATCCGTTTTGTCATTCGCATTGGCGGTGACTTCGGTGCGGCCCGGCGTTTTCACGTCGAAACGACGGATCACGAAGCGGAAGGTGAAGTAGTAGATCAGCGCCATCGGGATACCGATGATAATGGCGTTGAGGAAGTTGGTCTGATAGCCGTTAAACGACGGCAGGATCCCGAACGACAGGTAGTCGATAAAGCCCGCGGAGAAGGACTTGGCGATATGCGCATGCATCAGGTACATGGTCATGTAGGCCAGGCCCGCCATGATGGCGTTAAAGACGTAGAGGATCGGTGCCACGAAGATAAAGGTGAACTCTACCGGCTCGGTGATCCCCGTCAGGAAGCAGGTCAGTGCCGCAGAGAACAGAATACCGGCAGCGATCTTTTTGTTTTTGGTATGGGCTTCGTGGTACATCGCCAGACAGGCCGCAGGCAGCGCGAACAGCATCAGCGGGAACTCGCCCTGCATGAACTTACCGGCGTTCTGGTAGGTATCGCTGCTGAAGGATTTGGTGCCTTCTTCCAGCATTTTGAACCAGATAGTCTGGTCGCCGTGGATCACCTGGCCCGCCTGGGTGGTGTAATCCCCGAACGAGTACCAGAAGGACGGATACCAGATGTGGTGCAGACCCAGCGGGATCAGCGCACGTTCCACCAGACCAAAGATAAAGGTCGATGCCGCCTGGTTATCGCCGTTGACGACCACCGACAGCGCGTCGATACCGGCCTGGATATGTTGCCAGATGTAGGGCAGCAGCAGGCCCATCACGAACGACAGAAACGCCGTGGCAATGGCGACAAAACGCTTACCGGAGAAGAAGCCGAGGAATTCCGGCAGCTGCATGGTGTGGAAGCGGTTGTAACACCAGGCGGCGAGAATCCCGCACAGCAGGCCGCCAAAGACGCCCATCTGCAACGTCGGAATGCCCACCACCATGGCGTATTTGCCGCCCTGGGAGGCCATCTCCGGCGTAATGCCGAGCACGGTGCCGATCGTGATATTGGTGACAAACACCGCCACCGCCGCCGACAGCGCGGCAATCCCAGATTCGGATGCCAGACCGACGGCCGAACCGATAGCAAACAGCATCGGCAGGTTATCAAAAATGACGCCGCCCGCGTTCATCATCAGCGGCAGGTGGAACTTATCCCCGAAGGCCAACAGCAGGCCCGCAGCAGGAAGCAGTGAGATTGGCAGCATTAAGGCGCGACCAATCATCGATAATTTCGACAGCGATTTAACAAACCCTGATATCAGACCCATTCTGATTTCCCCCGAGTGCGCTCTGTGAGCGCTGTTATAGTGAGTAGAACGTTTTAGTAGAACGTTCTACTTATCGTGATGAAAGCCTGAAAATCGCGCAACTTAATTTTCACATTTCAACAGATGAAATAGTGATTATTTGAAGTTGATCGATAATTAACCGTGATGGGTGTAGGGGATATTAATTCCCTCTCCCGGTGGGAGAGGGTTAGGGTGGGGGCATCAGCGTGGTGCGGTATTCATGCCGGGTGGCGGCTGACGCCTTACCCGGCCTACGGTTATGCAACGACGGTCACGCTCTGGCCTTCAAAACTCACGGTCTGACCGGCCACAATCTTGCAGCGCTTGCGGGTTTCCACCACGCCGTCCACTTTGACCAGACCGTCGGCAATGACGATCTTGGCCTGGGCGCCGCTCTCGCTCCAGCCTTCCAGCTTCAGCAGATCGCACAGCTCAACGTGCGGGTGTTTACCTAATGAAAATGTCGCCATTTTACGCTTCCTCTACGTCGTGATACTCAACGCATGCCTGTAAAGTATTCTGAATCAGTGTCGCTACGGTCATCGGCCCTACGCCACCCGGTACCGGGGTGATGTAAGAGGCGCGAGCGGCGGCATCTTCATACACCACGTCGCCCACCACTTTGCCGTTTTCCAGACGGTTAATCCCCACGTCCACCACAATCGCGCCTTCCTTGATCCACTCGCCCGGAATAAAGCCCGGCTTGCCCACGGCGACGATCAGCAGGTCGGCATTTTCGACGTGCTGACGCAGGTTTTTGGTAAAGCGATGGGTGACGGTGGTGGTGCAGCCGGCCAGCAGCAGCTCCATGCTCATCGGACGACCGACGATATTGGATGCGCCAATCACCACGGCGTTCAGGCCGTAGGTGTCGATGTTATAACGCTCCAGCAGGGTGACGATGCCGCGCGGCGTGCACGGACGCAGACGTGGCGCACGCTGGCACAGACGGCCGACGTTGTACGGATGGAAGCCGTCCACGTCTTTGTCTGGGGCGATACGTTCCAGCACTTTCACGTTGTCGATGCCCGCAGGCAGCGGCAGCTGGACCAGAATGCCGTCGATCTCTTCATCGGCATTCAGGGTATCAATCAGCTCAAGCAGCTCTGCTTCGGAGGTGGTTTCCGGCAGATCGTAGGAGCGGGAGAGAAAGCCCACCTCTTCGCACGCTTTGCGTTTGCTGCCGACATAAATTTGTGAAGCCGGGTTACTGCCGACCAGCACAACAGCCAGCCCGGGAGCGCGTTTTCCTGCGGCCCGACGTGCTGCCACTTTTTCCGCAACCTCAGAGCGCACCTGCTGCGCAATCGTTTTACCGTCAATAATCTTTGCTGCCATCAGAGAGAAGATTCCATCTGTAAGGAGTGAAAGGGGGGATGCGCATATTTTGTCAGAAGCGCGCGCTGCTGTCAGTCACACTTTGCGGATTTTCCTGTTAAGCAGGGCTGTTGTCAGCCATCGGCATGAACTGCAAGAGGATTGTACTAAAATGCATTGACTCAACGGTCATTGACCGTATAATTCCACGCGCTTCACCACTGCGAAGATATTCTTCTCTGTGCGCCCTTAGCTCAGTTGGATAGAGCAACGGCCTTCTAAGCCGTAGGTCAAAGGTTCGAATCCTTTAGGGCGTACCATTCAAAACCTCCTGTTACTTCCTGTTTCCCACTGAGAATGCTGCTCTGCGGTAGGCCTTTTATCGCGAGTAAGTTAAACTATCTCAAATTCGCGATATTTTGAGATAGTTTGAAACGTGGCTATTAAACATCCCCCCAAACTGATACCGCTGGAATCCCTTACGGGGGCTGAGATGGCTGCCTATCAGCGCTTCTCGCGTATTACTGACGAAAAAGGCCGATACCTGCCTTTTGACGAGTTCAGACATCGCTTATCTCAACGTGAAGACGTCACCCTTGCCTGGACGCTAACCCGCCGTACCCGTGATGCTGCTATGCAGCGGATCGACTACTGGAACGCGGCTGATGAGCGGGCAGGATTTATTCATACGCCCGCTATTTCCGCCACCTGTGAACGGGTCGATAAAGATGCCACACGTCTTGCGCTCAATGATCTGATTGCCAGGCTGCGTGGCGCAGGTGCAGCGTTAATCCAGCTCCAGCTTGATGAGCCCATCACCAGCGCACAGCTGGAAGGTGCAAACACCACCACGCTGGTGGCGAGAAGCATGCTGGAATCTGGCCGGACGCCGCGTACCGAAGATGAACATATGATCGTGGGAAACGCACGGCTGATGGCGGAAATTCCGCACTTGCTGAATGAATCTCTGACACCAGACCTCATCCGCCGTTTTCATGCCATTGGCATGGACGGGATCAATGATGAAAAATACCAGCCTGGCGAATTCCGAACCACAAACGATATCGTGATTGCCGATTACGACGGCAACGTCGTTCACCAGCCGCCAGCGGCAGAGCAACTGGTTGCCCGCCTGCAAGGGGTGTGTGACTGGGTTAACAGCCATTCAGAGTACGTTCATCCGCTGGTAAAGGCCTGCATCCTGCATTTCATGATCGCCCATGAACATCCTTTCCGGGACGGAAACGGGCGCACCAGTCGGGCGCTGTTCTACTGGTTTATGCTGAAATCGGGATATGAGGCATTTAAATACATATCCATCAGCAGCCTGCTACACGCGGCACCGGTGAAATATGCCCAAAGCTATCAGTACACGGAAACTGACGGCATGGATCTGACGTACTTTCTGGAGTATCAAACCGGCGTGATCCGCCGGGCCCTGGACCGCCTGCTTCAGCATGTTGACGCTTTGGTCGTCAGAGCGGCAAACATTGACAGGATCTTGTTTGAATCCCGTGCCTTATCGCGCCTGACATCCCGCCAGGTGACGCTGTTTAATATTATGCTGGCAACGCCTGGAACGTTTTATACCGCCGCTGACGTTAGCGATGCGCTGGGTATGTCGGATAATACCGCTCGTAAAGATCTGCGCGCGCTGGTGCGCGAGGGGTTGGTCGAGGAAACATACGCCAACAGCCAGAAAACAGTGTACAGAATCGCGAGCAATTTCATGAGCTAGGCCGCAGGCCGGGCAAGCGATGCGCGCCCGGTATCCTCCACGAACCGACGCGTCATTGATCCCGCTCGCTACCCTGGCCCGCATCTGTATAATACCGGCGAACGCGCTGGCTGCCTCCGCGTGGATGGCGGGTAAGTCTTAAGAGGAAATGATGTCTGGTATTGCGCATTACTATGAACAGCAGCAGGTTAGCAGCCCGCAGCAACTGACCACGCTATCGGCCCAGGCGCCCTCTGCCGGGATGACGCAGACCAGCGTCCCCGCCTCCTTTTCGCAGTTAACGCACTCTTCGCAGCCGATCGTCGCTCAGCCTGCGACAGGCTCAACGCAGCCCGCCGACCGCCGCCAGGCATCGGTTACCGCCACGCCCGCCTCGTTTGAACAGTTGGATCGGTACGCCAGCCTGCAGGGATGGAGTGAAAATCAGCTCGCGCTGATGAAACGCTTACCGCAGTACCGGAACAGCCGCACCGGGCCCGCGTGGTCGCCGGTTGGGGGGATCCGCGGGCTTCGTAATAACAACCCCGGCAATCTGGAGGCCAGCTGGGCCTTTACCTGGCAGGGACAGAACGGCACCGACGGGCGTTTTGCCACCTTCGCCTCCCCCGAACACGGGATCCGCGCGCTGGGCGTCAACCTGCTTGCCTACCAGCGGCGCGGGCTGGATACCATCAGTAAAATTATCTCCCGCTGGGCACCGCCGCAGGACAATAACAACACCACCGCGTATATTCAGAACGTCAGCCTGGCCCTCGGGGTCTCACCGACCACCCGGCTGGATGTGGCCTCTCCCGCGGTATTAACCGCGCTGAGCAAGGCCATTATTCATCAGGAGAATGGGAAGGTGCCCTTTACCGATGAGACCATCGCGAGCGGGATAGCGTCGGCGTTGGGAACGGCGGCGCTGTCGGACAGCCCAACGCCGGTATTAAACGTATCAGCTGGCGAGCAGGCGATCCCGGGCAATCACCTCGTGGATCAACTCACTGGCCGGTAGTGGCTTACAGAAATAGTACCCCTGCATAAAATCGATGTGCTTACGGCGTAAATAGTCGGCCTGCGCCTCGGTCTCCACCCCTTCAGCAATGATCTTCAGGTGCATGTTTTTCGCCAGGTCTATCACGCTATCTACCAGCCGCGTATCCTCACTCACGCCAATCTGGCTGACAAACAGCTTATCAATCTTAATAAATTCAGGATTGAGGGCCGAGATATAGGACAGATTCGAATAGCCGGTGCCGAAGTCATCCAGCGCCACCGAGATATTGGCCTCGCGCAGCGCGGCAAACCAGTTACTCAGCTGCGGGGTGAAATGCAGCGGATGCCGCTCGGTGATCTCCACCACCACGTGGCTCTGATTGGCAGTGAATTTACGCAGCATGTCGCGGGTATCACATGCAAAACCGGGATCGAGACAGTTTTGTGCGCTGATGTTGATGCAGATGTAGGTCCCGACCGGGAAACGGTGGATCTGATCCTGTAGATCGGCAATCACCTGCTGCATCAGCAGGTGGGTGAGGGGAACGATCAGATCGTGGCTTTCCGCCAGCGGAATAAAGGCATCGGGTGACACCGCGCCATACAGCGGATGGCGCCAGCGGGCCAGCACTTCGATCCCGGCAATCTGGCCGGTGCTGGCATTCATAAAGGGCTGATAGAAGGGAACAATCTGCCGTTGTGCAATCGCCGAGCGTAGCGCGCTGACTGAGGCGCTAAATTGTCCTGAAAAGTAGCGGGCGAACCTGGCATTCAGGCTGGCCCGCAGTTTGTATGCGTTAATCATGATCGGTTTCACCGCGGCCTGAGTCAGGCAACCGGAAAACCAGCTGCCTGAAGGGGCTAAATCACCTGGCTGGATTAAAACTGCACCCAGTCGCCCGATTGTTGCGCCGCGGCTTTTTTGCCCGTGGCTGGCATGACGGTCCGCGCGGCGACGGCCCGCGACGGAGTGGTATCTGAGACTTTGAAGACGGCCACCACTTTCTCCAGCTGGACGGCCTGATCCTCCAGCGAGCTGGCGGCGGCAGAAGACTCTTCCACCAGGGCGGCGTTCTGCTGGGTGGTCGTATCCATCTCGGCCATTGCCTGAGCGATTTGCGCGATCCCGCGGCTTTGCTCATCGGTCGCAGCCGCAATCTCACTCATGATGTCGCGAACCTGAGCGACAGATCCTTCGATGCGGGACATAGCGTCGCCGGCCCCTTCCACCAGGTTATAGCCGGTGTCGACAAACTCCACCGATTCGCCAATCAGGTTTTCAATCTCCTTCGCGGACTGGGCGCTGCGCTGCGCCAGGGTGCGTACCTCGGCGGCGACCACCGCGAAGCCTTTGCCCTGATCTCCGGCGCGCGCTGCTTCTACCGCAGCGTTCAGCGCCAGAATGTTGGTCTGGAAGGCGATGCTGTTGATGACCGTGGTGATCTCAGAGATACGGTGCGAGCTCTGACGCACGTTCTTCATGGTGTCGATCACCTTCTGTGCAATCTGGCTCCCTTCGGTGGCGTTCACCGACGCTTCCTGAGCCAGCGTGCGCGCGTGCCTGGCGTTCTCGGCGTTCAGCGCCACGGTGGAGGTCAACTCTTCCATACTGGCTGCGGTTTCGACCACGGCTGCCGACTGCTGCTCGGTACGCGATGACAGATCCATATTCCCGGCGGCAATTTCGGAGGCCGAACGCGCCACGCTATCCACGCCGTTACGCACGTCATGAATGATGTTTTTCAGGTTCTCATTCATGGTCGCCACGGCGTTCATCAACATGCCCGGCTCGTCGCGGCGGTGGCTGCTGAGGGTCGCGGTAAGATCGCCTTTGGCAATCTGCTCGGCCACGCGTAGGGTTTCGATCAGCGGACGGGTAATTGAACCGGTGATAGCCAGCGCCAGCAGCACGGCCAGCACGATGCCGATTGCGGCCACGATCGCCATCTGCATCTGAACGCTGCCGACAGTATCATCCACGTTTTTCTGCTGCCGGTCGTACATCGACTGGATGGCATTGGTCAGGATAACCGCCTTGCCGGTTAAGGCGGTGGACAGGTTGGCTTGCTCCGTCCAGATGGCGCGATAATGTTCCAGCTCACCGTCAATGTTGTGAATATTGTCCAGGGCCGCCTGCAACACGGGCTTCTGGTCTTCCGGGATTAACGGAATAAGCCGGGTAACATCGTTTTTACCCGCTTCCAGACGGCTCTGGATCAGCTTCTCCAGCTCCGGGGTCGGGTGCTGCCGGTAGGTCGTTACCTGGGAGTCGATATCGCTCATGGCAAACGCTACCTGCGCGGTCAGCAACTCGGTTTCAGGGGATTGCGCGGCATCCCGGCTCTGTCGGGCAACGAGTTCGGCGTTGTCGTTCAGGACCTGAGAGGAGATCTTTTGCTCACTGATTTTCTTCTCAGTCAAGGCCCTGGTAAAGGGCACCAGCGTCTCGATATAGCTGTTTACCGCTGCTGCAGTGCTGTCCAGGGACGCTTTGCCTTCCGGCGTCCAGCTAAAGGTATTCAGCGTGGCGAGGGTGTCCTGCATCTTCGCAGTGGCGACATTAACCTGATCCAGGTACTTCTCATCCAGCGTGTACTGGAAATTGGTCCGGTTCAGACGCACTGCGGTCAGGGCATTAAACAGGTTGGTGGCGACACCATTTTTCGTGACTTTGTCCTGAATATTATTCAGCCCCAGCAGACCGGAGGCGAGGATCGCCAGGGTCAGTATCAGCAATACCGAAAAGCCGAAAAATAATTTTCGACCGACTTTTAAATTCATAAAGCGATTGATTATGCTCATATGTCTTCCATTATCGGTGCATGCCGATAAAAAGTGTTTTTATGCTATTTTTGCCATCATTAGCGGGAAATGAATTCCCTGGTATTGGATATTAAAATCTAAAAAAAAAGCCCCTCGCAGTATTGCTCAGGGCGAATGCCTGGGTTGACATCACTCACTCAGACTATCTGGTTTCTCCCCTTTTTTTGCAGGCTGAGACGGGAGTTCACTCATCCTGTAATATACCGGTATCACATCCTGATAATTAATCATGTAGCCGCGACCCTTGATGTTGCGGATAAAATCTGCGGGCAGTCCCAGCAGACGCAGCTTTTTATTCAGGTTGTTTAATACTTGCCACAGCCGCTGTGAGGAAGGCGATAAGTTATTCTCCTCCCAGATTTTGTCGAACAGCTCTTCTTTACTGATCGCGCTGCGGCGGCCATGCTCCAGCAGATAGAGAAAAAGCCTGAGCATGGTTTCATTAAAATAGATCGATGCAAACGCGATACTTTTATCCGTTTGACTCCCGGTGAGCCGATACAGCCGGCGATTAGAAATATCGAAATGAATCTCATCACCGATCATAAATCCATAGAGTCGATAGCCCATTTATTTCATACCTGGATAATTAAATAAAATACCGATCCTGACCTGCACGCCAAACATAAGTCCACACCGTTTATGTGGGGGATTATATGGCTGCTATGAATGCTTTCCAATACACACTCCGGTGCGCTATATGAAAGCGGTTGAGAATCCCTCGGGTGTAGTTCTTTCGTTGCCGTAAACGCTATTTTTAGTTTTAAACGCTGCCGGTTTTGCCGTGATTTTGCTTATATCCTGCTTTTGCGTGATGAGGCAATGCATCAAGAGGATATGGCGTATTGAGGCGCCAACTCAGCATTTTGCACTGATTCATCAGGGCATGACCTGTTCTGAGCCGCACACCGTTTTTCTGTGCACTCAGAATGCGATGAACGATGAAAAAAGAGGAGTGAAGTTAAATGATTTATACTGAATCAGGGGAGGGGCTACCGCCGCGTTGACCGTTACGGCGGAGGATTTTTTGACAACTAGCCTGTTGATAAATAATCTAAAAAATCTGAATCAGAAATTTGATCAGCGTTGTCTTTTTAAAATGAGCCAGTAGGCATGAAATGAAACCTGTTTTTCTGATTAACGAAACCGTGCTTTTCGAGCCGGATGCCCGCCGCCTGTGCTCGCTTGCTGACTACCCATCACGCGCGGTCATTCTCCATGGGCCGGTGAGTGAGTGCCTGCTTCAACTTCTCGAGCAAAATGAGCAACTGCTGACGCAGCGCTACCTGTTTGCCGCGGTATGGGAGAAACAGGGCGCTGTGGTGACCACTAACGCGCTTTACCAGACCATCGCCTCGATCAGAAAAGCGTTGAAATCCGCCGGGCTGGAAGAGAACGTCATTATCACCGTCCCGAAAGCGGGGTTTAAATCCGTCGCCCAGCTGCGGGTAGGAACCCTTGCGGAGTTTGTTGAGCAGAATAAAACAGCTCCATCGCCTGTTTTGGCCGATGCATCCTCCGAAATGGCCAAACCCGAAATCCCACCCGCTGTAACGCCGCGCACACCCCGTTTCTGGCGGCCATCCATAGCGTACTGGCTGGCAGGTGCCCTTTTTTTATTCTCCTGTGGCGTGCTCTATCCTGAGATTAAGCCCGCGGAACCGGTATTTGTCGGCTATCACCCCATAGGCACAATTAATGGCTGTCAGGTCTATTCCTCATGGAATGAAACAGAGAAAAGCCAAAGGATGTGGGCCGCGTTGTCACAGCGTTTTCCGCTGGCCTGTAAAACGGGGAAGGTGGCCTATATGACGATGAATCGTGCCCAGTTGGGAATATCGGTGATTATTTGTGACCGTGCGCCGGAAAATCGCGAGGCGCGCTGTGAGTCTATTTTTTACAGGCAGCCCTATTATGACAATGAATAATTCAGCATTGCGCTGGGGTATTATTTTTCTGCTGGCGATCTCCCCGCTGCTGGTTGCCTGGTATCTGCATTATCAGCGCAATAATTTTAGCTGCGAGACCCATACCACCATCGTTGAACCGCGTGCGGTAATCGACATGATAATGACTTTTTCATTTAAGGATGGCGTTGGGAGTTATGATGCCTCCGGGGACTATATCGAAGAGAATAAACCGCCGGTGGCGATCGGTAATAAGGTGGGATTCACCTACTGGCGTGAAAACAACGAAGTGATTCTGGTCTCGAACGAAACTAACGTCCTGCCGAAGAAGCATTTAAACTATCTCGCCTATGTCCCGGACTTCTTTCAGCACCGGGAGCGGGGAATAAGATTGAATATCCTTCCCGCCAATGCTGACAGCTATTATTTCACCTACAGCAATTCGCCGGTCATGTACTGTACGAAAGGATAATCCCGCGCCAGCGCGGGGTGTTTTTACCCGCCTTTTTACTTTGTTGCCCCTATTTACACTTGATTACATAAAGATAATGAGTATAGTTCTCATTCTCTTTAGTGTTTGTGGGCGCGTAGGGACTTTCCCGCATCAACAGTGAGTGCAGATCTCACACGGAACACTGAGTGTTAACGGTGGACGCTGCCCTGGCCTGATGGCCCGCAATCACAATCCTAATCGCAAAACATAAGCGACGCAGACGTCCACCTCAAATTCGATTTGCACGGTAAAGGATGTTCCTGATGTCAAAGAAATTGTCTGCCCTGGCGCTGTTGATGGCTGTCTCACTCAGCGGCTGCGCCGCTCAGCACGCCGCGACCACCGCGCCCGCCGCTGATGCCCCGAAACCTGCTGCCCCGGCGCAAACCAACGTCGTAAAACGCGAGCTCGCTGACGGCCTGTACGAAATGGTCCTCAACCGGAAAGGCGACGCGCTGTATGTTGCCAGCGCCGAAGGCTTCAAGGATGTGCAGGGTGGGGTGGTGTACAAGCTCGATCCGACGACCCTGAAAACCCTTGGCCGCAGCCATACCGATCTGAAAAACTTCGCCCTCGCCCTCTCTGAGGACGGCCAGACCCTCTATGCCACCAACTCGCTGGACGGCGGGATCAGCGCCATCAGCACCGCCGACGGCAAGGTGAAACAGCGTCTGCTGTTTACCGAGCGCAACAAAGAGGGCTACCCGTACGGCGCGCGTCAGGTGCTGCTGCATAACGACGTGCTGTACATCGGCGGCGTGGCCGATCCGGCGGTGATCTGGGTGGTGGATGCCAACACGCTGAAGCTGAAGAAAACGATCCAGAACGCAGGGCAGTGGGTCACCGGCCTGATGTGGTCTGAACAGACCCAGCGCATTTATGTCGCCAACGGCGGCGGGGAAATTCTGATTATTAATCCACGCAGCAACCGCATTGAAAAACGCTGGAAGCCGCTCGGTGACAAACCGGCCCTGCTGCTCAATCTGGCGGAAGATCCCGCCACCGGCCGTCTGTTTGTTACCGACAACTCGAAAGCCAAAACCACGCTGGTGCTGGATATCCATACCGGTGAGGTCATCAAGCAGCTCGACGTGGGCGACTCGCTGGCGGTGAAGTTCAACCCTAAACGCAACGAGCTGTACATCACCCAGCGCGAGAGCGGCAAGCTACTGAGCCTGGATGCCAACACCTATGCCGTGAAGCAGAGCTGGGATCTGCCGCCGAACCCGAACAGCCTGCTGCTGTCGGCGGACGGTCAGACGCTGTACGTCACCGTGAAGCAGGCGTTCAACAAAGACCACTCCACCAACGGGCCGGACAGCGTGGTGCGTGTCGCCCTGAAATAATCTTTCTCATAACAATTAAGGCCCGGTAACGGGCCATTTTGCGCGAATTTTGAACGAGTTAATTATGAACCACACCAGAACAATGAACAAAACGCTACTGGCCCTCGCTATTGGTGCCATCGCCCACTCCGCCGTGGCGGCGAATGTTAAGAAAGAAGAGACCATCGTGGTCCAGTCCGCTGCCAGCGACTTTAAACCCGGCGGCGACCAGCTGGTGCCTGCCTTCCTCGACGGGCAGGTGGCGAACGGCGGACGCATGGGGATGCTCGGTCAGCAAAATGCGATGGACGTGCCCTTTAACATCATCAGCTACACCTCGAAACTGGTGGAAGATCAGCAGGCACACACCATTGCCGACGTGGTAGCTAACGATGCGGGCGTCCAGTCCGTGCAGGGCTACGGCAACAGCGCGGAGAGCTATCGCATTCGCGGCCTGAAGTTCGACGGCGACGACATGACCTTCGGCGGCCTCTCCGGCGTGCTGCCGCGTCAGGTGGTGGATGCGCAGATGGTGGATCGCATTGAGATCTTCAAAGGCGCTAACTCCCTGATGAACGGCGCTGCCAGCTCCGGCGTCGGCGGGATGATCAACCTCGAGCCGAAACATGCGGGCGCAACGCCGCAGGCGAAAGTGGGCGTCGACTACACCTCGGATTCGCAGATTGGCACCACCCTTGATGCAGGACGCCGCTTCGGCGACAGCGACCAGTTTGGCGCTCGCGTTAACCTGGTGCACCGTGAAGGCGAAGCGCCGGTCGCCAACGATCGCCGCCGCACCACGCTGCTCTCCACCGGTCTGGACTATGCGGGGGATAAGTTCCGCAGCTCCGTGGACATGGGCTATCAGAAGAAAACCTTCCACGGCTCGGAAACCGGGGTCAACATCGCCGGCGTTGATTTTGTGCCCGAACCGCCGAAGAACGATCGCAACTACTCCCAGAAATGGGCCTACAGCAATATCGAAAACGAATTCGGTATGTGGCGCAGCGAGTACGACATCATCGACAGCTGGACCGCCTATACCGGTCTCGGTGCCCAGCACGCCCATGAAGAGGGGCTGTACAGCGGCGCGAAGCTGGTCGACAAGAGCGGGAAAGCCACCGCGTCCCGCCTGGATACCAACCGCATCAGCGACAGCGTCAGCGGGATGGCGGGCATTCGCGGCAACTTTGCCACCGGCTTTGTGACCCACAAGGTCAACGTTGGCTACTCGGCGATGACCAAAAACGAGAAAATTGCCTGGAAGATGTCGGCGGCGAAGGATAACCCGGTCACCAACATCTACCACAATACCGGCGTGGACGCGCCGCCGAGCACCAATTCCAATGGGGCAGGTGGCAACTACAGCGATCCGCTGACCAGCGGCCGCACCCGCACCCAGGGCTGGCTGCTGAGCGACACCCTCGGCGTACTGGACGACACGCTGCTGTTCACCGCCGGGGCTCGTCATCAGAAGGTGGTGATCCGCGGCTATAACAAAGTGACCGGCATGGAAAACGCGGGCGACAGCTTCGACGGCGACCGCTGGATGCCGACCTACGGCGTGGTCTACAAGCCGTGGGAGACGGTCTCCTTGTATGCCAACCACACCGAGGCGCTGCAGCCGGGTAAAACCGCGCCAAATACCGCCACCAACTACGGTCAGAGCACCGGGATCGTTCACTCTAAGCAGAATGAAGTGGGCGTGAAGGCCGATTTCGGGCGCGTTGGCGGATCGCTGGCGCTGTTTGAGATCAAAATGCCGTCCGCCATTCTCGACAGCCAGACCAAACACTACGGCCTGGATGCCGAACAGCGTAACCGCGGCGTTGAGCTGAACGTCTTTGGCGAGCCGATGCTGGGCCTGCGTCTGAACGCCAGCGCCACCTGGCTGCAGGCGGAGCTGACCAAAACCAACAACGGGGTGAACCAGGGCAACGACGCCATTGGCGTTCCGTCGTTCTACGGCGTGCTGGGCGCGGAGTATGACATCAAGCCTGTCGATGGCCTGACCGCTACCGCCCGCGTGAACCACTCCGGTTCGCAGTATGCGGATCTGGCCAACAGCAAAAAGCTGGACAGCTACACCACCCTGGATCTGGGCATGCGTTACCGCTTCGCGGTCAACAATGACCAGAACCAGATGACCGTTCGCGCCGGGATTGAAAACGTCACCGACGAGAACTACTGGTCAAGCGTGGACGACGGCGGCACCTACCTGTTCCAGGGTGAGCCGCGCACCTTTAAGGTCTCCGTCGGCTACGAGTTCTGAGTTCGACCCTCGTTATCGGGGCAGGGATGCCCCATCCATCTCTCCGCGCCTTTACTTGCTACCACCTGGCTGAAGTGTTAAAAGGTGCCCCTTCCATAAAAAGAGACAGGGGTAAGACGTGAAAAACGCGTCATCCGCTTCAGGCAAAGGTGTTGCTGAAGCCTCGTCGGAACAGACACCGACGCTGCATCGTGGTTTACAGAACCGACATATTCAACTTATCGCCCTCGGTGGTGCTATCGGCACCGGGCTGTTCCTCGGCATCGGTCCCGCCATTCAGATGGCTGGCCCTGCCGTGCTGCTGGGATATGCCATCGCGGGCATTATCGCTTTTCTGATCATGCGCCAGCTCGGCGAGATGGTGGTGGAAGAGCCGGTATCTGGCTCCTTCGCCCATTTTGCCTATAAGTACTGGGGCCCGTTCGCCGGCTTCCTCTCCGGCTGGAACTACTGGGTGATGTTCGTGCTGGTGGGCATGGCGGAGCTGACCGCCGCGGGCATCTATATGCAGTACTGGCTGCCGGACGTGCCGACCTGGATCTGGGCGGCGGTGTTCTTCATCATCATTAACGCCGTTAACCTGGTGAACGTGCGCCTGTACGGTGAGACGGAATTCTGGTTCGCCTTAATCAAGGTGCTGGCGATCATCGGCATGATCGGCTTTGGCCTGTGGCTGCTGTTCTCCGGGCACGGCGGCGAGCGGGCAACCATCGACAACCTCTGGCAGCACGGCGGGTTCCTTGCGACCGGCTGGAAAGGGCTGGTGCTGTCGCTGGCGGTGATCATGTTCTCCTTTGGCGGGCTGGAGTTGATCGGCATTACCGCCGCCGAAGCGCAGGATCCGCATAAAAGCATCCCGAAAGCGGTCAACCAGGTGGTGTACCGTATTCTGCTGTTCTATATCGGTTCGCTGGTGGTACTGCTGGCGCTCTACCCGTGGGTGGAAGTGAAGTCCGACAGCAGTCCGTTTGTGATGATTTTCCACGACTTGAACAGCAACGTGGTGGCATCAGCACTCAACTTTGTGATTCTGGTGGCCTCGCTGTCGGTCTATAACAGCGGCGTCTACTCCAACAGCCGGATGCTGTTTGGCCTCTCCGTGCAGGGCAACGCGCCGAAGTTCCTGACCCGCGTCAGCCGTCGCGGCGTGCCGGTCAACTCGCTGCTGCTCTCCGGGGCCATCACCTCACTGGTGGTGCTGGTCAACTACCTGCTGCCGCACGAGGCTTTTGGCCTGCTGATGGCGCTAGTGGTCGCGACCCTGCTGCTGAACTGGATCATGATCTGCCTGGCGCACCTGCGTTTTCGCGCGGCAATGCGCCGCAAAGGGCGCGAGACCCAGTTCAAGGCGCTGCTCTATCCGGCGGGGAACTACATCTGTATTGCCTTCCTGGCGATGATCCTGGTGCTGATGTGCACCATGGACGGCATGCGCACCTCGGCTATTCTGCTCCCGGTGTGGGTGGTGTTCCTGTTTGTGGCGTTTAAACTCTCCAGAAAATAAACGCTTTTCTTCCCCTCCCTATTGGAGGGGACATCAGGCCGCAAACACCTTTTCGCCCGGCGGCGCTGCGCTTGCACGGGCCTACAAAACTCGTAGGCCGGGGAAGGCGCAGCCGCCACCCGGCAGAAATACGAGCACATAGCAAAACCCCTTCTCACCTTTATCGTGACCCCCCTCCCACTTCTTCATTGATCCAGATGATCTTTTTTTTGTAATCGATTACTTTTCATTTGAAACGGTTTGTAATCGATTACTTTTTAAGGGTGGGGCTGATCATGGTGTCAACAACTGAAAGTAGTGGAAAGGTGATAGGGCAGCACCGAATGCTGGTGCCGCGCCTGTCATTGATGATGTTCCTGCAATTTTTCATCTGGGGTAGCTGGTCGGTAACCCTCGGTCTGGTGATGACCCAGCACAACATGTCATTGCTGATCGGGGATGCCTTCTCTGCCGGGCCGATTGCCTCGATTCTGTCGCCGTTCGTCCTCGGCATGCTGGTGGACCGCTTCTTCGCCTCGCAAAAGGTGATGGCGGTGATGCACCTGGCCGGGGCGGCGATCCTGTGGTTCGTGCCGGGCGCGTTAATCGCGGAAAACGGCGCGTTGCTGATCGGCCTGCTGTTTGGCTACACGCTCTGCTACATGCCGACCCTGGCGCTGACCAACAACATCGCCTTCCACAGTCTGGCGAATATCGACAAGACCTTCCCGGTGGTTCGCGTGTTTGGCACCATCGGCTGGATTGTGGCCGGGATCTTTATCGGCGTCACCGGCGTGGCCTCCAGCGTCACCATCTTCCAGGTCGCGGCGGCCAGCTCCGTCCTGCTGGCGCTCTATAGCCTTACCCTGCCGCACACGCCGGCTCCGGCGAAAGGGATGCCGGTGAAGATGCGCGATCTCTTCTGCGCCGACGCCTTCGCGCTGCTGAAAACCCGTCACTTCTTTATCTTCTGCCTGTGCGCGATGCTGATCTCCGTTCCGCTGGGCACCTACTACGCCTACACCGCGTCGTACCTGGCAGATGCCGGTATTGCCGATGTCAGTACCGCCATGTCCTTCGGCCAGATGTCCGAAATCTTCTTTATGCTGGTGATCCCGCTGCTGTTCCGCCGTCTGGGCGTGAAAATCATGCTGCTGATCGGCATGCTGGCATGGTTCGTCCGTTACGCCATGTTTGCCCTCGGCGTAAGCGAGGAGGGGCGCTTCCTGCTGTACCTCGGCATCCTGTTGCACGGCGTCTGCTATGACTTCTTCTTTGTGGTGGGCTTTATCTACACCGACCGCGTGGCGGGCGAAAAGGTGAAAGGCCAGGCGCAGAGCATGATCGTGATGTTCACTTACGGTATCGGCATGCTGCTGGGCTCACAGATTTCCGGCGCGCTGTACAACCGCCTGGTGGCGGGGCAGCCCGTGCCACAGGCCTGGGTCACCTTCTGGTGGATCCCGGCGGTGGCGGCTGCGGTCATCGCGCTGATTTTCCTTGTCACGTTCAAATATGACGATGACAAGGCGTAATGTTCAGGAGGTGGTATGAGGACAATTAAAGGCCCGGGAATTTTTCTGTCGCAGTTTATCGGAGGGCAACCGCCGTTTAACACCCTCGACGGGCTGGCAGGCTGGGCAGCGGACAAGGGCTATAAAGCGCTGCAAATTCCCTGCAATCATAAGACGATTTTTGACGTGGCGCTGGCGGCTGAGAGCCAGACCTACTGCGACGAAATCAGCGGTAAGCTGGCCAATCACGGGCTGGTCATCAGCGAGCTATCCACTCATCTGGAAGGACAGCTGATCGCCGTTAACCCGGCTTACGACGAAGCGTTTGATAACTTTGCCCCGCAGGCGGTGCGTGGCAACGCGGCGGCCCGCCAGGCGTGGGCCACTGATATCGTCAAAAAGGCGGCGATCGCCTCGTCCCGGCTTGGACTGACCGCCCACGCCACTTTCTCGGGATCGCTGGCCTGGCCGTTTATGTACCCTTGGCCGCCGCATAACGAGGCGCGTTTCCAGGAGGCATTCAGCGAGCTGGCCCGCCGCTGGCGGCCGATTCTGGATGCCTTCGACGAGCAGGGGGTCAACCTGTGCTATGAGATCCATCCCGGTGAAGACCTGCACGACGGCGTCACCTTCGAGCGTTTTCTGGCCCTGGTGGACAACCATCCTCGCTGCAATATTCTCTACGATCCGAGCCACCTGCTGTTGCAGCAGATGGATTACCTGGCCTTTATCGACCACTACCACACCCGCATCAAGGCGTTCCACGTCAAGGATGCCGAGTACCGCCCCAACGGGCGCAGCGGGGTGTATGGCGGGTATCAGAGCTGGATCAACCGCGCCGGGCGCTTCCGCTCGCCGGGCGACGGGCAGATCGACTTCAAGGGCATCTTCAGCATGCTGACCCAGTACGACTATGACGGCTGGGCGGTGCTGGAGTGGGAGTGCTGCCTGAAGGACGGCGATACTGGCGCGCGGGAAGGGCGCGAGTTTATCTCCCGCCACATTATTCCGGTGTCCGATCGGGCGTTTGACGATTTCGCCGCAGGAGAACTTCATGATTAACGTCGGCATTATCGGCAGCGGTTTTATCGGCCCGGCGCACATCGAAGCCCTGCGCCGTCTCGGCTTCGTGCAGGTCGTCGCCCTGTGCGACGGCTCGCTGGAACAGGCGCAGGAGAAAGCCCGGGCGCTGAACATTCCCCACGCCTACGGCAGCGTGGACGCACTGCTGGCGCACCCGGATCTGCACGTGGTGCACAACTGCACGCCAAACCATCTGCATGCAGAGATCAACCGCCAGATCCTGCGCGCCGGGAAGCATGTCTTCTCCGAAAAGCCGCTGTGCATGACCCCGGCCGAGGCGCGGGAGCTGGTCGCACTGGCGGAGCAGGCCGGCGTGATCCACGGCGTGAGCTTTGTCTATCGCCAGTTTGCCATGGTGCGCCAGGCGGCGAGCATGGTGGCAGCCGGTTCGCTCGGACGGCTGTTTGCCGCCCACGGCAGCTACCTGCAGGACTGGATGCTGCTGGAAACCGACTACAACTGGCGGGTCGATGCGGCGCTCGGCGGGGCATCGCGGGCCGTGGCCGATATCGGTTCCCACTGGTGCGACACCATTCAGTTTCTGACCGGACGACGCATCACCGAGGTGATGGCCGACCTGTCGATCGTCTGGCCGACCCGCAAGGCGAACGTGGCCGGGAACCAGACCTTCAGTCAGGCGGGCGATGCGGTCTATGAAGACCGGCCCGTCACCACCGAGGATTTCGGCTCGGTGCTGTTCCGCTTCGACGACGGCAGCAAAGGCAGTTTTACCGTCTCGCAGGTGAGCGCCGGACGAAAAAACCGCCTCAGCCTTGAGGTCAACGGCAGCGAGGCCTCGGTGGCCTGGGATCAGGAGGTGCCCCAGCAGCTGTGGGTCGGCCATCGCGCCCAGGCCAATCGGTGGCTGACGGACGATCCGGGCCTGATGAACCGCGACGTGGCCGACAGCGCCCATTTCCCCGGCGGCCACATCGAGGGCTGGCCGGACGCCTTTAAAAACATGATGGCGCAGTTCTATCGCGCGGTGCAGGCGGGCAGGATGCCGGACAAGCCGCTGTTTGCCACCTTCCACGACGGGGCAAACGTGATGTATATCATTGACGCCATAGTGAAAAGCCATCAGCAGCAGCGCTGGGTTAGCGTCGCGCAGTAACCGCTTGCCCGGTACGCCGGGCAACGAATTTATGGTAGCCTGCTGCTAACGCTAACTGCAGGATCTCTCGTCGCTATGTCAATTCAGAAAATCGCCCAACTGGCGGGCGTCTCGGTGGCGACGGTATCGCGCGTGCTGAATAACAGCGATACCGTTAAAGCCAAAAACCGCGATCGCGTCTTGCAGGCGATTAAAGAGGCTAACTACCAGCCCAATCTTCTGGCTCGTCAGCTGCGCACCTCGCGCAGCTATATGATCCTGGTGATGGTCTCCAACATTGCCAACCCGTTCTGCGCCGCGGTGGTGAAGGGCATTGAGGAGCAGGCGGAGAAAAATGGCTACCGCATTCTGCTGTGCAACTCCGGCTCCGATATTGAACGCTCCCGCTCGGGGCTGAGCCTGCTGACCGGCAAAATGGTCGACGGCATTATCACCATGGATGCCTTTACCCGCCTCACCGAGTTGGCGGCGCTGATTGGCGATGCGCCCTGGGTGCAGTGCGCCGAATACGCCGACGCGGGAGCGGTCTCCTGCGTCGGGATCAACGATGTCGACGCCTCCCAGCACGTGGTCAGCCGTCTCGCGGACGGCGGGCGTCAGCGGATTGCGCTGATCAACCACGATCTGAGCTACAAATATGCCCGTCTGCGCGAGCGCGGGTATAAAAGCGTGCTGCATCTGCGCGATTTAGCGTATCAGGCGGTGGAGTATGCCAGCGATCTGAGTGCGGCGGCCGGAATGGCGGCGATGAGCAAGCTGCTGGCGACGGAACCGCGCCCGGATGCGGTATTTGCCGTCTCCGATACGCTGGCCGCAGGGGCATTACGCGCTATCGAAAAAGCGGGGCTGCGCGTGCCGCAGGATATCGCCGTGGTGGGCTTCGACGGCACCGAGCTGGCGGACATGATCGCGCTGACCACCATCGAACAGCCGTCGCGGGATATCGGGCGTAAGGCGGTCGATCTGCTGCTGAACAGAATCGACAACCCCGACGCCGCCACCGAGCGGGTGATGATGAACTGGCGCTTTATTTCCCGCGCCAGCACCTGAGTTATTTCGCCAGGACGCCCGCCAGAGCGCGAATATCGTTCCCGGTTGGCGTCTGGTGAATGCGCAGACCAAATTCATCAATCACCGCGAAAATATGGTCGAAAATATCGGCCTGAATCGCCTCATATTCCGCCCAGATCACGGTGTTGGTAAACGCATATATTTCAATCGGCAGACCGTTGGCGTCCGGCGCTAATTGCCGCACCATCAGAGTCATATCCTGACGAATACGCGGATGGTTACGCAGATATTCATTCAGATAGGCGCGGAAGGTGCCAATATTGGTCATCTTACGCAGGTTCAGGACCGATTCCCCTTCGCCATTTTCCTGATTCCACAGCGTAATTTCCTCGTGGCGCGTGGACATATAGGGCTTGAGCAGCTTTGCCTGAATCAGCTGCTGCTGTTCCTGCTCGTCGAGAAAATGGATGCTGGTGGTATCAATATTCAGGCTGCGCTTAATCCGCCGTCCGCCGGAGGCCGACATGCCGCTCCAGTTGATAAAGGCATCCGAGACCAGCGCCCAGGTGGGAATGGTGGTGATGGTGTTATCGAAATTACGCACCTTGACGGTGGTCAGGCCAATATCGGTCACCGTGCCGTTGGCACCGTATTTCGGCATCTCCAGCCAGTCGCCGAGCTTGAGCATATCGTTGGCCGAAAGCTGAATGCCCGCCACCAGCCCGAGGATCGGGTCTTTAAACACCAGCATCAGCACCGCGGCCATCGCCCCGAGGCCGCTAATCAGAATGGCGGGGGACTGGCCGATCAGCAGGGAGATAATCAGGATGCCCACCAGAATGGCGCTCACCAGCTTGATGCCCTGGAAGATGCCCTTCAGCGGCAGCTGCGAGGCGGTCGCCATTTTCTGCGACAGATTGAATATCACGTCCAGCAGGGAGAAGAACGCCAGCAGGGCGTAAACCATCACCCACAGCTTCGCGCTGGTGGTAAGTATTTCCGCCGCGTCGCTGCCTTTTTGCAGCCACAATACCGCCTGAACGTTGACGATTATCCCCTGCAGGGTAAAGGCCAGACGGTGAAATAACTTATTCTGGGTAATAATTTGCAGCCATAAATGGCTGCTGGCCCGGGCGCGTTTCTCGAATGCCCGCAGCACCACTTTGTGCAGAATAAAATGAATAATCAGGGCAGTAAGAAAAATAATGCCAAAAATGATCGCGAGGGAGGTGGTGTGATTTATTTCAATGCCTGTCTCTTCGATCAGAGAAATGAACTCCTGCATAATGTCTCCTGTATTAAAGCAGCCGCCATAATGGCGGCTGAGGATCTATTATGCAAATTCGCCTGGCTTATTTTACCGCATGGCAGGTCTTCACCACCGGCAGGCTCAGGCGATGGCGCAGCCGCAGCGTCGCGAGCGCCAGGACGATCATCATGACGGTTTCCACCACCAGGAAGACGTTAATCGCCTCTGCGTAATCTCCGTGATGGTTGTGCAGGGCGTGGAGCAAAATCGCGCCGAAGATCGCCGGGCCAAGGCCGAGCGCTGCCTGTTGCAGGGTGCTGAGAATCGCGCTGGCGGCCCCGGCGTCGTCGGGCTGAATATCGCGCATCCCGATGCGGTAGAAGCTGTTCACAATCAGCGCCTGGCCGTAGCCGATCAGCCCGGTGGCCGGGGCGAGGGTCAGGGCGGTGTTTTCCACTCCCCAGAGGCGGAAGGTGGCGATCAGCGCCAGCAGGCCGGCAATCTGAATCGCCAGACCGGTCAGCAAAATTGCGCTGGTGCTGTAGCGGGCAATCAGCCGTGGGGCAAACCACGCCGAGACGAAATAGGTCACCCCGAGTGCGATAAAGCTGTTGCCGGACTGCCACGGTGCCATCCCCAGACCGGTCTGCATGGTCAGGGCCATACAGAACATAAACCCGGACCAGACGCTGAAAAAGAGCATCGCAATCAGCACGCCAAAACGGATACTGCCGAGCTGCATCAGACGCGGCGGGATCAGCGGGTGAGCCCCCTCGCGCTCTTTTTTACGCGCATTCAGCGCCATGAAATATGCCAGCGGGATAATGGCGATCAGCGCGGCCTTCAGCGGCCAGGACCAGTGCCACTGCGGCCCCAGCGCCATCGGGAACAGCAGGCAGCAGAGGATCGCCGCCAACAGGGCGGTGCCCGGCCAGTCGATGCGCGACGGCGTGTCGCGGCGGGTTTCCGGCACGTAGCGGCGGCTCAGGGCCAGCACCAGCAGGCAGATCGGCACGTTGATAAAGAACGCATTACGCCAGCCCAGCCCGGCGATGTCCGCCGAGACCAGCCAGCCGCCGCCCATCTGCCCGACGATAAAGGCAATCCCGCCGATGCCGCCAAACAGGCTGATGGCTTTGGCATGCGCCGTGCCTTTCAGCGTCACGTGCAGGGTGGCGAGAATTTGCGGCACGATCAGCGCCGCCCCGGCACCCTGAACGATGCGCGCGGCCAGCAGCTGCTCGATAGTGCCCGCCATGCCGCACAGCAGCGAGGCCAGGCCAAAGCTCGCCACGCCCCACATAAACAGACGACGACGGCCGAAGTTATCCCCCAGCTTGCTGCCGAGCGCCAGGCAGACGGCAAAGGCCACGCCGTAGAGGGCGACAATCAGCTCCAGCTCGGTGGCGGTAGCGTGCAGCGAGTGGGTGATGGAGTCCAGCGCCACGTTGGTGATCGAGGTATCAATCAGCGGCAGCATCTGGCCGGTTAACAGCAATATCAGGCCTGCCCGGCCCGGTGAAACAACTGACGTATTCATGGTGACTCCATTGCGTCAAACAGCGTAGCGTCGTAGCATCAACCATCTGATAAACGGGTACCAGTTCTTGCTTATACTGGTACTGGCACTACCATGCAGGGGGCAATATGGCGCTGATGTCTGAACCCGTCACCTCACTTCAGGATGACACCCGTAAACAGCTGGGCGCATTTTTACGCGCGCGGCGTGAAAGTCTCGATCCGCAGCGCCTCGGTTTACCGCGCAGCGGCCGCCGTCGTACTCCAGGCCTGCGTCGGGAAGAGGTGGCCCTGCTGGCCGACGTGGGCGTCACCTGGTACACCTGGCTCGAGCAGGGCAGGGACGTCAATCCGTCGAGCGCAGTGATGGCGGCGGTGGCGAAAGCGCTGCAATGTACCCCGACCGAAACCCGCCATCTGTTTGTGCTGGCTGGCCTGCCGCCGGGCGAAGCGCCCCAGGCGGTCTGCTGTGAGGGGATCAGCGAAGGCACCCGCCGTCTGCTCGACACCCTGATGCCAAAACCCGCCAGCATTCAGAAGCCGAATTTCGATATCGTGGCGTGGAACGACAGCTTCGGCCATCTGATGGGCGTCGACTTCAACGACATTCCGCCGGAAGACCGCAACTGTATCTACCTCTATCTCACGCATCCGGCGTGGCGCGCCCGGCTTGGCAGACGTGATGATGTGCTGGCCATTTTTGTCTCTTACTTTCGCGCGGCGATGGCCGAGCACCGGGGCGACCCGCAGTGGGAGGCCAAACTGGCGCGCTTCTTTGCCGTATCCGAAGAGTTTGAAACCCTGTGGCACCAGCGCAACGACGTGCGTGGCGTGGAAAACCAGCTCAAGCTGTTTACCCATCCTGAGCTGGGCGATTTTCATCTCCAGCAGATGTACTGGTACTCCGCCCCGCGTAACGGCTCGCGGCTGCTGGTCTATCTCCCGGTGGATGACGAAGGCGAGCGCGCCCTGACGTGGCTGGCGGAGCAGGCACCATGAACGTTACCCGCAAACAGGAACGCCTCCTGCGCCGCGCGCTCACCGAGTGGCAACAGGAGGGGGCATTAACCGCCGACGAGCATCAGCGTCTGGCCGGGAGCTTAAAACGCGTCGCTATGGACTGGCAGCGCCTCAGCCGCTACGCCTTCTGGACCGCCATCGCCTGCGTCATCATCGCCATCGGCAGTCTGTTTGCTGACAGCGAGCTGATGGCACGCATCATCGAATTCTTCGCCTTCTCCTCCCTCGCCCGCATCGGGCTGCCTGCGCTTGCCGCCGTACTGTTTTATCTGTGGGGATTCAGCCGCCAGCGGCGGGAAACCCGGTGGCACTACAGCACCGAGGCGATTTTATTCCTTGGGGTGTTCTTTACCGCCATTGCGCTCTGGCAGCTGGGTGAACGGCTGGATACCGGCAGCGGCCATATCGCGCCGCTGTTCCTGGCAGGCTGCGCCGTTTACGGGCTGGTGGGTTTCTTCGGGCGTTCGGGGCTGGTGTGGCTGTTCTTTTTGCTCTCTCTCGGCAACTGGTTTGGCGCAGAGACCGGCTACATGTCCGGCTGGGGTGCCTACTGGCTGGGGATGAGCTATCCGGTACGCTTTATCTTCTTCGGCGGCGCACTGCTGGCGCTGTGCTGGTGGCTGCGCGGAATGCTGCGTCAACGCCATCTGTATACCACCAGTAAAGCGATGGGGCTGACCTATCTGTTTGTCGCCCTGTGGATCCTGTCGATTTTTGGCAATTACGATATCGATAGCTGGTACGGCACTACCCGCGCGGCGCTGCTGCCGTGGGCGCTGCTGTTCGCGATGGCGGCGGGGATCTGTATTTACATCAGCCTGAAAACCGACGACGGCATGCTGCGCGGCTTTGGCCTGACGTTTCTTGGGATCAACCTCTATACCCGCTATTTCGAATACTTCTGGGACGGGATGAACAAGGTACTGTTCTTCCTGATTCTGGCAGCCTCGCTGGCGGTGATCGGGCGCTATGCGGAGCGGATCTGGCACGCGGGAAATACGGCTAAGTAGATCTGCATCGCAGGCTGGTTATCAGTAAAAAGTAACGGGCCGCTATCAGCGGCCCGTTTGCATTAGCACTCAGTCACAATTGTGCTCAGCGGCAGGCGAGATTTCGGCAGCGTGGCGTTGAAATCTTCCACGCTGTGATGCCCTACCGGCACTACCACCAGGCTGGTGAAGCCTTTCTCTTTCAGGCCAAACTCTTCGTCGAGTACCGCCGCGTCGAAGCCTTCAATCGGTACCGCGTCCAGGCCCATTGCGCCTACGCCCAGCAGGAAGTTACCGACGTTCAGGTAAACCTGTTTCGCCATCCACTGGTCATCATCTTTCAGATCGACACGGTGCATATCGGCGAAGAAGGTGCGGCCCTTGTGGTTGGCGGCTTTCGCTTCAGGGGTGTTGAAACGGCCGTCGGCCTCTTCCTGATCCACCACGCGGGTAAGCCAGGCATCGTCCAACGCGGTTTTGGCGCAGAACACCACCACGTGAGAGGCATCCAGCATTTTGCGTTCGTTAAAGACAAAGCCACCGGCGGCGGATTTCGCCACGCGCGCTTTGCCTTCTTCGGTGCTGGCAACGATAAAGTGCCACGGCTGCGAGTTGGTGCTGGACGGGCTGTACTGCAGCAGGGTTTTAATCTGTTCCGCCTGGTCGGCAGTCAGTTTTTTGTTCGGATCAAAGGCCTTCGTTGAGTGACGTTTTAAGGCAACAGAGATGATATCCATTACTACTCCTGGGGTTCAGTGCAAAAGGGAAAATAATACAAAGGGAAGGTGACAAAGGTAAGGGCATTCCGGGCGCTTAACCGCCGGGGCGTAATTTTTTTTGCTCTTTTTTCGGCAGCTTATCCACCACCAGATGCCACGAATCGTTAACCAGATCGGCGATCAGCTCGGGAGTGATATCCTCCGCCGCGTAAATCGAGATCCAGTGCTTTTTATTCAGATGGTAGCCGGGCTCGATCCCCCGGTAGATCTGCTGGTTGAGCAGCGACTTTTGCGGATCGGACTTCAGGCTGACGTGCTGACGCCCGTGCGCCACGCCCATCAGCATAAAAATCTTGCCGCCCACTTTAAACACGTCATATTCCGGGCCAAACGGCCAGCAGTGCTCGGTAAAGGGCAGATCCAGCGCCACCTGTTTAGCGCAGGCGGCGAGCGTTTTACTGTCCATGGTTATCCTCTTCGGCCAGCGCGCGCCACATGGCTTCAAAACCCAGCGCCTTGAATTCGGCAGCGCGCGCCGGTTCGCGGGTGGCGAAGGCCATCGTCGTCTCCGCCAGCGACAGGAACAGGGCGTCGCCAAACAGACGAAACGCCTCTGACATAAATACCGGGCGGATATGACGGCGGCACAGCTCATGCAGCTCAGGGAACATCTCGTGCACCGCCTGTTCGGTTTCGGCGTTGATCTTCTCGCTCACGCCGAGCTGGCGGATCGCGCCGTGGGCCACCGGGTTGCGGATCCCCCAGTCAACGTAGCTGTTCCAGATATTGCGGGTATGCTCTTTCGGCTGGGTGAGGGCACGATCCATATTCGCCAGCATGGTCTGGCACAGATCCTGTTTCAGGTGCAGGTAGAGGGCGTTGAGCAGATCGTCTTTGGTGGCGAAATAGCGAAACAGGGTGCCTTCCGCCACCCCTGCGCTGCGGGCGATTAACGCGGTAGAGGCCGCAATGCCCGACTGGGCAAAGGCAGCGGTTGCCGCGTCCAGCAACGCCAGTTTTTTATCTTCACTTTTCGGACGAGCCACTGCATTTCCTCCAGTTAATGTGCAAAAACCCTGATTGAATCATGCCCTTTGCGGGGCTGCAACGTGGAATGTCAAAGATCTTAAAACGTCTTGACGACTTTCACATCACTTCTATAATGAGTGCTTACTCACTCATAATCAAGTTTTGCCCGCGCAGGCCATCGGATGGGGCGCGAATTCGGGTCGGGATATGAAAAAGCGTTTTATTATTAGCCTGGTGGTAGTGATGATTATTGCATCCGCGGCAAGTTTGCCGTTCGTACTGAATGCCGGATTCGGCCAGCCGCCACAGGGCGCGCAGCTGAGTGAGTTTGCCGCTTCGCCGCAGTATCGCGACGGCCAGTTTCATAACACCCTGCCCACGCCGGGGTTTACCGGCAACAAGAATATGCTGGCGGCATGGTGGGAGTTTCTGGTGACGAAGCGTGAAAACGCGCGTCCGGCCCAGCCGCTGCCGCTGGTAAAAACCGATCTGGCACAGCTGCCGCTGGATCAGGACACCCTGGTCTGGCTCGGCCACTCCTCATGGTATCTGCAGCTGGCGGGCAAACGTATCCTGATCGATCCGGTGTTCAGCAGTTACGCCGCGCCGTTCTCCTTCCTCAACAAAGCCTTTGCCGGGGAGTACCCCTGGCACGCCGACGAGATGCCCGACATCGATCTGCTGATTATTTCGCACGATCACTACGATCATCTCGATTACGCCACCATCAAGGCGCTGATGCCGAAAGTGAAACGCGTAGTTACCCCGCTCGGGGTCGGGTCACACCTGCGCTACTGGGGCATGGATCCGGCCATCATTGAGGAGCGGGACTGGGATCGGTCGGTGCGCATCAGCGACGACTTAATCGTGCATGTCCTTCCGGCGCGCCACTTCTCCGGACGCGGGCTGAAGCGCAATCAGACGCTGTGGGGCAGCTTTATGTTTGTCACCCCGCAGCAAAAGGTGTTCTACAGCGGCGACTCCGGCTACGGCCCGCACTTTAGCGCCATCGGGGAGCGGTTTGGCAGCGTCGATCTGGCGATCATGGAGAACGGGCAGTATGACCAGGACTGGAAGTACATCCATATGCAGCCTGCCGAAACGGCGCAGGCCGCCGCGGATCTGAATGCCAGGGCGGTAGTGCCGGGCCACTCCGGTCGCTTTGTGCTGGCAAAACACACCTGGAACGACCCGCTGATCAAGCTTTCAGAGGCCAGCAAGGATAAGCCGTATCGCCTGCTGACGCCGGAGCTGGGTGAGCCGGTCAGAGTGGATGATGCCACGCAACAATTTCACGCGTGGTGGGAATAATATTTAATCGAAGAGCAGAGGGGGAGAGCAGCATGACTATTTCCGCTCAGGTTATCGACACCATTGTCGAGTGGATCGACGACAACCTTCATCAGCCGTTGCGCATTGAGGATATTGCCCGTCACGCGGGCTATTCCAAATGGCACCTGCAGCGGCTGTTTATGCAGTACAAAGGCGAGAGTCTGGGGCGCTATATCCGCGAACGTAAGCTGCGGCTGGCGGCGCGGGATCTGCTGGAGTCAGACGAAAAGGTCTATGACATTTGTCTGCGCTACGGCTTTGACTCCCAGCAGACTTTTACCCGCGTCTTTACCCGCACCTTCAACCAGCCGCCTGGCGCGTATCGCAAGGATAACCACAGCCGGGCGCATTAGCGTCAGGCTGAATGCGAAAACCAGCGGCGCCAGATAAAGCGCAGGACAAAGAACTCAACGGCGCCGAGCAGTAAAAACCACAGGCAGAAGATAATGGTGTAGAGCTGATTGAGATCCATCAGATGGAAGGTGCTCATCAGCTTCTGCGCCAACACCAGTCCCAGGGAGGGGGCAGGTAGCAGCAGAACGGAGAGAAAAGCCATCAGTAAGATGCCGCCTGCCGTTAACAGCGATTCTAACGGGTGTTTCATAAATATGTTAATCGTCAGTTAAAAATAACATTGTCACGGATAGGACTTCGTAAAGCAATATCATTCATACAGCGCGCGGGTGATAAATAATCGCGCGCTAATTCACAGTTATTTCCCTGCCAGATAGCGGTTAATTCAATTAACCTGCACTAATGTAAATTAATGTCACCCTCCGGCTAATAGTTTTACAAAGGTATAAGTGCTGTAGCCAATTAACGTTGCAATAACAATGGCAGCGATAATATATAACGCCAGACGACGCCCGCGATAAATTCCAAACATGCTGACCCCTCGTTTAGTTTAGGTTTAGAAATAATTTGTAAAAATCGTCGTATTGAAATGAAACGTTATCTGTTTAATGCCGTCGACAGAAATAATAGTGCGTTAAATTAATTGCCGTGACAACCCATTAAATTAACGCCGACGATTTATAAAAGCAGAAATGGAATTCAGGCTTTGCTCACCGCAAATTGAAGGAGCTGAAATATGACCAAAATGCATCACATGCCACCGTCCACACCGGACCGCGCCCCGACCCAGGCGTACCATCAGACCGTCGAGCAGGCCCTCGCCGCGCAGCACAGCACCGCGGCTGGCCTGAGCCGTGCCGAAGCCCAGGCGCGTCTGCAACAGCATGGTCCCAATGCCCTGCCGGAAAAAAAAGCCCGTCCGGCGTGGCTGCGTTTTCTCGCCCATTTTAACGATGTCTTAATTTACGTCCTGCTGGCCGCCGCGGTATTAACCGCAATTATGGGCCACTGGGTCGATACCCTGGTGATTCTGGGTGTGGCGGTGATTAATGCCTTAATTGGTCATATTCAGGAGAGCAACGCCGAGAAGTCCCTGAGCAGTATCCGAAATATGCTCGCCAGTGATGCGATTGTTATTCGCGAAGGCACCCATGAAACAATACCGACTACTGAAATAGTCCCGGGCGATATTATTGTCCTGCGCGCCGGGGATCGTATTCCGGCGGATATGCGGGTGATCGAGGCGCATAATTTACGCGTGGAAGAGGCGATCCTTACCGGTGAATCTACGGTGGTCGATAAACATATTCAGGCCTTAACCGGAGAATTAACCCTCGGCGACCGCACCAATCTGCTGTTTTCCGGCACCACCGTCAGCGCGGGCGGCGGCATGGGCGTGGTGATTGCCACCGGCCAGGAGACCGAGCTGGGCCACATCAACCAGATGATGGCCGGGATTGAAAAACATCGCACTCCGCTGCTGGTGCAGATGGACAAGCTCGGCAAAGCCATCTTCGGCCTGATCATGGCGATGATGGCGGCGCTGTTTGTCTTCAGCCTGCTGCTGCGCGACATGCCGATTGGCGAACTGCTGCTGTCGTTAATCAGCCTGGCGGTGGCCGCGGTGCCGGAAGGTCTGCCAGCCATCATCTCGATTATCCTGTCGCTGGGCGTGCAGGCGATGGCGCGTAAGCGGGCCATCATCCGCAAGCTGCCTACCGTCGAGACGTTAGGGGCGATGACCGTGGTCTGCTCGGATAAAACCGGCACCCTGACCATGAATGAGATGACCGTCAAAGCGATCATCACCGCCGAGAGCTGCTATCGCGTCGAGGGGGACAGCTATGCCCCGGAAGGCAACATCTGCCTCGAAGGCAGCGACGAGCCGGTGCAGATCCAGCCGGGTACCGTCCTGGAGCAGTATCTGCGCACCATCGACCTGTGTAATGACAGCCAGATGGTTCAGGACGAGCGCGGCCTGTGGGGGATAACCGGTGGCCCAACCGAAGGCGCACTGAAGGTGCTGGCGGCGAAAGCCCACCTCAAGCCGGTGATGACCACGCTTATCAACAAGATCCCGTTCGACTCGCAGTACAAATACATGAGCACCCACTACCAGATTGGTAGCGAGGAGCAGATCCTGATCACCGGCGCGCCGGACGTGATTTTCGCCCTCTGTGCGCAGCAGCAGACCCGTCACGGCGCTGAAGCCTTTAACCGCGCCTACTGGGAAGCGGAGATGGAGCGCTATGCCCGCCAGGGGCTGCGCATGGTGGCCGCGGCCTTCAAACCGGCTGACGGTGAGCAGGAACTGACCCACGACGATCTCAGCCACGGCCTGATCTTCCTCGGCATCGCCGGGATGATGGATCCGCCGCGTCCGGAGGCGATCGACGCCATTCACGCCTGCCAGCAGGCGGGGATCCGCGTGAAGATGATCACCGGGGATCACCCGCAGACCGCGATGAGCATCGGGCAGATGCTGGGGATCGCCAACAGCGCCCAGGCCGTTACGGGTTACCAGCTGGAGCACATGGATGACGCCGAGCTGGCAAAGGCGGCGGTGGAGTACGACATCTTCGCCCGCACCAGCCCGGAGCATAAGCTGCGTCTGGTGAAGGCCTTGCAGGAGCAGGGCGAGATCGTCGGCATGACCGGCGACGGGGTGAACGACGCCCCGGCCCTGCGCCAGGCGGACGTGGGTATCGCCATGGGCATCAAGGGCACTGAAGTGACCAAAGAGGCCGCCGATATGGTGCTGACGGACGATAACTTCGCCACCATCGCCAGCGCGGTGAAAGAGGGGCGTCGCGTCTACGACAACCTGAAGAAGACCATTCTGTTCATCATGCCGACCAACCTGGCGCAGGGGCTGCTGATTGTGATTGCCCTGCTGGCCGGGAATATCATTCCGCTGACGCCGGTGCTGATTTTGTGGATGAACATGGCCACCTCCGCCACGCTCTCCTTCGGCCTGGCCTTTGAAGCCGCCGAGCGCAGGATCATGCAGCGCCCGCCGCGTCAGACCGGGAAACACGTGATGGACGGTTATGCCGTCTGGCGCGTGGCCTTCGTCGGTACCCTGATTGCCGTCGCCGCCTTCGCGCTGGAAGCCTGGCTGGCCCCGCGCGGCCACAGCGCCGAGTTTATCCGCACCGTGCTGCTGCAGATGCTGGTCTGCGCCCAGTGGGTCTACATGATTAACTGCCGCAACACCGAAGGCTTCTCCCTCAACCGCGGCCTGCTGGCGAACAAAGGGATCTGGCTGGTGACGGGCGTGCTGCTTCTGCTGCAGCTGGCGATTATCTACCTGCCGTTTATGCAGATGCTGTTCGGCACTGAAGCCCTGCCGCTGCGCTACTGGGGTGTCACCCTGGCGATAGCGGGCGCGATGTTCTTCATCGTTGAGATAGAGAAGCGCCTGACCCGCAGGTTCCGTAAGGCTGCATAACTTTTTGCCCTCACCCTAACCCTCTCCCACAGGGAGAGGGAACTCTGACCTCCCTCTCCCTGTGGGAGAGGGCCGGGGTGAGGGAAAACAACGCCGAGGTACTCCCATGAAATTCCCACTCCTGTTCGCACTCCTCGCCAGCAGCCTGCAGCCCGCCTTTGCCGCCGCCATCCCCGTTCGCGTCGCCACGGTCGAGCAGACCGCCCACGCCGCGGAGCGTCAGATCCCGGGCCGCATCGAAGCGATTCACACCGTGGAACTGCGCGCCCGCACGGAAGGTGTGATAACGAAAATCAACTTCCGCGACGGGCAGTACGTGAAAAAAGGCGACGTGCTGTTTGAGCTCGACGACGCCGAGCCGCGTGCTGCCCTGCGTCTCGCGCAGGCCGAAGTCACCAGCGCCGAAGCGACGCTGCGCCAGGCGCAGCAGCAGCTTTCCCGCTTTGAAAGCCTGGGCAGTAACCATGCCATCAGCCGCCACGACGTGGACAACGCCCGCATGCAGCGCGACGTCGCCCGCGCGGCGCTGGAGCAGGCGAAAGCCCGGCTCGACACCCGCAACGTCACCCTGGCTTATACCCGCATTACCTCGCCCATCGATGGCCGCGTGGGGCACGCCAGCTTCCACGTGGGCAGCCTGGTCAACCCGTCCAGCGGCGTGCTGGTGGAGGTGGTGCAGCTCGATCCGATCCGCATCGCCTTTGCGCTGGAAGAGGGTAATTTTGCCACCAAAGCGGGGCAGTATGCGGATATCCGCGCCATGAAGCAGGCGTGGCAGGCGCTAATAGACAGCAACGGCCAGCGCATCAGCGGCGAGCTGACCTCGGTAGATAACCGCATCGACCCGCGCACCGCCAGCGTGATGCTGCGCGCCGAGTTCGCCAACCCACGCCATCAGCTGCTGCCCGGCGGCAACGTGAATGTGTTTTTGCGCCCGATGAGCGAGAAGGCGGTGCTGACCCTGCCCGCGGCGGCGGTGCAGCAAAATGGCGACGGGTTCTTTGCCTGGGTGGTTAACGCCGACGGCAAAGCCGAACAACGCCCGCTGAAGGTTGCCGGGCAGATTGGCCAGCAGTTTCAGATTGCCTCTGGCATTGCGTCCGGTGAGCGAGCGATTACCGACGGCGCGCAGCGCATGCAGCCCGGCGCTGCCGTCCAGATACTGAATTAAGGAGCCATCATGCTGACGTTTTTCATCAAACGCCCGCGCTTCGCGATGGTGATTGCGCTGGTGATCGCCCTGCTGGGGGCCATCGCGCTGAGGATCATTCCGGTGGAGCAGTATCCGCAGATCACGCCGCCGGTAGTGAATGTGTCGGCCAGCTGGCCGGGTGCCAGCTCCGCCGACGTGGCGGAGGCCATCGCCACGCCGCTGGAGACCCAGCTTAACGGCGTGGATCACATGCTTTATATGGAGTCCACCAGCTCAGACGAAGGCAGCTACAGCCTGAACATCACCTTCGCGGCAGGCACCGATCCGGATCTGGCCGCCATCGACGTGCAAAAACGCGTGGCGCAGGCCGTGGCGCAACTGCCCGCCGAGGCGCAGCAAAACGGCGTGCAGGTGCGCAAGCGCGCCACCAACCTGATGATGGGGGTAAGTCTTTACTCACCGAATAACACCCACACGCCGCTGTTTGTCAGCAACTACGCCAGCACCCAGGTGCGCGAGGCGCTGTCCCGCCTGCCGGGCGTCGGGCAGGTGCAGATGTTTGGCGCGCGCGACTACAGCATGCGCATCTGGCTGCGCCCGGACCGCATGAACGCCCTCAACGTCACTACCGACGACGTGGCGCAGGCACTGCGCGAGCAGAACGTGCAGGGGGCGGCGGGCCAGGTCGGCACGCCGCCGGTGTTTAACGGCCAGCAGCAGACCCTGACCATCAACGGGCTGGGGCGCTTAAGCCAGGCCGAAGACTTTGCCGACATCATCATCCGCGCGGGTGAGATGGGCCAGCTGGTGCGCCTGAAAGACGTGGCGACTATCGAGCTTGGCTCGCGCAGCTACAGCTCCGGCGCGCAGCTCAATGGACATGACTCCGCCTACCTCGGCATCTACCCGACCCCGTCCGCCAACGCCCTGCGCGTGGCCGACGCGGTGCGCGCGGAGCTGGAGCGCCTCTCGACGCGCTTCCCGGACGACCTGGTCTATGAGGTTAAATTCGACACCACCTCCTTTGTTGCGGCCACTATTAAGGAGATCGGCGTCTCGCTGGCGCTGACCCTGCTGGCTGTGGTGGTCGTGGTCTCTTTGTTCCTGCAGAGCTGGCGTGCGACGCTGATTGTCGCCCTGGCCATTCCGGTGTCGCTGGTGGGTACCTTTGCGGTGCTTTATACGCTCGGCTACTCCGCTAACACCCTGAGCCTGTTCGCCATCATTCTGGCCCTGACCATGGTGGTGGATGATACCATCGTGGTGGTGGAGAGCGTCGAAACCCTGATGGCGGAAGGGCAGAGCCGCACGGCGGCCACCGCGCTGGCGCTGCGCCAGATTGCCGGGCCGGTGATTGCGACGACGCTGGTGCTGCTGGCAGTGTTTGTGCCGGTGGCGCTGCTGCCGGGGATTGTCGGCGAGCTGTACCGTCAGTTTGCGGTAACGCTCTCCACCGCCGTCACGCTCTCAAGCCTGGTGGCGTTAACCCTGACCCCCGCGCTCTGCGCGTTGCTGCTGCGCCCGCGTCCGGCGCGCCCGGCGGCGATTTACCGGGGCTTTAACCGCGGCCTGGATGCGACGCGCAACCTCTATTCCCGCATCGTGAGTGTATTTAATTTTCGCCCGTGGCTGGCGCTGCTGGCCACCGCAGGTGCGGCGGCCGTGGTGGTATTCAGCTTTATGTCGATGCCAAAAGGCTTCCTGCCGCAGGAAGATCAGGGCTACTTCTTTGCCAGCGTTCAGCTGCCGGAGTCGGCATCGCTGGAGCGCACCGAAGCCGTCATGACCACGGCACGGGAACTGATTGCGAAAAACCCGGCGGTGGAGGATGTGATTCAGGTCTCCGGGTTTAACATTCTCAACGGCACCAGCGCCTCCAACGGCGGGTTTATCTCCATCATGCTGAAGGACTGGGGCGAGCGGCCGCCGCTGGATGAGGTGATGGGCACCCTGCAGCGCCAGCTGCTGGCCCTGCCGGAAGCGACCATTATGACCTTCGCGCCGCCAACGCTGCCGGGGCTGGGCAATGCCTCCGGCTTCGACCTGCGCATTCAGGCGCAGGCGGGGCAGACCCCGGCGGAGCTGGAGCGCGTGACGCGTGAGGTGCTGGCGAAAGCCAACCAGCACCCGCAGCTGAGCCGCGTGTTCACCACCTGGAGCAGCAACGTGCCGCAGTTGACGTTGACCGTTGACCGCGAGCGCGCCGCCCGTCTCGACGTGCCGGTATCGCGCATCTTCAGCAGCCTGCAAACCGCCTTTGGCGGCACGCGCGCTGGGGATTTCAGCGTCAACAACCGCGTCTACCACGTGGTGATGCAAAACGAGATGCAGTGGCGCGAGCGCGCGGAGCAAATCAGCGAGCTGTTCGTGCGCAGCAACAACGGCGAGCGGGTGCGCCTGAGCAACCTCGTCACTATCACCCCGACCGTCGGCGCGCCGTTCCTGCAACAGTACAACCAGTTCCCGTCGGTATCGGTCAGCGGCTCGGCAGCGGAAGGGGTGAGCAGCAGCACGGCGATGGCGGTCATGGGCGAGCTGCTGGCGCAGAACCTGCCTGCCGGGTACGACTACGCCTGGAGCGGGATGTCATATCAGGAGCAGCAGACCGGCAATCAGGCGATCTGGATTGTGCTGGCGGCGGTGGTGATGGCGTGGCTATTCCTCGTCGCCCAGTACGAGAGCTGGACGCTGCCGGCGAGCGTGATGCTCTCGGTGCTGTTCGCTATCGGCGGGGCGCTGGTCTGGCTGTGGGCCGCCGGATATGCCAACGACGTGTACGTGCAGATTGGCCTGGTGTTGTTAATCGCCCTTGCCGCCAAGAACGCGATCCTTATAGTGGAGTTTGCCCGCGCGCGGCGCATGGAGGGGATGGCGATTGTCGATGCCGCACGCGAAGGGGCATCCCGCCGCTTCCGGGCGGTGATGATGACCGCCGTGTCGTTCATTATCGGCGTATTGCCGATGATGCTGGCGAGCGGGGCGGGTGCCCAGAGCCGCCGCATCATTGGCACCACGGTGTTCAGCGGTATGCTGGTGGCCACCGTGGTGGGGATTGTATTTATCCCGGCGCTGTTCGTGCTGTTCCAGCGCCTGCGCGAGTGGGGGCACTGCCTTACGGACTCGTCGCCCACAGCTCGCAGTGCTTCTGAACCAGAGAAATAAGCGAGCCGCCGTCGGCAATAAAATCGCGCATGCGCTGCGCCTCGCTCTTGCCCTGCTTTAACTGCAGGGCAATTTCATTGATTGCGCTTGTCGCGCCGAGCTTCTCGGCCGATGGCGCAACCTGCTCCAGCAGCCAGGCGAGATCGTCCGCGATGGTTTTCTGCTCCCCGCTATGCACGTCCGTCAGGATCCCTTCCAGCCCATAGCGACAGGCCTGAAAACGGTTAAAGCGGTACAGCAGAAAATCCTGCTCCTGATGTTTGTAAGGCCGCGTGGTCAGTAGCCAGTGTGAGGTGGCCTGGATCAGCCCGGCGATATTGATGGCATGGGCGAGGGTGAGTGGCGTATCCATCACCCGCACCTCGACGGTACCAAAATGCGGGCTGGGGCGAATGTCCCAGTGCAGATCTTTAATGCTGTCGATCATGCTGGTGTGGCTCAGGCGACGGAACAGCCCCTCGAACTGCTGCCAGCTGTTGACCCACGGCATCAGGCCGTTATCCGGGAACCCGGAGAAAATATTGAGCCGCGATGACGAAAACCGGGTGTCGGTGCCCTGCATATAGGGAGAGGATGCCGCCAGGGCGATAAAGTGCGGCACGAACCGTGACAAACCGTGCAGCAGGTAAATGGCGTCATCCCCGGTGCGGCATCCCACGTGGACGTGCTGGCCGAACACCGTGGCCTGCAAAATCAGATAGCCAAAACGCTCCAGCGTGGCGTTATATCGCTCGTCTTCGCACACCTCCTGACGCTGCCATTTCTGAAACGGATGCGTGCCGCCGCCGCAGATCTGGATATGGTGCTCCGCCGCCGCGCGCAGGATGCTCTGCTGCATGGCGGAGAATTGCGCCGCCGCCTGATCGATGTTGTGGCACACGCCGGTGGCAATCTCGAGCATGCTTTCGGTGATGTCGTGCTTCACTTCACCGGCTTTGATGTCGTGTTTGACGGCGTCGATCAGGGCGGAGGAGTCCTGGCTCAGGTCGTAGCCCGGTGGGTTAACCACCTGCAGTTCCAGTTCGATGCCGAGGGTGTAGGGTTCAGAGGATTGAAAGTCGGGTAAAGGCATAGCGCACTCCGTTGTCTGTGATGAGTTGAGTATAGACAACGGGGGATAATCGCCTTCTCCCGGTCAACTCCCCACAAACGCGCTTACAGGCAATCCAAAACGCTTCGCCAGCGCCCGCATATGCTCCAGCGTTAAGGTGCGCTGCCCGTTCAGGATCCGGCTCACCAGCGACTTCTTGCCAATCTCATTTTCCAGGTCGCTTTGGGTCAGGTGATACTGATCCATCAGCGTTCTCAGTAACGCAACGCCGGTGGGAATAGTGGCAACACGGGCGTTAAACTCCGCAAATTCCGGCGAATCGTTCTCGTACTTGTCGATTTTAGCGGTCAGCATATCAACCAGCGGGCTATCAGGTTGGTGTTCTATCAGATACTCCACCAGCGATAATGCCTCTTCATAGTCTTTACGCGACGGGCTTGCGCCGAGGAAAGGCAACACGGTTGTCAGTTCGTTTGCCGCTTTGATGGCATCTGCATAATTCATTCTTTGGTTCTCCGGTAGATGTCCGTCAGCTTGTCATATTCTGCATGCGTGCTGATATGCTTGATGAAGATCTTTCCCCGCTCAAAATCAGCAAAAAACATCACTCTCAAATGCCCGCCACCAACATCAATGACCCACCATTTTTCCCGGTATTTCATTCGGTCCAGACTGGGGAATCGCTTTCTCATCTGGTCTGGTGACGGGTAGTTTTCCTTCTTAAGTACCCGGTAAAGATCGTCAAGGGCTACCGCCTGATTGGGAAATTGTCTGGTAGCCGTATCGAAAAGTGCTCTCGATACTACGTGCATCCTTGCCCCTTATTTCCAGTCTGGAAACATTATAGAAAGTTGATGTTGAGTTGACAATATGGAAACCAAGCGTGTTGATGCGGTAATAGCTGGTCTCCCCAGGAGAACTCATCCTTAATCCATGTGCACTTTATGAGGCTGTAATAAAGAATTAAAGGGCTGGGACGACGTTGAACGGATGACTTTTTTGATTTGCGTGGCGCATTCCAGAAAGGCAAAGACGGGTAGCGGCTACGGCTTACCCGGCCTGCAAAGTGAGCCAGCACCGCCAGGCCGTTATTCGCCATGGATGCCGGAAAAAAAGTCCTGAGGATGCTATTATCCAGGCAGCAACTGACACCCTGAGGATAACGAATGAGTAACGACGTACCGCTTAAATACTATGACATCGTGGATGAGTACACGACGGAAGCCGCAACCCCGGTGAGCGAAGCAGAACGCGATCCGCTGGCGCTCTATTTCCAGCTGCTGATCACCCGTTTAATGAATAACGAAGAGATCAGCGAAGAGGCGCAGACCGAGATGGCGGTGGAAGCGGGCATCAACGCGCAGCGCATCGACGATATCGCCAATTTCCTCAATCAGTGGGGTAATGAGTAGCGCCTGCGTGAAAGACGTAGTCTACGCAGGCTTTGTGCTTTACACTGCGCGCGGCAAAAAATTGAGTTGGTAAACGATTAATCAGGCGGTAAAGGCGATGAACGGAACAATCACAACGTGGTTTGCAGATAAGGGTTTTGGATTTATCAAAGATGAAAACGGCGATAACCGCTATTTTCACGTGATTAAGGTCTCCAATCCCGATCTGATTAAGAAAGATGCCGCAGTGACGTTTGAACCCACCACCAACAACAAGGGTTTGTCCGCGTTTGCGGTAAAAGTCATCCCGGAAAGCAAATACATCTTTATTGATGGCGAGCGTCATAAAATCACCTCTATCAAGTCTTACCTGGTGTACAGCGAAGAAGAGTCTGCTGACGTCAAACTGGATAAAGAGGTGCTGTCGGTGAAGAGCCTGATGGGCAATATCGCCCCGAAATCAACGGCGAAAACAGACGAGCTGCGCACGGTGAAAAAACTGGCGATCACCACTTTTCAGGGGAAAACCTTTATTTTCTCCGAAAATGAAATCGATATCGATGCCACGGTGAAACAGCTTAAGAACCTGATGTAATCGGCACTGCCGGGTGGCGGCTACGCCTTACCCGGCCTACCAAAACCAAAGCGACACGAACTGTAGGCCCGTGCAAGCGCAGCGCCGCCGGGCACAGCCGCACGACACTATTCCATCCGGTGCTCACCCCTGAGCATGGCCTCCCGATCAAACACGTGCTGGATTTCTCCGTGCGCCATAAACGCCGCCCGGTCTGACATATGGGCAATCACATCCGCATCATGGCTCACCAGCAGATAGGTCATCCCGTGCTGCTGTTTCAGGCGATTGAGTAAATTAAGGATCTCCGCCTGTACCGACATATCCAGCGCCGAAGTGGGCTCATCCAGCAGCAGAAGCTGCGGACGTAACAGCAGCGCCCGGGCAATCGCCACGCGCTGGCGCTGCCCGCCGGAGAGCTGGTGGGGATAGCGCTTGCCCGCGTCGGCCGCCAGCCCTACCTGCTGCAGCGCTTCCGCCACCTTTTCCGCGATCTGGGTTTCGCCGTGGATCTGTAACGGCTCCGCCAGGGTGCGCGAAAGGGTGTGGTTGGGATGCAGCGACGCCCAGGGATCCTGAAACACCATCTGCACGTTGCGGCGCAGGGAGCCGGTAAAGCGCGCGCCGGGCTGGAGCTTATTGCCCAGCACCTGAATGTTGCCGTGCCACTGGCGCTGCAGTCCGGCCAGCACCCGCAGAATGGTCGATTTCCCGCAGCCCGATTCACCAATCAGGCTGAAGGTTTCGCCTGGCTCAATGGCAAAGCTGGCGGCAGAGACCGCCTTTTTCTCCCCGAAAGTCACCTGCAGTTGATCAACATTAACGAGTGCCATGAGGGACCTCCTTCCAGGGCTGAGAGCGGTCGAGCGTCGGCAGCATCTGCCCGTAAGTACTGGCATCCGGGCGGCAGGTCCACAGCGTCTGCGTGTAGGGATGGGTGGCCTGAGAAAGCTGGCTCGCCGCCATCTCATCGACTTTTTCGCCCTGATACATCACCAGCACGCGATCGCAATGTTCCGCCACCAGGGGCAGATCGTGGCTGATTAGCAGCATCGCCATCTGGCGTTGCGCGCACTGCTCCACCAGCAGCTCAAGGATTTGATTGCGCAGGCGGGCGTCGAGGGCCGAGGTGGGTTCGTCGGCAATCAGCACCCGCGGGTTGTTAATAAGCGCAATGGCGATCATCACCCGCTGGCCCATGCCGCCGGAGAGTTCCCCCGGATAGCGGCCCAGCACCGCGTCGGTCAGACCCACGGCGTGGATCATCTCCCGGATGCGGTCCAGCCGCTCCCGGCGCGGCAGCGACTGGTGCAGGGTTAATGCTTCGTCCAGCTGCGCCTGCACGTTTTTCACCGGGTTGAGAGCGTAGCGCGGATCCTGAAGCACCATCGCAATCTCGTTGCCGCGTAACTGCCGCCAGCCGCGCGGCGACAGGGTGGTGAGATCCTGTCCCAGCACGTTGAGCCTCTGTGCGCTGACCCGGCCTGGCTTGCGCACCAGCCCCATCAGCGCCCGGGCGGTCATCGACTTGCCCGAGCCGGACTCGCCGACCAGCGCCAGCCGTTCATTGCCCAGGGTAAAGCTGACGTTATTGACCACCCGCGCCGCGGGATAATCAATCGTCAGGGAATCAACAATAATGCGGGATTCAGTCATGGTGTGGCTCCAGCACGTCGCGCAGGCCATCGCCCAGCAGATTAAAGGCCAGGCTGGCAATCAGGATCGCCCCGCCCGGAATGGCGGCAATCCACCACTGGTCGAAAATGACCTGCATCCCGTCAGCGATCATCGCCCCCCATTCCGCCATCGGCGGACGCGCGCCGAGGCCGAGGAAGCCGAGCCCGGCTGCCGCGAGGATAATGCCGGCCAGATCGAGTGCCAGACGCACAATAGCGGACGGCAGACACAGCGGCAGAATATGCCCCAGCAGCAGGCGAAAACCGCGGATGCCCATCATCTCGGCGGCAGCGAGATAGTCGCTGTGGCGCAGACGCTGGATCTCACTGCGGGCCTGACGAGCGTAGGCCGGCCAGGTGGTTAAGGCCAGCGCCAGCGCGCCGTTGACCAGCCCCGGCCCAAGCATGGCGACAAAGGCAAAGGCGAGGATCAGGCGCGGCATCGACATCACCACGTCGGTAAAGCGCATTAATACCCGCTCCAGCCAGCCGCCGTAGTAACCGGATAAAATCCCTACCAGCAGACCCGCAGGCAAGGTAATGACCGTCACTAAGGCCACCAGCCCCAGCGCCGGACGGCTGCCGTAGATCAACCTTGAGAGCAGATCGCGCCCGTAGCTGTCGGTGCCAAGCCAGTGTTGGGCATTCGGAGGCTGCAGGCGGGCGGCGGCGTCCTGCCAGTTCGGATCCAGCGGCGCCAGCCACGGGGCAAACAGCGCCACCAGCAGCAGCAGGGTAATGATGACCAGCCCGCAAAATGCCGCCGGCGAGCGGCGCAGACGACGTAAAAACAGATAAAACGGCATCAACGCACCCTTGGGTCAGTGAACCGCACCAGCAGGTCGGTCAGGTTATTGATCAGCACGAAACAGACACCGATAAGCAGCGTCCCGCCCATGATGGCGGTGGTATCTCCGGCGAACAGGGCGGTGGTGAGGTAGCGACCAATCCCCGGCCAGGAGAACACGGTCTCGGTGAGCACCGCCCCTTCCAGCATGCTGGTGTAGGCCAGCGCAATGACGGTGAGCAGGGTGCTGCGAATATTGGGCAGCACGTGGCGCAGCAGGATGGCCATCTCGCCCGCTCCTTTGGCCCGCGCCAGCAGGATGTACTCTTTATTCATCTCGCTCAGGCACGCCGAGCGGGTCAGGCGGGTGATGCTCGCCAGCGAATAGTAGGCCAGCAGCAGCACCGGCAAAACCAGATGGCTGACGGCGTTTTTAAAGGCCGCCATGTCGCCGGAAAGCCAGGTGTCGATCAGGGCAAACCCGCTGCGCGGCTCGACGGTGTACTGCCAGATATCGTCCAGCCGACCGGGCCCGGCGCTCCACTGCAGCTTTGCGTAGAACAGCGCCAGCATCAGCAGCCCGAGCCAGAAAATGGGCACCGAGTTGCCGAGCAGGGTGAGGGTGCGGATCGCCATGTCGAGCGGCGAACCGGCATACCGGGCGCACAGCACCCCGGCCATCACCCCCAGCACAGAGCCGAGGATGAGCGCCAGGGTCGCCAGCTCAAGGGTGGCCGGAAAGGCGTGCAGCAGATCCTGCAGCACCGGCTGCCCGGTGGCGCTGGCGGTGCCGAGATCGCCCTGCACAAGATTAACCAGATAGTGCCAGAACTGCACCGGCAGCGGCCGATCCAGCCCGAGCTGGTGGCGAACCTGATCGTAGGTGGACTGGCTGGCGTGATCGCCAACGATCTGCAAAACGCGATCGACCGGTGAGAGCGCAGAGAGCGCAAAGGTTACGAGCAAAAGCCCGAGCAGCGTGAGGAACAGGGTCAGCAGGCCCTGTAAAACGCGCGCCACGTGGGTGGATAGAGGGGGCATAGGAAGATCTTAATTCCTGATTCTGAGCATATTGCCGGGTGGCGGCTTCGCCTTATCCGGCCTACAAAATACGATCACGTAGGCCCGGTAAGCGTAGCGCCACCGGGCAATTACGGCGAAACTTACTTGGTTACGCGGTCGTACCAGACCATATCCGCATTCAGCCCCTGCTGATAACCCTTCACGTTATCGCGCACCACAATCTGGGTTTTGCCCTGGTCGACAAACACGTACGGCGATGTCTGCTGCAGCTGCTCCTGCATCTGCTTATACAGGTCGAGGCGTTTGGCCGGATCCGGCTCGGCTACCGCGGCCAGCGTGGCTTTGTTCAGCTCCGGGATCTGCCAGCCGTTAAGCCCGGCCACGGTGCTGGATTTACCGTCGTTCCAGGCGAAGGCGCTGGCGTTGGAGTGTGCGTCGAAGTAGTCCGGGATCCACAGGCGGATAGCGGCCTGGTGCTGTTTAGCACGCACGCGGGCGTAGACCTGGCTACCGGCCGCAGGCAGTAGATCGATCTTCACGCCCCCCTGGGCAAAGCTCGCCTGCATCGACTGGGCGATGGTGATAAACGGCGGTTTGTTCTCCACGTCCAGCGTGAAGTGAGCGTCTTTGATACCCGCTTTCGCCAGAATCTCTTTGGCTTTGGCCGGATCAAATTTGAACGGATTGTTCTCCAGCGCCCCTGGCAGGCCGACCGGCAGGAAGCTCTGGTGGACAAAATACTGGCCTTTCAGCAGATCTTTGGTAATGCCTTCATAATCCACCAGCCAGCGTGACGCTTCCCAGAAGGCCGGGTTATTCAGCAGCGGGTTGGCGCTGTTGCCCGCGTTAAACACCAGGTAGTTCTGCTCCGCAGAGGGGATACTCAGCACGGTAACACCCGGCTTACCGTTGAGGGCACCCACCTGATCGGCCCCGAGATCGCGGGCGACATCGGCATCACCCTGCTCGATCAGCAGACGGCGGGAAGCCGGATCCGGCACGTTTTTGATAATAATGTTTTTCAGCTTCGGTGCGCCGCCCGGCGCGCTGGCGTTGGCTTCCAGCACGATGGCCTGGTGCGGCTGGTAGACGCGCATTTTATACGCGCCGCTGCCCGCAGAGTGCATCTTCAGCCACGCGTTGCCAAAGTCATCGCCTTTCACATTCGCGGTGACCAGCTTCTCATCCACAATCGAGGCAATCGGCGTGGAGAGGATATTCAGCGCCACCGCCGGACTCACGTCCGCCGTCCAGTGCAGTTGCAGAGTATGGTCATCCACCTTCTTCAGCTGGCTGGCGATGTTGCCCGGCTCCCAGCCCAGCACGTTAAGAATAAAGGCCGGAGATTTGTTCAGGGTGATGGCGCGGGTATACGAGAAAATGACATCTTCCGGGCGCAGCGGGTTGCCGGAAGCAAATTTTGCATCCGGTTTCAGCTTGATGGTCAGGGTTTTTGCTGCCGCATCGGCTTCCCAGCTTTCGGCCAGAATCGGGGTGATTTTTTCCGGGTTATCGCGGTCCGGCTGTACCAGACGCTGATACAGGCTGGGCACGGTTTGAATACTGGAAAGCTCGTTAGCTTCGGCCGGATCGAGGCTCACGATGTCATCCAGACCCTGAGCGACAACCAGCGTATCAGGCGGCGTAGCAGCATGAGCGGTGGCTGACAGCGCCGCCAGCACCAGTAACGGCAGTAGTTTTTTGGTCATAGTGATCCCTGAACATATTGTTTTTGATTGTTTTATAGACCGTTACGTTAGGATGGCGGACAGAAATTAGGAAAGTCTTAATTCTGCTTAGCTTATTACCGCAGCGCATAACGAATTATTTATAGTTATTAGCGGGGTCAGCGGTGCCGTTGTGCAGGCAATCCTGTATTGTTAAATAACAATCTATTAACAAACAAAAGGGGTAGAGCGTGCCGGAGATCAATATCTGGGGGCAGACCGTTAACGATCCTGTTCCCGACTGGCAGGGGGCCAGCGTATTAGAGCGTGGAGTACTGGAAGGGCGTTTTTGCCGCCTCGAGCCGCTTGATGCGGTAGAGCATGCGGTAGACCTGTTCGAAGCCTACGCGCTGGGCGACGACAGCGACTGGACCTGGCTTGCCAGCAATCAGCCCGCCAGCGTTGAGGAGACCGTCGACTGGTTGCAGGGCAAAGTGCAGGATCAAGAGCTGGTGCCCTTTGCGGTGATCGATCGCCGCAGCGAGCGCGCCGTCGGGCTGGTCTGCTATATGGCGATTGAACAGCAGCTGGGCTCGGTGGAGATCGGTCATGTCACCTGGTCGCGGAAAATGAAAAACAGCCCGCTGGGCACCGAAGCGGTCTGGCTGCTGCTGAAGTACGGCTTTGAACGGGGCTACCGTCGGCTGGAGTGGAAGTGTGATTCGATGAACATCGCCTCGCGTCGTGCCGCCGAGCGGCTGGGCTTTATCTGGGAAGGGCGGCTGCGGCAGAAACTGGTGCGCAAAGGCCGCAACCGCGACAGCGATATGCTGTCGATGATCGACGGTGAATGGCCGGAACGGGACGCGGCCATTCGCGGCTGGCTGGCCGCGGATAATTTTGATGCTGAGGGACAGCAAATCAGGCGCCTGGAAGCGTTTCATGTTCGTCCGGAAACGGCCTGATTCTCCCGGCAATCTAAACGTATTCTGAAAGATAGCTTTAACTGGTTAAATATACAGGTGGATGGGGGTTTTTTAGCCGGTGCGGGCGTAATATTGCGGCGGGTGCCTGATGCTTTCTGAGCTCAGGCAGGTGTGGTGAGTCAGAAAGCAAAAGCCCCGGAGATGTTTCCATCAACCGGGGCTACCACTCCAAACCTGAACAATTTGGATGGTAGCCTCTTCTTAGCAAGGAGGCAATGACATGCTTAACAAGTACGCCTTTGCGGCGATCCTGGTCCTGAGTTTAACGGTGCTGGGAGTCACGTTTCTGGTTCATGAGCAGTTATGCGAAGTGAGCTTTAAGGAACATGATATGGAAGTGAAAGCTGTTCTCGCTTACGAAACGAAGAAGTAGCGGTACGCGGGGAGTAATCCCCGCTTATCCGGTTGTCGGTTTGGTACAGGCACCCGTTTTTTGGCCCCGTCTGGTGATGAGCCAGACGGGGCATTTTTACGTCCTTACCCGCGCAACCGTCTCCTGCCAGGCTTGCCAGCGGCTTTGCAGCCGGGCGTGACGCGCCATGTCCGGTGTAAACGTCACATGTTCCGGCAGATACTGGCGCAGCTGCGCGGTGGTCAGGTTAAACAGCGCCTTACGCGCCAGCAGAGCGGCGCCCATCGCGGAGAGTTCCGGCACGTCGCTGCGCATCACCGGGCAGCCGAGCAGATCCGCCTGATACTGCATCAGCCAGTCGTTTTTCGTTGGCCCGCCGTCAACCATCAGCGCGTTGAGGGTAAAGCCCGGATGGGCGCGCATCGCCTGCACCACGTCGGCAATCTGATAGGCGATCGACTCCAGCGCCGCGCGGATCAGGTGCGCTCGCTTCACGCCCCGGCTCAGGCCGTGGATCATGCCGCGTGCGTTTTCATCCCACCAGGGCGCACCGAGGCCGGTCAGCGCTGGCACAAAGTAGACGCCGAGGGTCGAATCCACCGAGCGGGGCAGGGTGTTTAGCTCATGGGCCAGCTCAGCCTGCGACAGCTCGCTTAAGCCGGTGCTGTCCGCCATCCATGCCACCGCATCGCCGGTGTGGGGAATATTGCCCTCCAGTCCGTAGACCAGAGCGTCGCCGTCATGCCACGCCACGGTGGTGGCCAGCGCGCTAACGTCGCAGCGGGCGGAGGAGACCGGGGCCATCACCGACGAACCGGTGCCGTAGGTGGCTTTCACGCAGCCTTCAGCACCCAGGCCGTGGGCAAAGAGCGCGGCGTGGGAATCACCGATCATCGCCATCACCGGCAGTCCGTCAGGGATCGACGGGCAGCCGCGGGTGTAACCAAACAGGCCGCTGGAGGGTTTGATCTCCGGGAGCGCCGCGCGGGGGATGCCAAACAGCGCCAGCATCTCCGGGTCCCAGTCGGCGGTATGCAGGTTCATCAGCTGGGTGCGGGCGGCGTTGGCGTAGTCGCAGCTGAAGGCGTGGCCCTGCGTCAGCTGCCACAGCAGCCAGCTGTCAACGGTGCCGAGGCAGATCTCCCCCCGGGCGGCACGCTGCGTACCGTCGGGAGTGTTATCCAGCAGCCAGCGCATCTTGGAGGCTGAAAACAGCGGCGCAATGGGCAGGCCCGTTGCCGCCTTGATCTGCGGCCCGTAGCCGTTTTCCCGCAGCTGGTGGCAAAAAGCCGCGGTGCGGGAACACTGCCAGCTGAGCGCCGGGGCAATGGGCTTGCCTGTCGCCCGATCCCAGCCCACCACGGTTTCACGCTGATTACTGACCGCCAGCGCGGCAACCCTGTCTGCTCCGACGCTGGCAATGGCGCGGGCCACCACGTCGAGGGAGGCCGCCGCCAGCAGTTCAGGGGATTGCTCCACCCAACCTTCGTGCGGGGTCTGGATCGCCAGCGCCCGGGAGAAACTCGTCACCACATGCCCGTTCACGTCCAGCGCCACCGCTTTGGCGTTGGTGGTGCCCTCATCGAGGGCAATAATGATGTCCTTGCTCACCGACATAGCGGCCTCCTGCCCTTAACGATGAAGATAGGTTGAGACGCCGAGGTAGCGGGTGAAGGCTTCATGCAGGATCTCCGCGCTGGCAGAATGGTTCATCGCCACGTGATGCTCAAAGCCGTTGCGGCAGATCCAGTTCAGCAGGTTCTCCAGATGCGGGACCTGGATCACCGCCCGGCAGCCCACCGTATCCAGCGGATCGTCCACCGACTGGCCCTGGCCCACGTAGGCTTTGATTTCCCCGGTCAGATCGTCGGTGCTCAGGCGGAAGTAGGTCAGCGGCCCGCTTTTCAGACGCCCGTGAACCGCGCCGCAGGTGTTCTCTTTCCCGACCGTGGTACCGATGATGTCGGCGGTGCCCATGTGCGGGGATTCAAGGCTGGAGGCGGCGAAGTTCCCGCAGTGGAACAGGACGCATTTGTCGCGATCGTCGCCGAAGTTGTTGTTCCAGTCGGCAATCGAGGCGGGATTCATATTGCTGCTCGCCAGGGCGAACATCGAGAGCGCCCCCATCACGTCCACTTCACAGGCGCTCGGCATAAGCTGGCCGGACATCACGCTCATGATCGAGCAGACGTTAATCCCGAGGTTCTCCTGCAGGGAGGTCCAGCACTGGATGGCGGTAGTGTCGATGTCGTTGGCGACCACCCACTCACTGATGACGACAAACAGCTTGGCCATGGTCACCAGCTTGTCGGCTGGAATGCGGCTGGCGTCGGCGTTGTCGATCAGGATCCGGCGTTTTTCATCCACGCGGATGTCGTCATCGCGCAGGGTTTTAATGCGGGTAAAGACTTCGGACAGGTCGAGGGTTTCTACGGCAATGCCCAGTCTTTCCAGCAGCTTCTCGCTGTAGCGCACGGTGTTAAAGCCCGCCGGACGGGCGCCGATGGCCCCCACGCGCACGCCGCGCATGCTGCTCACCACGCGGCACACCTGCTCGAAGCGCCGCAGATCCTGCTCAAACACCTCGCCGGTCAGGGCGCAGACGTGCTGGGTGGTCAAGGTAAAGGGAATGCCATACTGCCGCAGGTTGTTGCACAGGGAGATCTTGCCGCAGAAGCTGTCGCGGCGGGTCGCCAGCCCCATTTTATCGAGGTTGTCTTCCTCGGCCTGGACCAGCACCGGCACGTTCAGGCCGGAGAGACGCAGGGTTTCCGCCACCGCTTTCTCATCGCCAAAGTTAGGCAGCAGCACCACCACGCCATGAATGCGATCCCGATGGGCGCGAAACAGCTCGGCGCAGACTTTGGCATCCTGACGGGTTTCGACGCCGCCGAGTTCGGTCTGGCTCGGATCGAGCATGATAGTGTTAATACCCAGGCGGCCAAACAGGGCGCTCGCCTGCTCGCGCGCTTCCGCCACCAGATAGCTCGGGAAAAACCCACGGTTGCCGATGATCACGCCCATCGTAAGCTGTTGAGGAATTCGGGACATTGCTTTTTCTCCAGTAAGATGTTGTTGTTATTGTTAGCAAATTTGTCGCGTCAGCATTTCACGGGCGTGTTTCACCACCCCAGCGACATCAATCTCATGACGTGCCCGCGTTGACGCTCTGTCGGCGGCAATCGCGTATTGTCCATCCGGGATCCCCAGTCGTTTCAGCGGCACGGCGCATCCGGCCTCGGCCAGCACTTCCGCCACCAGGCTGCCGACGCCGCCGTTGACGTTATGCTCCTCAACGCTCACGACCGCCTTGCACGGGGCGATGGCCGCCAGTAGCTGTTGGGTATCACAGGGACGAATAGATGGAACGCTGATAACAGTGGCGTCAATACCTTCTTCCGCGAGTTGTGCGGCGGCTTCCACTATTTCATGTACCGTCGACCCCATCGCCACCAGTGCCACGTCATGGCCTTCGCGCAGGACGTCAATCTTGCCCGGGGCAAAACGGTAGCTTTCGTCATGCAGTTCCGGCAGGTTTTTGCCGTCGAGACGGATATAGACCGGGCCCACGTGGTCGAGGGCGTAATCGATGATCTGGCGGCACTCGTTCGGGCTCGACGGGGCGTAAATTTCGATGTTGCCAAAGCCGCGCATGATGGCGATATCGTCGATGCTGTGGTGGGTGCTGGCGAGCGGGCCGTAGCTGGCACCGGCGTTCAGACCGAACAGCTTCACGTTGGTGTTGTTGTAGCAGATGTCGACTTTGATCTGCTCGTTAGCGCGTGAAATCAAAAACGGCGCGGCGTTACAGGTGACGGCGATCTTGCCGCCAATCGCCAGCCCGGCAGCGGCACCCACCAGCGTCTGCTCGGCGATGCCGACGTTGACCAGCCGACCCGGAAAACGCTGCATAAAGGGGGCGATTTTCGCCGTGGAGGTGGAGTCTGCCACCACCGGAACCAGATCCACGCCGCGATCGACGGCATCAATAAAGGCATTAACCATTACCGTGGCGAGATGTTCGCTATTACTCATCTTTCAGTTCCTCCAGCGCCAGTTCAATTTCTTCTCCTTTCGGCACCCGGTGGTGCCATTCAGGTCGCCCCTGAATAAACGAAATTCCCGCGCCCTTGGTGGTGTGGGCGATCACCACGTGCGGCTTGCCGTTGGGCTTTAACCCTTCCAGCGTGGCGACCACATCCGCCATGTCGTTGCCGTTGCAGCCGGTCACTTCCAGACCGAAGGCTTTCCATTTCGCATCCAGCGGGTCGGTATTGAGGATCTCTTGGGTGGATCCCGCCAGCTGAAGGTTGTTTTTGTCGTTGATAATAAACAGGTTATCCAGCTGATAGTGGGCGGCGACCAGCGCGGCTTCCCAGTTGCTGCCTTCCGCCAGCTCACCGTCGCCGGTCACCACAAACACCCGACGCTTGCTGTTGTTGCGCTTAGCGGCGAGGGCGATCCCCACCGCCACCGGCAGGCCATGCCCCAGCGCGCCGGTATTCAGCTCAATCCCCGGGGTTTTGTGTTTCACCGGATGGCCCGGCAGGTGAGAGTCGGCATGCTGATAGGTAGAGAGCCACTCGACGGGGATAAACCCGGCTTCGGCCAGCACGCAGTAATAGCCGCCCACCGCATGGCCTTTCGACTGGATGTAGATGTCGCGCTCATCGCTCTCCTTCAACTGCGGGGAGCAGTTCAGAATGCGAAAGTAGAGGGCGGTCAGCAGTTCGACCTGCGAAAGATCGGCCCCGGTATGGCCGCCCGCCGGACTTTCGGCATTCAGCACGATAATCCGACGACGAATCGAGCGCGCCCGGGTTTCGAGCTCCGCAATGGAGAGCGAAAACGGATTCATAACATACCTCCTGAATTTATAATCTATTGTGAATAATTATTCCAGCCGGGTACGTTTTTCCCTGTTCTCTCTGTCAGAGCAGGGATTTATGACCGCTTTGAATATATATTCAATGATGATTTATTATTCATGTAATGTAAGATATGCCTTGCCCGGGGGTTTGTCTACGGTTTGCGCGGGCATATTTCGAAGAAAGGAGAAAAGGATCACATTTGCCTGGCGGATCGTGCCGGCGCTGGCTTGTTAAATATTCAGTGATGAATAAAAATAACGACAGCCGATTAAGGGGAACGTTATGTCGAAGCAGGATGAACAGCGACTGCTGGTCAAGATCGCGACACTTTACTACAGCGAGAATAAAAAGCAGTCCGAGATTGCCTCGCTGCTGCATCTCTCGCAATCTTTTGTGTCGCGGGCGCTGACGCGCTGCCAGAAAGAGGGGCTGGTAAAAATTACCGTCGTCCAGCCGACCAACATTTTTGTCTCGCTGGAAAAGGCGCTGGAAGAGCAGTACGGCATCCGCCAGGCCATCGTGGTGGACGTGGGGGAGAATCCGTCCAACGCCCAGATTAAGCATGCCATCGGCAGCGCGGCGGCCCACTATGTCGAAACCCGTCTGCGCCCGGAAGACCTGGTGGGGATCTCCTCCTGGAGCAGCACCATCCGCTGCATGGTGGATGAGATGCACCCGCAGAATATCCGCGCCGCCGGGGTGATCCAGCTGTTAGGTGGCGTCGGCCCCAACGGCAACGTGCAGGCGACCATCCTTACCCAGCAGCTGGCGGCGCACCTCGGCTGTCCGGCAGGGCTGTTGCCGTCCCAGAGCATTGAGCACTCGGTGGAGGAGCGCGCCCGGCTGGTCAGCAGCCCGGACGTGGCGGCGGTAGTGGGCAAATTCGCCGAAGTGGACGTGGCGATTGTCGGCATTGGCGAGCTGGAGCCGTCGCAGCTGCTGAAGAACTCCGGGAACTACTACAACGAAGATATGCTCAAACTGCTGGCCGAACGCGGGGCGGTAGGGGATATCTGTCTGCACTACTACGATGCCAACGGCGAGCCGGTGCTCAGCCCGGAAGAGGATCCGGTGATTGGGATGGAGCTGGCGCAGATCCGCGCCTGTCCGCAGGTGATTGCCCTGGCCGGTGGGGAAGAAAAGCGCAACGCCATTCGCGGAGCGCTGGAAGGCAAGTATATCGACGTGTTGATCACCGATTACCCGACGGCGCGCAGTTTGTTGAAAGTATCCTAAGGAAAATGCCCGGCGGCGCTGCGCTTGCACGGGCCTACAAGGTTTTGTAGGCCGGGTAAGGCGAAGCCGCCACCCGGCACAAAGACCGCACAATCGCATTATTTCCCTTCCATCACCGCCTTTTGCGCCACCACCGCCGCTTTCTGCTGCATTCGGTTTTGCATCTGGTCGATGATCACCGCCACGATAATCACGATCCCTTTGATCACCATCTGCCAGAACTCGCTGACCCCCATCATCACCAGGCCGTCGGCGAGGAAGCCGATCACGAAGGCGCCAATCAGGGTGCCGAGAATGGTGCCGCGGCCCCCGGCCAGCGAGGTGCCGCCCAGGACCACCGCGGCGATGGCGTTCATCTCAAACGCGGTGCCGTTGGCCGGATGGCTCGCCAGCAGCTGCGCGGAGACCACAATCCCGGCGATGGCGGCGCAGAACCCCGACAGGGTATAGACCAGCACTTTTACCTGCTTGACCTGCACCCCGGAGAGTTCTGCCGCGCGTTCGTTATCGCCGATGGCGTAGACGTGGCGGCCAAACGGCAGGCGGCGGGCGATGTAGGCGATCACCAGCGCCAGCACGATCATCATCCAGATGGCCCACGGAATGCCGAGCAGCGTCCCCGCGCCGATCTCATCGAAGCCGGTATTCCCCAGCTGCGGATTGCCGGACAGCCCCGGGAAGGTCTGGCCGTCGGAGGTGAGCATCGCCGCGCCGCGCAGCACGTACATGGTGCCGAGGGTGCAGATAAAGGGCGCGACGTTATAGCGGGTGATGATCCAGCCATTCATCGCGCCTATGAGTGCGCCAATCAGCAGCACGATGGGCACAATCACCCACACGCTCGGGAAGATGGCGATGCCAAACATCGGCAGCACAATCCCTTTGGTGATCATCCACCCGGCGATCATCCCGCACAGCCCCAGCGTGGCGCCGATTGACAGGTCGATCCCGGCCGTGATGATCACAAAGGTGATCCCCAGCGCCAGAAACGCGTTGATGGCGATATGCTTAATCATGATCACCAGACTACCGGCGGAGAGAAAGCCCGGCACGGTCATAGTGAAAAAGCCGACAATCAGAAACAGCGCAATAAAGGTGCGCATCTTCAGCAGCAGCAGAAGTAATTTTTCCCGGGAAGGCGCGGCCCCTTTTTGCGGCGTCAGCGCGACAGACTGTGTCGTTTTCATCTTAGAACCCCTGAGCACTTGCGGTGACCAGGGCCGATTCGTCGGCCCGATCGCGAACAATATCGGCGGTCAGTTTGCCGCCGGACATCACCAGAATGCGGTCCGATACCGCCATAATCTCTTTCAAATCCGAGGTGGAAAACACCACCGCGATGCCCTCCTGCGACAGCTGCACCATCATGCGGAACACGTCCGCTTTGGCCCCCACGTCAATGCCGCGCGTCGGCTCATCGAGGAACAGCACCTTCGGGTTGGTCAGCAGCGAGCGGCCAATCACCACCTTTTGCTGATTGCCGCCGCTGAGCGCCTGGATCTCCACCTCCGGGGTGGAGACCTTGATCGACAGATTGCCGATGGTGCTGGCCACCACCGCCTGCTCCGCTTTCTGCGCGATGGTGAAACCGCGCTGCAAACGGCGCCACAGGCTGGCGATGGTCAGGTTGCTGGCCACCGACGACCCGGGGAAAATCCCGGCGCGTTTGCGGTCTTCCGGGACCAGGCTCATTCCCATGCGGATGCGCTCGGCGGTGGTGAGCCGCTGCGGCACCGGTTTGCTGTCGAGCCACAGCTTGCCCAGATAGTTGCGCTCGGTGCCGAGCATGCACTCGAACAGCTCGGTGCGCCCGGCACCCATCAGGCCGTAGATGCCGACGATCTCCCCGGCGTTCACCTGGAAGCTGACGTCGTTAACCACCGTATTCCCGGCACTGTTGACGCAGGTGATATGTTCCGCCTCCAGCACCGGCGCGCCGAAGGTGCGGCCCGGCTCGAGGAAGTTGCTCACCGGATCGCTGCCGAGCATCTCGCGCACGATCCAGGGCACGTCGATATCCTGCACCTTCGCCTCGGCCTGGAATTTGCCGTCGCGCAGGATGGTGATCACATCGCCTATCGCCATCAGCTCTTCCAGCCGGTGGGAGATATAGATGATGGTAACTCCCTGACGGGTCAGGTCGCGGATCACCCGAAACAGGATCTCCACCTCGGTTTTACTCAGCGCCGAGGTGGGCTCGTCGAGGATCAGGATGTCGGCGTCCTCGGCCAGCGCCTTGGCGATCTCAATCAGCTGCTGCTGCCCGACCTTCAGGTTGCCGACCAGCTCCCGTGGGGAGATGGGCTGATCGAGGCGTTTCAGCAGCGCCGCGGTGCGCGACTCCTGCTCCGCCTCGTTAATCGGCGTCACCCCTTTTTGCAGCTCGCGGCCAAGAAAGACGTTCTCCGCCACATTGAGGTTTTCAAACAGGTTCAGCTCCTGGTGCACCATACCGATGCCGTGGGCGGCGGCATCGCGGGTATTAGCGAACGCCACCTGCTTGCCGTTGAGCCACATCTCGCCGAGGCTGGGCTGCTGCACCCCGGCAAGGATTTTCATCAGCGTCGACTTCCCGGCGCCGTTCTCACCGATAATGACGTTCACTTTGCCGCGCCAGACGCGGTAATCGATTTTATCCAGCGCCACGGTACCGGGGAACAGCATCGAGATGCCGTGGGTGCTGAGGATTATGTCCTCTACCGGGTTATCGCTCATCACGGCGTCTCCTGTTTCAGTTCCAGCGCTGCCGCCTCATTCGCTTTGCCGCCCGTCAGGGTGGTGGCGAACAGCACGGTGGCATTTTTGCCGCTCCAGCTGTCATCGACCTTCGGCAGATGCTTCACCGCCTCGCGGTTTAACGCCCGGGAGAGCTGCGCATACTGGACCTGGTTGGTAAATTCATCGAAGCGGAAACCCGCCGCGTCGCGGATGGCGTTGCCGCGCATCACCGGCCCGGTCTGGATCGCCAGCGGCTGGCCGTTTACCGTCATCACCAGTTTCTGCTCGTTGGCATTGCTGGCCTCCACGCGCTCCACTTTGCCGCTGAGGCGCACGAAGACGCTCTGTGCTTTATCAGAGGGCGTTTTCAGCTGGGTGGAAAGCGCGCTGGCGTCCAGCGCATGGCTTTTGGCGGCATCGAGGATCCGTGGCTGCCAGGTTTGTTGCGCGATCTGCTGTGGGGTCTGGTTGTCAAAGCTCGCTTTGGCGTTGGGATCGGCAGGCATGATGGGCTTGCCGTTCTCATCCAGATCCACCACGGTGCAGGCCGTCAGCAACAGGGCGGCAGCGCCTGTCAGCGCGGCGCCCCATTGTTTTAACCGCATACTGCCTCCGCTTATTTGCTGAGGTTGAACACATTCAGCTTGCTGGCGTTGGACTCGTCGATCAGCACGCAGTCCATCAGCTGTTTCTCGTCTTTTTGCGCTTTGCCGTTTTTCAGGTAGTAATCCGCCTGCTCAACGGCCATCTGCGCCTGCTCCCAGCCCGGCTGCAGGACCGTGGCTTTGATGTTGCCCTTTTTCAGGATCGAGTCGCGGGTGTAGTCGCTGCCGTCAAAGCCGACCACAATCACGTTGTTTTTCCCGGCGGCCTTCAGCGCCGCTTCGGCACCCAGCGCCATGGTGTCGTTGCCGGAGATCACGCCGACGATATCCGGGTTGGTCTGCAGGATGGCTTCCATACGGGTGAAGGCTTCGGTCTGGCTCCAGTTGGCGGTCTGCTGCGCCACCATTTTCATGTCCGGGTAATCATCCAGCACGTCGTGGTAGCCCTGGGAACGCACGTGGGCGTTGGTGTCCGATGGACGGCCCAGCAGCTCAACGTATTTGCCTTTGCCGTCCAGCAGCTTCGCGAACTTCTCCGCGCCGAGCTGCGCCCCCTGATAGTTGTTCGAGACAATCTGCGCCACCGCCACGCCGGTTTTGTTGATTTCACGATCGATCAGGAAAGCAGGGACGCCTGCCGCTTTGGCCTTCTCCAGCGGACCGACGGTGGCATCTGCCCCGGCGTTATCCAGAATGATCGCTTTCGCTTTACGGGCGATAGCGGTCTCAATCAGCTGGTTTTGTTTGTTCACGTCATCGTCATGCGAGGCGACAAGGGTGGTGTAACCCAGCTCTTTTGCCTTCGCCGCCGCGCCGTCGGCTTCAGCCTTGAAGAACGGGTTGTCGTGTGAGGGGGTAATAATCGCAATGAGTCCGTTATCGGCGGCAAACAGGGAGCCGGAAGCGGCGATCATTGAGGCCAGTAAAGCGGATTTTACAAAGGTCGTGTTCATTCTTTTTCTCCACATTGAATATTTATTCAATAATGATTTATTATTCAATGTAACGATAAGTCTGCCTGATAAAACTGTCTACGGTTTAGGCAGCTAATTTGTTTAAAAGGAGAAAAGGATCACGATCCTGAGCCGTCAGGCATCACAGATCAGGGTGAGGACCTGGGTGTCGATATGGCACCAGTGAAGGGTAAATGCCTGATTTTGTGCGAAGGGCGGGAGAGGGCAGGTGAGGGTTAAGGTCAGAGTGTGGGCCGCAAGCGACGTGACGCGCGCGCTGTCGAAGCCCATCCATGCCTGCACCCGGGGAAAGAGGGCTTTGAACAGGCTCTCTTTAGCGCTGAAGGCAAGGGTGAAGGCGAGATCGAAAGGGAAGCCGCACTCAGCCAGTAGCTGAGCTTCGCGCATATCAATCACGCCATCCTGAATTTCACGGGCTTCATGTTCATCGATAATCGCTTCACAATCGATACCCACAATCCCATTTTTGCTGCATATCGCCACCGCCTGCGTGCCGCTGTGGGAGATGCTACCTGCAATGCCTGCCGGCCACTGTGGTTCGCCGCTGCTGCCGATACCGGGGATGGTTTTGCGGTTCAGGGCATGAAACGCGGCGATACGTCCGGCGAGGTGATCGGCTTTGCGCTTGCGCCCGGCCTGGCTTAACTGCTGATGATGTGGAAGCCACAGGAGATCCGCATCGGTAAAGGTCGCGGGATCGAAGGTGATGCGGTGAACGGTATGCCCGGCCAGAAGAAACGTGGAGTAAGTGGTGTACATCTGTTTCTCACCGCTAAAAAAGGGACTCCATGGTAGCACACGCGTTCCGACTGTTCCCTCTCCCTTGGCGCAACATTGCCGGGGGGCGGCTACGCCTTACCCGGCCTACCAGACTGACAAAAGACAAACCATGGGTGCACCCGCACCAGACGGTTCCCTCTCCCTTGAGGGAGAGGGTTAGGGTGAGGGGAGGCAGGCCGCACTGGCGCAACATTGCCGGGTGGCGGCTACGCCTTACCCGGCCTACCAGACTGAAAAAAACAGACCATGGGTGCACACGCACCGGACGGTTCCCTCTCCCTTGAGGGAGAGGGTTAGGGTGAGGGGGAGACATCAGAACTGCGTATTCACACTCATATACCAGGTGCGGCCCGGTTCGTTATAGGTATACGCCCCTGCGCCATACATATAGGCCCCGGTAGCGGTATTCCCGGTAGTCTGGGCATTACCCGCACGCCACTGGCGTTTATCGAAGACGTTATCCACGCCGCCGGTCAGGCTGACGTATTTGGTCACGTCCCAGGTCGCGCTCAGACCAACGATGCTGTAAGGGCTGACTTCGTCCAGCTCAGATCCGGTCGCCGGCTGGCCTTTGTAGTTGTACTTCTTCGGCTGCTGCTTGCCGTACCAGGTGAAGGTCGACTGCAGGGAGACATCCTGCTGTACCTGCCAGCTCAGGGTTGAGTTCAGCGTGTACTCCGGGATGATCGACAGACGGTCGCCGGTCTCCTTGTTCTTACTTTGCAGCATGTAGGTGATGTTGTTGGTCCAGTTGATGGTATCGCTGACCGGCACGTTCAGGGTGCCTTCCAGCCCTTCCACTACCGCTTTCGGCACGTTTTCCCACTGGTAGATATCGGTTTTGGTCTTGCCGAGTGAGGTCTGACCCACCGGGGCATAGCCCGCTTCAATCTTGTCGCGATAATCGTTGCGGAACCAGGTCACACCCGCCAGCCAGCCGTCGCGTTTCCACTCCAGGCCGATCTCTTTGTTGATGCTGGTTTCCGCTTTCAGATCCTCGTTACCCAGCATATAGCAGCCGACGCCGTCCGCACTCGCGTAGCAACCCTGGCCCTTGCTGTAGAGCAGGTAGTTCGGGTTGGTCTGGTACAGACTCGGGGCTTTATAGGCCCGGGCAATCCCCATCTTCAGGGTGAAGTCATCCCCCAGACCCTGGGACAGGTTCAGGGACGGGCTCCAGTTGTTGCCCACGATGGAGTGATGATCGAAACGCAGCGCCGGGGTCAGCATGGTGCTGTCGGTCAGCTCCATGTTGTTCTCCGCGAACAGGGAGAAGATTTCGGCATCGGAGTACGGGCTGCGGCTGTCGCTCACGCCCGGAATGGTGCCGCCCTGCAGGGCCTGTCCGTTGGAGGACATATCCTTCATCCGCTGCTGATCCCACTCGGTGCCCAGGGTCAGGTTCTGGTTGACGATAAAGTCGATCGGCAGGCTGATTTCGCTGTGCAGCATCACGTCGGACAGGTCGGTGTCGGTGAACTTATTGCTGTTGAACAGCCCTTCAAGGCCGCCCGCCAGCCCTTCGCCCAGACGGGAGTTACGGGTGTGCTCGTACTGCGCCCAGTTGTTGGTGGTGATGCCGTTATCCCAGCCGCCGGTCCAGGTCAGGGCGAAGTTCTGGCGATAGAGACGGTTGGTCTCTTTGCCGTAGTTCTTCTTCACCAGCCCGTTGCTGCTGTTGTCGTTGTTTGTGTTCTGGGTGTCACCCGCGTAGAGGTTGTTCTGGCGGCTATACCCGGCTTCGAACTGCAGGGCCTGCATCGGCGCGAAGTCCCAGCGCAGCACGCCGTTAACGTCTTTATTCTCGACCCCTTCGCGCCCGGCCGGCAGGGTATCGGCGTAGGCGCCGGTACGTTCAGACTGATGACCCTGGTTGATGTCCCAGGCATCGGCCTGAGTTTTGTCCAGGTTGCCGTACAGGCGGAAGCTGAAATCCCCGCCCAGCGGGCCATTAAGGCTAAAGTTGGTGCGTTTGGTGGAACCTTCTTCGTTGTGCTCAGGGGCATTCAGATAGGTGTTCCAGGAGCCATGCCACTCGTTGCTGACTTTTTTGGTGATGATGTTCACCACGCCGCCCGCCGCGCCGTTACCGTAACGCGCCGCTGCCGGGCCACGGATCACCTCGATGCGCTCGATCATCTCTGGCGGCACCCAGCCGGTATCTCCGCGGGTGTCACGCTCGCCGCGCCAGCCCAGACGGATAGAGTTACGGCTGGTCACCGGCTTACCGTCGATCAGGATCAGGGTGTTTTCCGGGCCCATGCCGCGGATATCGATCTGGCGGTTGTTGCCGCGCTGGCCGCTGGTGGAGTTACCGGTGAGGTTGACGCCCGGCATGGTGCGGATGATCTCTGACACATCGCGTGCCGCCGGGTTTTTACGGATCTCATCCGCGGTGATGGTAGAGACGCCCGGTGCCTGCAGGTTCTGCTCGGCGGCGGTGATCACCATGGTGTCTTCGTGGCCCGCGGTATCCGCTGCCATCGCAGGCAGTGCCACACCGTAAATCCCCAGATTGACCAGTAAGGCCAGTGAGTGAAGCTTGTTATTCATTGTCTGTCCTGCTTTTCGATGTCGCCTGCCTCATGGCTCCATCCCGAACGGGTGAGGCGGCCAAAGATATCGCCCGCAGTCTGCGAAAACCCCTCAGTCCTGAGTCAGTACGCAGCGCATGGCATGGTTGTTTAATGTGCGCGCTTCCCACAGCGCGCCCATACGCTATTGCAAATGCAAATAGTTATCAATAATATTATCGATATTGTTTATCTTTTATCAAAAAAACCGAACAGGTCATGGGGTTAGAGTGGTGACGACGCGGGAAACGGGAAGTGACGGCTGGTGGCAGTCGAAACAGGGGCCCGAATGGGTGCGGGAAGGGGACCACTATCGGGTCACCTTCTGGTGGCGCGATCCGGATGGAACAGAGCGCACCTCGCCGCTGAAACGGGTGTGGCTTTATATCACCGGCGTGACCGATCATCACCACAATGCCCGCCCGCAGACGCTGGAGCGCATTGCCGGAACCGACGTCTGGCAGTGGCAGGGCGAGTTCAGCCCAAACTGGCGCGGCAGCTACTGTTTTATCCCCTCTGCTCAAGAAGACGATTTCAGCGAGGCGGTGTTTGCCACCGATCCGCCAGACCGCATGGCCCTGCGAGAAGGCTGGCGCACGCTGCTGCCGCGGGCGATCGCCGATCCGCTTAACCCGCAGCACTGGCGCGGCGGGCGCGGCCATCCGGTCTCAGCGCTGGAGATGCCCGAGGCCCCGGTTCAGCCGGGCTGGGATCACCCCAACACCCTTTATGTTTCCCCGCAGTTTATTTCTTGGCAGAGCGCCAGGCTCGGCAACACCCGCCGGGTCTGGATCTTCACTACCGGTGAGGAAACGCCTCACGAACGCCCGCTGGCGGTGCTGCTCGACGGCCAGTTCTGGGCCGAGAGCATGCCGGTCTGGCCCGCGCTGACCGCGCTTACCGATCAGCGCCAGCTGCCGCCCGCTGTCTATGTGCTGATCGACGTGATTGATACCGCCCACCGCAGCCGCGAGCTGCCCTGCAACCCCGACTTCTGGCTGGCGGTGCAGGAGGAGCTTCTGCCGCAGGTGCATGCGCTGGCCCCGTTCAGCGACCGCGCCGATCGCACGGTGGTCGCCGGGCAGAGCTTTGGCGGGCTCTCTGCCCTGTATGCCGGGCTGCACTGGCCGCAGCGTTTTGGCTGCGTGCTCAGCCAGTCGGGATCCTTCTGGTGGCCGCATCGCGGCGGCAAGCAGGACGGCGTGATTATCGAACAACTTAAAAACCAACAGCTGTCGGCCCAGGGACTGCGCATTGTCCTTGAGGCGGGGCGACGGGAACCGCTGATTTACCGCGCCTGTCAGGCGCTGTACGCCGAGCTACAGCACACGCAGCAGCCGGTTATCTGGCGTCCGGTTGACGGCGGACATGATGCACTTTGCTGGCGGGGAGGGCTGACGCAGGGGCTGATGACTCTCTGGCAGCCGCTTATTTGATAATGGAGTCTGGTATGGAATTCAGTAACCCTTTCGACGATCCGCAGGGTCTGTTCGCCATTGTGCAAAACGCGCAACAGCAGTACAGCCTGTGGCCGCAGCAGTGCGCCTTGCCCGACGGCTGGCGCGTGGTGTGCGAGCCGCAGTCGCAGGAAGCCTGTCAGCAGTGGCTTAGCAACCGCTGGCAAACCCTGATCCCGGCCCATTTTGCACAGGTGAACCCATGAGCGCACAACGTCCTCTCGTGGCCGCCCAGCCGGGGATCTGGATGGCGGAACAGCTTTCCGACTTGCCCAATGCCTGGAGCGTGGCCCATTACGTCGAGCTGACCGGCCCGGTTGATGCCCCGCTTCTGGCGAAAGCGGTGGTGGCGGGCATGATGCAGGCCGACACCCTGCGCACCCGGTTTACCGAGGACAACGGCGAGATCTTGCAGTGGGTGGATGACGCCATGACGCTGCCGGAGCCGCAGATCCTGGACCTGCGCGCCCACGCGGATCCGCATGCTGCTGCGCTAGCGCAGATGCAGACCGATCTTAACCAGAACCTGCGCGTCGACAGCGGTCAGCCGCTGGCCTTCCACCTGCTGCTCCAGGTGGCGGACAACCGCTGGTACTGGTATCAGCGCTATCACCATTTAGTGGTGGATGGCTTCAGCTTCCCGGCCATTACCCGCCAGATCGCCGCCATCTATCGCGCCTGGTCCAACGGCGATGCCGTGCCGGAATCGCCATTTACCCCCTTTGCCGAGGTGGTGGAGGAGTATCAGCGCTACCGCGACAGCGAGGCCTGGACCCGTGACGGCGCTTTCTGGGCCGAACAGCGCAAGCAGCTCCCGCCGCCGGTATCGCTCTCCAGCGCGCCGCTGCCGGGTCGCGCCGCGACCACCGACATTTTGCGCCTGAAGCTGACGGCCGATCGTCAGGCGTTTAGCCGTTTAACCACGGCCAGCCAGAGCCAGCGTACCGACCTCGCGCTGGCGCTGGTGGCCCTGTGGCTCGCCCGCCTGACCGGACGCATGAGCTATGCCGCCGGGTTTATCTTTATGCGTCGGATGGGCTCCGCGGCGCTGACCGCCACCGGCCCGGTGCTCAACGTGCTGCCGCTGGCGGTGAACATTAAGGCGCAGGAGACGCTGCCGGAGCTGGCCCAGCGCCTGGCCGGACAGATGAAGAAGATGCGCCGCCATCAGCGCTACGACGCCGAGCAGATCGTCCGCGACAGCGGGCGCGCCGCCAGCGACGAAGCGCTGTTTGGCCCGGTGTTTAACGTTAAGGTCTTTGATTACCAGCTGGATATCGAAGGCGTTCAGGCCGTGACTCATACCCTGGCGACCGGCCCGGTCAACGATCTCGAGATGGCGCTGTTCCCCGACGAGCAGGGCGGCCTGAGCATTGAGATCCTCGCCAACAAGCAGCGTTATGACGAAGCCACGTTGCTGCGCCACGTCGAGCGCCTGCATGCGCTGCTGGCGCAGTTTGCCGCCAATATCGACCTGCGCTGCGGCGAGGCCGAAACGGTATCTGACGCTGAATATCAGCAGCTGGAAAAGATTAACCAGACAGCGGTTCCTCTGCCGCTCACCACCCTGAGCGCGCTGGTGGCGGAGCAGGCGGCGAAAACCCCGGATGCCCCGGCGCTGGCCGATGCGCAATACGATCTGACCTACCGCCAGATGCGCGAGCAGGTAGTGGCCCTGGCGAACCAGCTTCGCGCCCGGGGCGTGAAGCCCGGCGACAGCGTGGCGGTGGCGCTACCGCGTTCGGTATTCCTGACGCTGGCCCTACATGCCATTGTCGAAGCGGGTGCCGCGTGGCTGCCGCTGGACACCGGCTATCCCGACGATCGCCTGCAGATGATGATTGAGGACGCCAGGCCGTCGCTGCTCATTACCACCGACGAACAGCGCCCGCGCTTCAGCCACCTGCCGGTGGCGATGTTTAGTTACAACACACTATTGTGCGCCGAGGGCGGTGAACCGCTCAACCTGAGTGCCCCGCAACAGACCGCCTATATCATCTTTACCTCCGGCTCGACAGGACGGCCAAAAGGGGTGATGGTCGGCCAGACCGCCATCGTCAACCGTCTGCTGTGGATGCAAGACCACTATCCGCTTACCGCTGCGGACGTGGTCGCGCAAAAAACGCCGTGCAGCTTTGACGTCTCGGTATGGGAGTTCTGGTGGCCGTTTATCGCCGGGGCAAAGCTGGTGATGGCCGAGCCGGAGGCGCACCGCGACCCGCTGGCGATGCAGGATTTCTTTGCGCAGTACGGCGTTACTACCACCCACTTTGTGCCGTCGATGCTGGCGGCCTTTGTCGCCTCGCTGACCCCGGAAAACGCTACCTGCTGCGCCAGCCTGAAACAGGTGTTCTGCAGCGGCGAAGCCCTGCCGACCGCCCTGTGCCGGGAGTGGGAGCAGCTCACCCATGCGCCCCTGCATAACCTGTATGGCCCGACCGAAGCGGCAGTGGACGTCAGCTGGTATCCGGCGTATGGCCCGGAGCTGGCGTTGGTTACAGGCAACAGCGTGCCGATCGGCTTCCCGGTGTGGAATACCGGCCTGCGCATTCTGGATGCGATGATGCGCCCGGTGCCGTTCGGCGTGGCGGGGGATCTCTATCTTACCGGCATTCAGCTGGCACAGGGCTACCTGGGCCGCCCGGACCTGACCGCCAGCCGCTTTATCGCCGACCCGTTCGCGCCGGGCGAACGCATGTACCGCACCGGAGACGTGGCCCGCTGGCTGGATAACGGCGCGGTGGAGTATTTAGGCCGCAGCGACGATCAGCTGAAAATTCGCGGTCAACGCATTGAGCTGGGGGAGATCGACCGGGCGATGCTGGCCCTGCCGGACGTGGCTCAGGCGGTGACCCATGCCTGCGTTATCAACCAGGCGGCAGACACCGGCGGCGATGCCCGTCAGCTGGTGGGCTACGTGGTATCGGAGTCCGGCCTGCCGCTGGATCGCGATGCGCTTTTAAATGCCCTGAAAACCCAGCTGCCGCCGCATATGGTGCCGGTGGTGTTACTGCAACTCAGCGCCCTGCCGCTCAGCGCCAACGGCAAGCTGGATCGTAAGGCGCTGCCGCTGCCAGAATTAACGGTCAAAACCCAGGGCCGCGCCCCGGAAAGCGACGCAGAACAGGCGATTGCCGCGGCGTTTTCTGCGCTTCTGGGCTGCGAGATCAACGACATTGAGGCGGATTTCTTCGCCCTCGGCGGCCACTCGCTGCTGGCGATGCGCCTTGCCGCCAGCCTGAGCCGCCACTTTGCCCGCCAGGTTACGCCTGGCCAGGTAATGGTGGCCTCGACGGTGGGCAAGCTGAGCGCCCTGCTGGCATCCGACATCAGCGACGATCAGGCCCGGCGTCTGGGCTACGAGACGATATTGCCCCTGCGCGAAAGCCACGGCCCGACGCTGTTCTGCTTCCATCCGGCCTCCGGTTTTGCCTGGCAGTTCAGCGTGCTGGCGCGCTACCTCAATCCGCACTGGTCAATCGTGGGCATCCAGTCGCCGCGACCGGGGCCGATGCAGCACTGTGCAACCCTGGATGAGGTCATCGACCAGCATCTGGCGACGCTCTTAGCTCAGCAACCGCACGGGCCTTATCATCTGTTCGGCTATTCGCTGGGCGGCACGCTGGCGCAGGGCATCGCCGCCCGCCTGCGGGCGCAGGGCGAAGAGGTCGCCTTCCTCGGCCTGCTGGATACCTGGCCGCCGGAGACGCAAAACTGGCGTGAAAAAGAGGCTAACGGCCTCGACCCTGAGGTGTTAGCCGAGATCGCGCGCGAGCGTCAGGCGTTCCTCGCCGCTCAGCAGGGGCAGGCATCCGGGGAGCTGTTCAGCGCCATCGAGGGCAACTACGCCGATGCGGTGCGTCTGCTGACCACCGCGCACAGTGCGAAATTTGATGGCAAAGCAACGCTTTTTGTCGCCGAGCGCACGCGAACGATGGATCCGCACCAGGCCTGGGCAAGCTGGGTAGGGGAGCTGGAGGTCTATTCGCAGGACTGCGCCCACGTGGACATCATCTCCCCGCAGACGTTTGAGACGATAGGACCGATGTTGAAGGGGATATTGGGGTAGTAAAAACGCCCGGCGGCGCTACGCTTGCCGGGCCTACGGGATTACGCGGGTCTGTTTATAATTTGAATAACGCTGCGTTATCTTTCTTTGTATAGAGTTCTGTCCGAAGCTGATTTAATAAATCGCTAAGGCTATCCAGTAAAAACAATGAAAAGCCTTCTCTCCCCAGACTGGTTTCATAAACAGCCGATGGAATAAAGCGCTTCATTTCATTATTAAACTGGCCTTCGGCAACGATCGCAGGCAGTGATTCAATTCTGGCCTGAATCAATTGCGCAAAGTTCTCGATCCTATAATCCTTGAGTTTTTGACTCACCAGTCCGACGTTCATTTTTGCACCTTGTTGTTTTAACCAGAGCAAATCCCACATATCACGATATCGGATCCGACGGGTGGTTGCAGGTAGCGAGACCAGTTTATCCGCCATGATCTCGTCGAGTGACTGAACTCTGATCAGGGTATCGCTATAGCCGTCTGGTAACACGGTATAATTGCGCACGAGCTGTCGGTAAGAATGGGTATAAGCAGGGATATTCGCGATTTCAATTTTAATACGCTGTCTGGGAAGGTCTTTGCGCTCCGGCGCGGTTGTCACTGAAATTTGCCATTTATCGACTTTAATTTCTGCGTATTCCGGTTCGGCACGCAATTCATCGGGTTCTTTGACGCTAACTTCCAGCCCGTATCGTTCCCCAAGATACTTTTCAATGCAGTTTTTCATTTGAGCTAGATCAGTGGCGCAAAAATCAGCGCCACCCGCAAAATCGAGATCTTCACTGAACCGGTTAGCGTCATAGCAGAGGCGTAAAGATGTACCGCCCTGAAAGGTTAATGATTTGAGTAGACCTGCCTCGGAAAGACAAAAAAGCACGTCATAATGCAGCAGCTCCTTTTCGACAACCGGTCGTAAATTTGCCAGCTCTGTCTGTCGAAGGGCCTCCTCAACCAGTACCTTAAACTCTACCCGTTTAGACATGATCCACCTCCTGTGTATCAATTAAATGTGTATTGCGTCCAACCCGACGCAGATCGCGCAACGCAGTCTCTTTTTTGGCGAATTTAAGCGGGGCTGTCGTCTCTACCGTACTGTTCAGAATATCGCTGATCGAGCGGTTAGTGTGCGTTAACTCGATAACGCCCCAGGGCGTTTTAAATTCTCCCGCTCTTCCAGTAGTCATTACCGTCAGCCTGTCCATCGGGATTTGAGAAATTACGCCATACTGCGAGAGTGCCGATTCCAGGCTGACATAGTTGTATTCGCCCCGGCGCAAGGTTCGGGTGATATGTTCCAGGATAAAACTGTCCTTTGACGCACGGTTGTAAACATAGATCCCCTGGGCCGCGCGGGTCAGGATGTTTGCTGAGACAAGACGTTTAAGGGAGGCTTTCAGGGTGCGCTCTGACTCCTCAGAAAACAGGTATTTCAGATCGTTTAAATGAAAAACATATCGTCCGTGCTGGCTGAAGCGATCCAGGGTATTAATGGCAGTCAGTTTATCCACAGTCCTGTCTCTACAAAAAAGCTATCTTAACGTGTTTATCGTGTACAGATAACGAGTTTAGCATAGCTATATAGACAGAAAAGACACCGTCAAGTGTCTTTTCTGTAGAGATAAAGTTTGTCTTATCGTCGTCCCAGCGGCACCACCAGCGGGGTACCCGCCACCGGATCGTCAATAATCATGCAGCGCATCCCGTAGATCCGTTCGATCAGCTCCGGGGTGACAATCTCCTTCGGCGCACCCTCGGCCACAATCTTACCGTCGCGCAGGGCAATCAAATGGGTGGCATAGCGGCAGGCCTGATTGAGGTCGTGCAGCACCGCCGCCAGGGTAAAGCCCTGGGTGCGGTTCAGATCGCTTAACAGCTCCAGCAGGTCGATCTGATGGCTGATATCCAGCCAGGTGGTCGGCTCGTCCAGCAGCATGATCGACGTCTCCTGGGCCAGCACCATCGCAATCCATGCCCGCTGGCGCTGCCCGCCGGAGAGGGTATCCACGCTCTGCGCCGCCAGGTCGGTAATACCGGTAGCTTGCATCGCTTTGGTGACCGCCACTTCATCCTCTTTACGCCAGCGGGTAAACAGCGGCTGGTGCGGATAGCGCCCGCGCGCCACCAGCTCCTGCACCGTGATATCCCCCGGCGTAGTGGCGTTTTGCGCCAGCAGTCCAATCCGGCGCGCCACCTCTTTACTGGCATAGCGCTGGATCTGCTCGCCGTCGAGGAAAACGTTGCCGTGCAGCGGCGTCATCAGGCGGCTCAGGGTGCGCAGCAGGGTCGATTTCCCGCAGCCGTTAGGGCCGATAATGGCGGTGAAGTGGCCGTCGGGGATCGCCACATGCAGATCCTCGGCCACGGTTTTTTTGCCGTAGCCGAGGGTCAGATTTTCGCCGCGCAAGCGGGTTAGATTGGCACTCATTTCTTGCGGGACTCCTGAACAAGCAAGACGATGAGGTAGATACCGCCAAGACTGACGGTCACGACGCCCACCGGAAGTTGATATGGCATAAACAGCTGCTGGGCGCAGAGATCCGCGGCCAGCAGCAGCAGCGATCCGCACAGCGCCGACTGGGTTAACCCCCAGCGGGCGGTGCCGCTCAGACGGCGGGCGATGTGCGGCGCCACCAGCGCAATAAAGGAGATCGGCCCGGCAATGGCGGTCGCCGCGGCGGTTAACACCACCGCCACCAGCATCAGCATCAGCCGTGAACGCTCGACGCTGACGCCCAGCGCGCAGGCGCTGTCGTCACCCATCTCCAGCAGACGCATCCGTTTTACCAGCAGCAACGCGCAGACAAACATCAGCAGGATCAGCGGGGCGGCGGGCAGGGTTTTGGCCCACGTCAGGCCGTTGAGCGACCCGGCGAACCACAGCCCGGCAGAGAGCGAGGTCTCCAGCGAGGCCTGCAGCAGCAGCCAGGTATTAAAGGCCATCAGCATGGCGCGCATGCCGATGCCAATGATGATCAGGCGGAAAGTTTCAATGCCGTCACGCCAGGCCAGCGCCCAGACGATCAGCGAGGTGAGGATCCCGCCCGCCATGGCCGCCAGGGTAATAGCCGTCAGGTGCTGACCAAACAGCACCATCGCCACCAGCACGCCACTCCAGGCCCCGGTGTTAAAGCCCATTACGTCCGGGCTGCCGAGGGGGTTGCGCATCAGCGACTGGAAAATCGCGCCGCTGATCCCGAGCGCCGCGCCAACCAGCAGGGCCATCATCACGCGCGGTAAACGCCATTCGGTGACCACCAGGGTGATATTGCGCGGCGCGCTGCCGGTCAGGGCATTAAAGACCTGAGCAAAATCCAGCGTCACCGCTCCGCTGCGCAGGCTAAACAGGGCCACGCCGAGGCTGACCAGCATCAGCACCAGGCAGCTGATAATTAAACGACGGGAGGGAGCCATCACAGGGCACCTCCGCGTCTGCGGCGCACCAGGAAAATCAGCACCGGCGCGCCAATAAAGGCGCTGACCACCGACACCCGCAGCTCGCCGGGCACCAGCAGACGCCCGAGGATATCGGCAAACAGCAGCAGGGCAGGGGTGGCAAGCAGCGTCACCGGCAGGGACCAGCGGTGATCGGCCCCCACCAGCCAGCGCGCCATGTGCGGCATCATCAGGCCGATAAAGGCGATGGGGCCCACCACCGCCGTGGCGCTGCCGCACAGGACGGTGATGGTCAGTAATCCGGTCAGTTGGGTGCGCGCCACCCGGCTACCGAGGGCGGTAGCGGTGTCGCTGCCGAGGCTCAGGCTGTTGAGCGCCCGGCTTAACAGCAGCGCCACGGCAGCGGCGATCAGCACCGGCACGCTCACCACCTGCAAGGTTTGCAGGGTGCGGATATCCAGCGAGCCCGCCTGCCAGAAGCGCAGCTGGTCGTAAACGTCCGGGTTGAGCAGGGCGATGCCGTTGGAGAGGCCATCCAGCACCGCGCCCAGCGCCACGCCCGCAAGCGTCAGGCGCACCGGGCTGAGCTGGCCCCCGCCCTGGCTGCCGGTAAAAGCCACCAGCAGCGAGGCGGCGAAAGCGCCGCACAGGGCCATCACCAGCTGTTCGCCGGGGGAGGAGAAGCCAAACAGCGCCGCGCCCAGCACGATGGCGAAGCTGGCCCCGGCGTTTACGCCAAGGATGCCCGGGTCGGCCAGCGGATTGCGGGTCAGGGTTTGCATCAGCGCCCCGGCAAGGCCGAGGGCGGCACCGGCCAGCAGTCCGGCGAGGGTGCGCGGAAGGCGGGCATCCCGCACGATGGTGCAGTCGGCGCTTTGACAGGTGGCGGTGAGGGCATCGACCACCACGGAAAACGGCAGCGGCTTCGCACCCACCGACAGGCTGAGGGCGATAGCAAACGTGAGCAGTAACAGTAAACCGGGCACGGCAAGGGCGCGTGACGCGGAAGAGGAGTACGACATAGCAACGTCCATTACTTGATAATGATAGTAATTATCGTTATCTATCTTATTTAGCTATGTTAGCATGTGCGGCCATGGAATTGGTACAAAAGAAACCATTAAGGCTTTGTAATGACCCGACAATCCTGGCTGCTCAATCTGAGCCTGCTGAAGACGCATCCTGCGTTTCGTGCTGTTTTTATTGCCCGTTTTATCTCCATTTTATCCCTTGGCCTGCTCGGCGTGGCCGTACCGGTCCAAATCCAGGCGATGACCCACTCCAGCTGGCTGGTAGGGCTCTCCGTCACCCTGACCGGCGGGGCGATGTTTATCGGCCTGATGGTCGGCGGGGTACTGGCGGATCGCTACGAGCGTAAAAAGCTGATTTTGCTGGCGCGCGGTACCTGCGGGGTGGGCTTTGTCGGGTTATGCCTGAATGCGCTGCTGCCGGAGCCGTCGTTAATCGCCATCTATGCCCTCGGCCTGTGGGACGGATTTTTTGCCTCGCTCGGGGTGACGGCGCTGCTGGCCGCCACGCCAGCGCTGGTGGGGCGCGAAAATCTGATGCAGGCGGGGGCGATCACCATGCTGACCGTGCGTCTGGGGTCGGTGATCTCGCCGATGGTCGGCGGCCTGCTGCTCGGCACCGGGAATGTCGCCTGGAACTACGGCCTGGCGGCGGCGGGCACCTTTATTACCACCTTAACCCTGCTGCGTCTGCCGCTGTTGCCGCCTCCGCCGCAGCCGCGTGAACATCCGCTGAGATCCCTGATGGCGGCGATCCGCTTTCTGTTCAGCAACCCGCTGATAGGCGGTATCGCCCTGCTGGGTGGTTTACTAACGATGGCCAGCGCGGTGCGGGTGCTCTATCCGGCGCTGGCGATGGAGTGGCAGATGAGCGTGTCGCAGATTGGCCTGCTATATGCCGCCATCCCGCTGGGTGCGGCTTTTGGCGCACTCACCAGCGGCAATCTGGCGCAGAGCGCCCGCCCGGGGCTGATTATGCTGCTGGCGACCCTGGCCTCGTTTATTGCGATTGGTTTCTTCAGCCTGATGCCGGTCTGGGCGCTGGGCGTGATTTGCCTGGCGCTGTTCGGCTGGCTGAGCGCGGTCAGTTCCCTGCTGCAATACACCCTGATCCAGACCCAGACCCCGGAAGCGATGCTCGGGCGCATCAATGGCCTGTGGACGGCGCAGAACGTGACGGGTGATGCCATTGGGGCCGCCCTTCTCGGCGGGCTGGGAGTGATAATGACCCCGGTGGCCTCAGCCAGCAGCAGCGGCTTTGTGCTGGCGATGGTGGGGGCAATACTGCTGGTGGCCCTGGCGGAGTTGCGCCGGTTCCGGCAGGAAATCGTTTTAAACGACAGTGCGGCCTGATCCCCTCACCCCGGCCCTCTCCCGAAGGGAGAGGGAGAAAATCGTAGGCCCGGTAAGCGCAGCGCCACCGGGCATCCGGCCGCACAATTATTTAAATAATTCCTCTAAACGCTCCAGCACCCGCATCGCGCTGAAATAATCCAGACGGAAGGTCTCGGTGCCCAGCGCCCAGACGCGCTTGTTTTGCACCGCCGGGAGATGGGCCAGCAGCGGGTTGGCGTAGATCGCATCCACATCCTTCCGATCCCCGGCAAACAGGAACAGACCTTCGCCGTTCAGTCCGGTCGCCAGGTTTTCCCCCCCCAGCTGCACAATGTCATGGCGCTTGCCCTGGCTTTGCGACGGGTTAAGCCCGGCGGGCAGGGTGGCGAGCGAGAAGCCCAGCTGTTGCAGCAGCTTGCCCTGCGCTGACTCGGTGGTCCACAGGTTGGCGCTGTGGGCCGCGGCGGTGTACACGAGGGCATTCACCGGCTGCGGCGGCAGCTTCAGCTGCTGTTTCACCCGGGTGAGCTGGGTATCAAATTCGGCAATCCGCGCGGCGGCCTGCTTCTCCTGGCCGGTGAGGGTGCCCAGTTGGGTCAGCAGCGCCTGCCAGCTTTTGTCGTCGTAGTTGATCACCAGCGTCGGGGCGATGGCCGACAGCTGATCGTACAGCGCCACGGCAGAATCCCCGCCGGTGGCGCTGACCAGGATCAGGTCCGGCATCTGGGCGGCAACGGCTTCGGCGCTCGGCTCGCCGATGTACAGCCGCGCGAGCTTACGCTGTTTAGCTATTTCGCCCCACTGACGCAAAAAGCCCTGATCGTCCGCCACCCGGTTATTCGGGGTGGTAGCACCGCTGGCGATCACCGGGGCGTCAATCGCCAGCAGCGAGCCGGTGAGGGTCACGCTGGTAGAGACAATCCGCATCGGTTTGCTCTCCAGCGTGTGGGTTCCGTGGCTGTCCGTGACCTGACGCGGCCAGTCGGCGGCGAGGGCTGAGGTTAATCCTGAAAGTAAAAGTCCTATTAAAAGCAGGGTGTTGCGACGAACAGCGGGCAATTTCACTAAGGGGCATCCTGTTTTTGTTGAAGTTAATGCTTCTCATTTTCATGAATGCGCCGCAGGGATGCAAGCGATAGTCGCATAAGATGCGCGCTCGGCGGTTGACACCGTCGCGCTCTGGGATTAGGTTAGCCAGCGAAAATATAAATGATAATAATTCTTACTGCCTTTATCATTTCAGGAGGATGATATGGATACGTCACTGGCTGAGGATGTTCAGCACACCGCGACCCGGCTGCAAAAAGACAGCTTCTTTTTTATGTCGCCTTATCGCAGCTTTACCACTACCGGCTGCTTTGCCCGTTTCTCCACCCCAGCCGTCGGCGGCGACGATCCCGCCAGCGCCTTTCAGCAGCAGCTGGCCCAGGCCTTTACCGACGCAAAAGCCGCCGGGATCGCTAACCCGGTGATGGTGGGGGCGATCCCTTTTGATACCCGCCAGCCGTCGTCGCTGTTCATTCCGCAACAGTGGAAGAGTTTTGCCCGCCCGGCGCGCCAGCAGTCTGCCCGCTATGCCACCCGGACCGCACCGCTGACGGTCACCTCCCGCACCGAGATCCCGGCCCAGCTAGCCTTCGAAGAGATGGTCGCTCGCGCCGCCGCGCTGACCGCCACCCCGCGGGTTAACAAAGTGGTGCTGTCGCGCCTGATCGACATTGCCACCGCAGAGAACCTCGACAGCGGCGCGCTGCTGGAAAAACTGATTGCCCAGAACCCGGCCAGCTTTAACTTCCACGTTCCGCTGGAGGATGGCGGGGTACTGCTCGGCGCCAGCCCGGAGCTGCTGCTGCGCAAAGAGGGAGCCCACTTCAGCTCCCTGCCGCTGGCCGGCTCTGCCCGTCGCCAGCCGGACGACATGCTCGATCGCGAGGCGGGCAACAAGCTGCTGGCCTCGGCCAAAGATCGCCACGAACACGAGCTGGTCACCCAGGCGATGAAGGCGGTGCTGGCTCCGCGCAGCCATCAGCTGACCATGCCCGACTCACCGCAGCTGGTGACCACCCCGACCCTGTGGCACCTCGCTACCCCGGTGGAAGGCGAAGCGCGTGAAAATGAAAACGCCCTGACCCTGGCCTGCCTGCTGCATCCAACCCCGGCCCTGAGCGGCTTCCCGCACCTGGCGGCGAAAGAGTTGATTGCCGAGCTGGAGCCGTTCGACCGCCAGCTGTTCGGCGGCATCGTCGGCTGGTGCGACAGCGAAGGCAACGGCGAGTGGGTGGTGACCATCCGCTGCGCCCGCCTTCAGGCCAACAGCGTGCGCCTGTTTGCCGGTGCCGGGATTGTGCCTGCCTCCTCCCCGGTGGCCGAGTGGCGCGAAACCGGCGTCAAACTGACCACCATGCTGAACGTTTTTGGCCTGCATTAAGGATTAAACATGACTCTTCCCTTTACCCGCTGGCCCGACGCATTCGCCCGCCGCTATCGTGAAAAAGGTTACTGGCAGGATCTGCCCCTGACGGAGATCCTGACCCGCCACGCCGACAGCGATGCGCTGGCGATTATCGACGGCGAACGCCGCTTCACGTATCGCCAGTTCCATCAGGCCGTTAATAACCTTGCCTCCGCGCTACAGGCCCAGGGGATCCAGCGGGGCGAAACCGCCCTGGTGCAGCTGGGCAACGTCGCGGAGTTTTACATCACCTTTTTCGCGCTGTTGCAGGTGGGCGTGGCCCCGGTCAATGCCCTTTTCAGCCACCAGCGCAGCGAGCTAAACGCCTACGCCAGCCAGATTGAGCCCGCGCTGCTGATTGCCGACCGCGCCCACGGGCTGTTTGCCGGTGACGATTTCCTGAACACCTTTGTGGATCAACACCGCTCCCTGCGCGTGGTGTTGCTGCGGGGCGAAGGGCTGGAGACGGCCATTGCCCGTCCGGCGGATAACTTTATCGCCAGCCCGACCCCGGCCGATGAGGTGGCGTTCTTCCAGCTCTCCGGCGGCAGCACCGGCACGCCGAAGCTGATCCCGCGCACCCACAACGACTATGACTACAGCATTCGTCGCAGCAACGAGATCTGCGGCATTACTGCCGATACCCGTTACCTGAACGCCCTCCCGGCGGCGCACAACTTCGCGATGAGTTCTCCGGGTTCGCTGGGGATCTTTATGGCCGGCGGCTGCGTGGTGCTGGCTAACGATCCGAGCGCCACGCTCTGCTTCCCGCTGATCGCACAGCATCAGATCACCGTCACCTCGCTGGTACCGCCTGCGGTCAGCCTGTGGCTGCAGGCCATCGCCGAAGGGGCAGGCAATGCCCAGCTGGCGTCGCTGCAGCTGTTGCAGGTGGGCGGAGCGCGACTCTCCGCCACTCTGGCCGCCCGTATTCCGGCGGAGATCGGCTGTCAGCTCCAGCAGGTGTTTGGCATGGCCGAAGGGCTGGTGAACTACACCGCGCTGGACGATGCCCCGGAGCGGATCATGAATACCCAGGGCCGCCCGATGTGCCCGGATGACGAAGTGTGGGTGGCCGATGAACAGGGCAATCCGCTGCCGCGCGGTGAAGTGGGGCGTCTGATGACCCGCGGCCCTTATACCTTCCGCGGCTACTACAAGAGCCCGGAACACAACGCCAGCGCCTTTGATGCGGACGGCTTTTACTGCTCCGGGGATCTGATCGCCATCGACGAGCAGGGCTACATCACCGTGCAGGGACGCGAGAAAGATCAGATCAACCGCGGCGGGGAAAAAATTGCCGCCGAAGAGGTAGAAAACTTGCTCCTGCGCCACGAGGCGGTGATCCACGCCGCGCTGGTCAGCATGGAGGATAGCCTGCTGGGCGAGAAGAGCTGCGCGTATCTGGTGGTGAAACAGCCCCTGCGCGCGGTCGAGGTGCGCCGCTTCCTGCGTGAGCAGGGGGTCGCTGAATTCAAACTGCCGGATCGCGTGGAGTGCCTGGAGGCACTGCCGCTGACGCCGGTAGGCAAAGTCGATAAAAAACAATTACGCCTGTGGCTGGCCGAACGGGCGCAGGGCTGAGGAGCAGAAGATGGCAATTCCAAAATTAACCGGTTACGCGCTGCCAGGCGCGGCAGATCTGCCGACCAACAAAGTGAGCTGGACCCTGGAGCCCGCGCGCGCCGCGCTGCTGATCCACGATATGCAGGAGTATTTTCTCAACTTCTGGGGCGATAACTGTCCGATGATGGCCCAGGTGGTGGCGAACATCGCCCGCCTGCGCGACTACTGCAAACAGCACAATATTCCGGTCTACTACACCGCTCAACCTAAAGAGCAGAGCGATGAAGACCGCGCCCTGCTGAACGACATGTGGGGGCCGGGCCTGACCCGCTCCCCGGAGCAGCAGCGCATTGTCGCGGAGCTGGCCCCGGACGACGCCGACACCGTGCTGGTGAAGTGGCGCTACAGCGCGTTTCACCGCTCGCCGCTGGAGGAGATGCTGAAAGAGACCGGTCGCGACCAGCTGATCATCACCGGCGTATATGCCCACATCGGCTGCATGACCACCGCCACCGACGCCTTTATGCGCGACATCCAGCCGTTCTTCGTCGCCGATGCGCTGGCGGATTTCACCCGCGATGAGCACCTGATGTCGCTTAAATACGTGGCCGGTCGCTCCGGGCGCGTGGTGACCACCGACGAACTGCTGCCGTCCATTCCTGCCTCGAAAGCGGCGTTGCGGGAGCTCATCCTGCCGCTGCTGGATGAGTCCGACGAGCCGATGGATGACGAAAACCTGATCGACTACGGTCTGGATTCGGTGCGGATGATGGCCCTGGCGGCGCGCTGGCGCAAAGTGCATGGCGATATCGACTTCGTGATGCTGGCGAAAAACCCGACCCTGGATGCCTGGTGGGCGCTGCTCTCCCGCGAGGTGAAATAATGGCTGCGTTCGATTTCGCCGGGAAAACCGTCTGGGTAACCGGGGCCGGAAAAGGCATCGGTTACGCCACCGCGCAGGCGTTTGCTGAGGCGGGCGCGCAGGTGACGGGCTTTGACGTGGCCTTCCCGCAGGCGAGCTATCCCTTTGCCACCGAGATGCTGAACGTGGCGGACGCGGTTCAGGTAAGCGAGGTCTGCGGGCGTTTACTGGCAGGGATGGATCGTCTGGATGTGCTGGTCAATGCCGCCGGGATCCTGCGGATGGGGGCGACTGACCAGCTGTCGCAGGAGGACTGGCAGCAGACCTTTGCGGTCAACGTGGGCGGGGCGTTCAACCTGTTCCAGCAGACGATGGGCCAGTTCCGTCGTCAGCAGGGCGGGGCGATTGTCACCGTGGCCTCCGACGCGGCCCATACGCCGCGCATCGGCATGAGCGCCTACGGTGCCTCGAAAGCGGCGCTGAAAAACCTGGCCCTGACCGTCGGGCTGGAGCTGGCGGGCAGCGGGGTGCGCTGTAATCTGGTGTCGCCGGGTTCCACCGATACCGACATGCAGCGCACGCTGTGGGTGAGTGACGACGCCGAACAGCAGCGTATTCGCGGCTTTGGCGAGCAGTTCAAGCTCGGCATTCCACTGGGTAAAATTGCCCGTCCGCAGGAGATTGCTCATACCGTGCTGTTCCTTGCCTCCGACCTCGCCAGCCACATCACCTTGCAGGATATCGTGGTGGACGGTGGCTCCACGCTGGGGGCCTAGATGATCTGGAAACGACATTTATCGCTGGAGGAGTTGAACGGCTCCAGCCTGAACACGATGGTGGCGCATCTGGGGATCCTTTACACCCGGCTCGGTGACGATACCCTCGAAGCCGAGATGCCGGTGGATGCGCGAACTCATCAGCCGTTTGGCCTGTTGCACGGTGGCGCGTCGGCGGCACTGGCAGAGACCCTGGGGTCGATGGCCGGTTTCCTGATGACCCGCGACGGACAGAGCGTGGTGGGCACGGAGCTGAATGCCACCCATCACCGCGCCGTGGCTCACGGCCACGTGCGTGGGGTGTGTCAGCCGCTGCACCTTGGGCGCACCAGCCAGAGCTGGGAGATCGTGGTGTATGACGAGCAGGGACGGCGGTGTTGTACCTGCCGGTTGAGTACCATGGTGTTGGGTTAATATCGGGGCGAGGTTATTCTCGCCCTCACTTATTTTCACCTTAACGAAATCAGTAATAGTATTGTCTTAAAGATTTTTTTAATTCCGCAAGGATGGTCGCCGTTACGGATTTTCGTTATGCTGCGCAGCGGGATGAATATACTGGAACTAACAATGAAAAATATGGGATATATTACGGGCGCGCTCGCTGCATCATTATTATTATCAGGATGCGCAACCTACTGGGGAAAAGTGCCTTATACGCCGCCGCCGGATTCTGAGCAAAACACGGCAAATGTACGCCTGATTGGCAACCCGCCAGGCTTTACCATTAGTCAGAACGGTAATAAAGATGGTGCGGTTGATTTTACCAGCGTCGTCGTGTTACGCCCCACCCACGATCTGGGGTTCCCGAAAGCCAGCAACGATCCGGAACGCTATAAAGAAACCTATTACGATGCGAAGGTTTATGCCGGAACGCCGACCCGGGTTGGGTTCAAGTTTCTCTATGGCTGTAACTTTGTGAGCTATACCTTTGTGCCGCAAAAAGGGGAAACCTATGAGTTCCGCCTGTCCGTTTCAGATAAGAGTGGCTACTGCGTGCTGTATGCAACCCATCTGAAGTATGACAGTGAAAATCAGATCTACCTGGACGACAAGGTCGAAAAATATGAAGGTTACACCAATAAATAGTATCGTCATGAAAACAACAGGCCTTATTTTGGCGGGGATGTTTTCTATGAGTATGCTCAGCGGTTGTATCGGGAATATTGATCGTACTCAGCAGGGAACCGTCAGTAAACTCCAGGAAACCGACCTGGATAAAAAACTGGTTCTGGGTAAGACAACCAAAAAGGATGTATTAATTCTGCTGGGGCGACCAGATATTCCGCAGGATTACAACCACCAGAATACGTGGTTATACAATTCGAATGTCAAAGGACGCGCGCTATATGTGATCGTTCCGGTGAATTACGATGAATCCGTGACGCTGGTGCTGACCTTTGATGAAAATAAAATACTTACTCACCGTGAATATAAAAAGGTGTAATTAAGCCGCTTTGCTTTCTCTGGATCCCCGCCTCTGTGCGGGGATTTTTCGTCAGGGCCAGGGGCACCTGGTCGTGATCGGCTTAACACTGTGGTGTAAATGTCTGGTTTGACCACGCAATATTGCGTTTCAAAGTTGTTAAACTTTAAGCGTTGTTCTAGAAACAAAATGTAACATCCTACTGTTTCACGACGACGGACAACCACTATGAACAACTCAGGGAAATACCTTTTATGGGCGGGGCTCTCCGTAGTGGGAGCTTTTGCGCTGGGCTATATCGCCCTCAACCGCGGGGAACAGATCAATGCGCTGTGGATAGTCGTTGCCGCGGTCTGTGTCTATCTGATTGCCTATCGTTTTTACGGCCTGTTTATCGCCCGCAATGTGCTCTCCGTCGACCCGACGCGCATGACGCCGGCGGTGCGGCATAACGACGGTCTGGACTACGTGCCGACCGACAAAAAGGTGCTGTTTGGTCACCACTTTGCGGCGATTGCCGGGGCCGGGCCGCTGGTGGGGCCGGTGCTTGCCGCGCAGATGGGCTATCTCCCGGGGATGATCTGGATCCTCGCCGGGGTGGTGCTGGCGGGGGCAGTACAGGACTTTATGGTGCTGTTCGTCTCCACCCGCCGCGACGGGCGTTCGCTCGGCGAGCTGGTGAAAGAGGAGATGGGCCCAACTGCCGGGGTAATTGCTCTGGTGGCCTGCTTTATGATCATGGTGATTATCCTCGCGGTACTGGCGATGATCGTAGTGAAAGCCCTGACCCACAGCCCGTGGGGAACTTACACCGTCGCCTTTACCATTCCGCTGGCGATCTTCATGGGGATCTACATTCGCTATCTGCGTCCGGGGCGCATTGGCGAGGTGTCGGTGATTGGCCTGTTCTTCCTGGTGTTTGCCATTATCTCCGGCGGCTGGGTGGCCGAGAGTCCAACCTGGGCCCCGTACTTTGACTATACCGGCGTGCAGTTGACCTGGATGCTGGTGGGTTACGGCTTTGTCGCCGCAGTACTGCCGGTATGGCTGCTGCTGGCCCCGCGCGATTACCTCTCCACCTTCCTGAAAATCGGCACCATCGTCGGGCTGGCGATTGGCATTCTGATTATGCGCCCGACCCTGACCATGCCTGCGGTAACTAAGTTTATCGACGGCACCGGCCCGGTCTGGTCCGGCAACATGTTCCCGTTCCTGTTTATCACCATCGCCTGTGGCGCGGTGTCTGGCTTCCATGCCCTGATCGCCTCCGGCACCACGCCGAAGATGCTGGCCAATGAAAACCAGGCCTGCTTTATCGGCTATGGCGGCATGCTGATGGAGTCCTTCGTCGCCATTATGGCGCTGGTTTCGGCCTGTATTATCGATCCGGGCGTCTACTTTGCGATGAACAGCCCGATTGCGGTACTGGCACCAGCCGGTACGGTGGACGTGGTGGCCTCCGCGGCGCAGGTGGTTAGCGGCTGGGGCTTTGCCATTACCCCGGATACCCTGACCCAGATTGCCAATGAGGTGGGCGAGCAGTCGATTATCTCCCGTGCGGGCGGGGCACCGACCCTGGCGGTGGGGATGGCCTACATTCTGCACGGGGCGCTGGGCGGCCTGATGGATGTGTCGTTCTGGTATCACTTTGCGATCCTGTTCGAAGCCCTGTTTATCCTGACGGCGGTGGATGCGGGGACCCGTGCCGCGCGCTTTATGCTGCAGGATCTGCTGGGCGTCATCTCCCCGGGGCTGAAACGCACCGAATCGCTGCCGGCTAACCTGCTGGCAACCGCGCTCTGCGTGCTGGCGTGGGGGTACTTCCTGCATCAGGGGGTGGTCGATCCGCTGGGCGGCATCAACACCCTGTGGCCGCTGTTCGGTATCGCTAACCAGATGCTGGCCGGTATGGCGCTGATGCTCTGTGCGGTAGTGCTGTTCAAGATGAAACGTCAGCGCTACGCCTGGGTGGCCCTGGTGCCAACGGCCTGGCTGCTGATCTGTACTCTGACCGCGGGATGGCAGAAAGCCTTCAGCCCGGATAACAAAGTGGGCTTCCTCGCTATCGCCAACAAGTTCCAGGCGATGATCGACAGCGGCAAGATCCCGGCGCAATACACCGAGTCGCAGCTGTCACAGCTGGTGTTTAACAACCGTCTGGATGCCGGGCTGACCATCTTCTTTATGGTGGTGGTTGTGGTGCTGGCGCTGTATTCTCTGAAGACCGCGCTGGCTGCCCTGAAGCAGGACAAGCCAACGGCGAAAGAGACGCCGTATCAGCCGATGCCAGCGAACTATGAAGAGATTGTGACCCAGGCGAAAAGTGCTCATTAACCAAACACCCCTCACCCCAACCCTCTCCCCATAGGGGAGAGGGTGTTCTGAGTCCCCTCTCCCCTATGGGGAGAGGGTTAGGGTGAGGGGAAACAACGAGAAACCAAATCATGTTCGACACCCTATCCAAAGCAGGTAAGTACTTAGGTCAGGCCGCAAAAATGATGATCGGCGTGCCGGACTACGACAACTACGTTGAGCACATGCGCGTCAACCATCCTGACCAGACCCCGATGACCTACGAAGCATTCTTCCGCGATCGCCAGGACGCCCGCTACGGCGGCAAAGGCGGAGCGAAGTGCTGTTAACCCTCTTTCGGCAGGTACAGGCTGATCTGCTCCTGCGTACAGCCGTAGAGAGCCGCCAGTTTTTCACGGGTGCGTTTCTGCGGACGGGAGTCGACGGCTTCAAGCTGTGATACGGCGGACTGGCTGATGCCCAGTTTGTCGGCTACCTCCTGTTGCGATAATCCGCGATGAATGCGCCAGGCGGCCTGCAGGCTTACCTCCTGCCAGGTCATGATGCTGCACACCTCACCGGGTAATTTAACGTCATCGTAGATATCATGCTCAATCTCGATATCTTCCAGATCGTCATCCGTTTCGTCGTCGATTTCCGATAACTGCAAACACATACGAAAGTATTCATCGTAGGGGATTACGACAAACTGCGTTTTTCCTTCATCATCCTTTATGAACTGGACTGTCATAATTTACATGTTCCTCATGTAGATAAGTTGTTGTTGTCCTGCGCTTCACAGATAAAACGTAACAGTCATTTCGAGTTTCCCCACCGACAGTAAAAATGATTCGGTATTCACCCACCCGCAAACGATAGTGATCTTCTGGAAAGGTCATTTTTTTAATATCAGGCGGTGGAGCGGAGCGATCGTTCAGCTCAGCTAATTTCGCCTCAATGCGTTTTTGATAACGACTATCAATTCTGGAAAGCGCTTTTTTTGCCGCATTTGACCACACTATCTTCATCCGTACCTCCACTGTACGCCCACACGAAATATAAGGAAATAATAAGACTATTAGATAAATTCCGAATTGCTGATGGGGTACTGTAGGACGGCGACGGGCGCGGAAAAAGCGGCAAAAAGTGGATTATCGAGGCGGGTCGAACACGCCTCTGTCAGGCGGCAGAGGCAGACATAAAATGTGCGAGCGAACGTCAGGCGTTCAGCCCGCCGTCCACGTCCAGCCCGGTGCCGGAGATCTGTCCGGCGGCAGGGCTGGCGAGGAACGTCACCGCGGCGGCAATATCTTCCGGTTGGCCGTAGTGCCCGGTGGCAATAAGCTGGCGCTGGGATGCGGCCTGCTCGCCATCCTCCGGGTTCATATCACTGTTGGTCGGGCCTGGGTGGACCAGATTGACGGTAATACCGCGCGGCCCGAGGTCGCGCGCCAGCCCGCGAGTCAGCGAGTTGAGCGCTGATTTGGTCATCGAATAGACCGCGATACCCGGCTGGGCGACGCGGTTGGCCAGACAGCTGCCGATGTTGATGATCCGTCCGCCGTCGGACAGATGCACCAGCGCGGCCTGGGTGGCAATCACCACCCCGCGAATATTGACGTTAATCAGGGCATCGATGTCTGCCAGGGTCATGGACTCCAGCGGGCCGCCGCGTGCAATCCCGGCGTTGTTGACCAGAATATCCAGCCCGCCCAGGGTGCGTGCCGCATGGGTGACGGCCTCCTGGATGGCCTCTGCGCTGGCGCTGTCGGCCTGAATCGCCTCGCTGAGCCGCCCCAGCGCCGCAATTTCATCCGCGACGGCCTGGGCTTTATCGGCGGATTTCTCATAGGTGATAACCACATCGGCACCCGCCCGGGCCAGCGACAGCGCAATGGCGCGCCCCAAACCCCGGCTGGCACCGGTAACCAACGCCTTCTTACCCGTTAAATCGATCTGCATGATGACCTCGTCGCGAAAGTGATGAGAACCCTCATTAGGTATAGAAGGCGCGTGTCCGGCGTCAATGCGCCGGGTGGCTGAGGTTTTCTACTTTCTCAAATGCGGCGCGCAGGATCTCTGGCGTCAGGGCAATCGGCAGGGCGTGGATCGACTCCACCGGGCGCAGGGTATGGGCGATAACCCGGTCCAGCTCGTCGCGGTTGTGGATGTCCACCTCCAGCGCGCGCAGGGTGGTGGGCAGGTTAAAGCGCTGGTACGCCGCGACCAGCTCGCGCAGCACCGCGTCCTGGCCGAGCAGGGCGCTCTGCACCAGAATACCGTAGGCCACCTTGGTGCCGTGGAGGAACTGCGCGGTCTGCGGCAGCACCGTCAGGCCGTTATGCACCGCATGCGCTGCCGCCACGCGGGTGTAGCGTTCTCCCAGCCCGCCGACCATGCCGCCACCGGCGATAATGGCGTCCACCACGTCATGAAACTCGCGGGTTACCTCGCGGCGCGTCTGATCCAACAGCGCCTGCTCGCTGTGCTCCAGCAGCACGTCGCGGATCGCCAGCGCTCCGTTGATCCCGAGCCTTACCGTCAGCGGCAGTTGTTCAGGCTCAGGTGCCAGCACCACCGCTTCATACCATTTCGCCAGGGTATCGCCGATGCCCGCCAGCAGGTATTCCGCCGGGGCGTTAAGCAGGATCTCCGGCTCGACCAGCACCAGGTAGTTGGCGTCGTCAAAAATCTCAAAGTGCAGCGCCTGCCCGGCATCGTTGTACCACACCGACAGCGGAGTCCAGGCGGCGCAGGTGGCGGCGATGGTCGGAATGGCCACCACCGGCAGGCCCAGACGGCGCGCCACCGCCTTGGCGGTATCCAGCAGCGCGCCGCCGCCGACGCCAATCACCACGCTGCGATCTGCCCCGGAGGCCTCCGCAAGCTGATTCACATCGTGCTCGCTGCAGTGGCCTTTAAACAGCAGATGTTTGGCTCCCTCTGTGTGGAAGCTCTGCGGCAGAAAGGGTTGAGCCCCGGCCAGAGCGCGTTCGCCGTAGATCCATACCGCCCGGGAGAGCTGTTCCGGGGTGAAAAAGGCGTCCAGGCGGGCAAGGGCTCCGCGGTGGGAGTAGTAGTTGGCCGGGCCAGGAACGACGCGGATATCGGTGTTGCTCATGATGTTGTCCTTTTTATGAAGCGCTAACCCGATGTTATGGCTAGACATCCAGATGGCTAATACTATTTTGCTTTATCTTATGCTTTTTCCTTCGTTGCCAGCCAGTCCCGGCTGTGAAAAATTCCATAAATCAAAAGATTAATAGTAAGGGATCGCAGCGAATGTCAACCAGTCGCCTCGAGATGCGCGGCATTAGCCTGGCTTTTTCTGGCTTCCAGGCGCTGTCGCGCGTCGATTTCACGCTGACGGGCGGATCGGTACATGCGCTCACGGGCGCGAACGGTGCCGGAAAATCCACCCTGATGGCGGTACTGTGCGGCACGCACGCGCGCTATGAAGGCGAAATCAGCATCAATAACCAGCCCGTCACCATCCGCGAGCCGGTGGATGCCAAGCAGCTGGGCATCCATCTGGTGCAGCAGGAGGTGGACGTGGCGCTGATCCCCGGCCTGAGCATCGCCGAAAACATCATGCTCGATCATCTGGCGCAGCCTGGGCACCGCTTCCACTGGGGGAAACTGCGCGAGCAGGCCCGGCAGGCGCTGGCCCAGCTGGACGTGACCCTCGACGTGCGCCGTTCCATCGACGGCTGCACCCTGGCGGAAAAGCAGCAGATTTTGCTGGCCCGGGCGCTGTCCCATCACTGCCGGTTTTTAATTCTGGATGAACCTACTGCGCCGCTGGACGCCCACGAGAGCGAGCGGCTGTTCGCCGTGGTGCGCCGCCTGCAGCAGCAGGGGATTGGCGTGGTGTTTATCTCCCACCGCATTCATGAGCTGAAGGCGATCTGCGACACCTTAACGGTGCTGCGCGACGGCAAGCTGATTGAGTCCGGCCCGATGGCCGATCTCAGCGGGGAAGCGATCGTTGAGAAGATGCTCGGTCACGAACTGAGCGATATCTACCCGCCTGCACGTCCCCCACACAGCACCGAAACGCTGCTGCGCGTGGAGGGGTTACATGATGAAGGGCTGCTGAAGAATATCTCACTGCACCTGCGCAAGGGCGAAATTCTCGGCATTGCCGGGCTGGCGGGCGCCGGGAAAACCGAACTCTGCAAGGCGCTGTTTGGCGCCAGCAAAAGCCAGGTAACGCAGGGCGAACTGAATCAAAAACCCTGGAAGCCGCGCGACCCGGCGGACTCGGTCCTGCGCGGGATGGCGCTGGTGCCGGAAGAGCGGCGCAAAGAGGGCATCTTTATCGATGAGCCGGTGAGCATGAACCTGGCGGTGTCAGCGGATAACAGCTTTTCGCGCTGGAGCCTGTTTGGTCATCGCCAGGCCTGGCGCTGGGCGGAAGAGGTGATCGCCCGGGTCGGCGTGCGCGCCCGCGGGCCGGGGCAGGTGCTGCGCCGTCTGTCGGGGGGTAACCAGCAAAAGGTGGCGATTGGCAAATGGCTGCGCGGCAATGCCCAGGTGCTGATCTTCGACGAGCCCACCAAAGGGGTGGACGTGAAGGCCAAAACCGATCTGTTCCAGCTGATTGACGGCCTGGCGCGGGAAGGCAAAGGGGTGATTTATGCCTCGGGCGAATTTGCCGAGCTGGTGGGCCTGTGCGACCGCATCTGCGTGCTGTGGGACGGGCGCATCGTGGCGGAACTCGAGGGGGCAACCGCCCGCGAAGAGACATTACTTTATTATTCAACCGGAGGAACGGCGTCGTGAGCAAGGCCCTTTCAGTGACGGCGGCAGCGTCTGGCCGTCAGCAAATTTTCGATTTTCTCTACAAATGGGGCATGTTGCTGACGGTGGTCGCGCTGGTGGCCATTTTCGGCCTGGCGTCAGAGAACTTCCTCGATCCGAACAACATCATCAACATTCTGCGCTCTATCGCCATCGTGACGGTGATTGCCATCGGGGTCTCCATCTCGCTGACCATAGGCGGGTTTGACCTCTCGGTCGGATCCACCGCCTCGCTGGCCAATGCGCTGGTGATCTCGCTGTTTGTCTGGCACGGTTTCGGCACCACCGAATCCATTCTGATCACCCTGGCGCTCTGCACCCTGGTGGGGCTGTTTAACGCCTTCCTGATCGTCATTCTGCGCATTCCCGACATGCTCGCGACGCTTGCCAGCCTGTTTGTGATCCAGGGCGTGGCGATGACCTACAGCTACGGCGGATCGATTACCGAAAACATGGTCCTGCCGAGCGGCGATATGGCGGAAGGAACGATTCCGGCGGCGTTTGGCGCGCTGGGGCAGGTGCCGACCATCGTGATTATCATGCTGGCGGTAACCCTGCTGGCGCAGCTGGGGCTGTCGCTGACCACCCACGGACGCCGCATGTACGCCATTGGCGGCAACCCGGAAGCGGCGCGCTTATCCGGCATTCGTACCACCCGCTACAAGGTGGCGGCGTATGTGATTGCCTCGCTGCTGGCGGGTCTGGGCGGCATTCTGCTGGCCTCGCGCATTGGCTCCTCGCAGGTGAATGCGGGTGGCGGTTATCTGATGGATGCGGTGGCGGCGGCGTGGATCGGCTTCTCGCTCGCCGGGTCCGGCAAACCCAATGCGCTGGGCACTCTGGTAGGGGCGGTGATCCTCGGGGTGCTCTCCAACGGACTGGTAATGCTCTCGGTGCCGTATTACGCCATGGACATTATAAAAGGGCTGGTGCTGGCGATTGCGCTGGCCATCACCTACGTACAAAAACGCTAACAACACGACGGGATAAAAAAATGAAAAAAGTTGCACTCTCTTTGCTGACGCTGGGATTACTGAGTTCACTGCCGGGCTATGCGGCGACGCCTGCGCCGGTTCCGGCGGCCATTGCCAACCACGACGGGCAGATCCGCATTGCGGTGATCCGTAACCTTGGATCTGACGACAACACCACCCAGTTTGTCGCCGGGGCGATCCAGGAAGGGAAGAAGCTCGGCTTTAAGGTCAGCACCTTTTTAAGCAACGGCGACGACGCCAAATTCCAGGACTTCGTTAACCAGGCGATCACCCAGAAATATGACGGCATTATCCTCTCCCAGGGGCGCGATCCGTACTCCACCGCGCTGGTGAAAAAAGCCGTCGATGCCGGGATCAAAGTGGCGGTGTTCGATACCGCGGTGAACGGGGAGATCCCGGGCGTGACCGTGACCCAGCAGGATGATGCCTCCCTGACCAACCTCTCCTTCGGCCAGCTGGTGAAAGATTTCAACGGTAAGGCCAATATCATCAAACTGTGGGTCGCTGGCTTCCCGCCGATGGAGCGTCGTCAGACCGCCTATCAGGAACTGCTGAAGCAGAACCCGGGCATCAAAGAGCTGGAGTCCATCGGCGCGGTCTCCTCCGACGTGCAGGGCGATACCGCCAACAAAGTGGGGGCGGTGCTGGCGAAATACCCGAAAGGCAAAATCGATGCGATCTGGGGCACCTGGGATGCCTTCAGCCAGGGCGCTTACAAAGCGCTGAAAGAGAACGGCCGCACCGAGATCAAACTCTACAGTATCGACATCTCCAACCAGGATCTGCAGCTGATGCGTGAAGCGGGCAGCCCGTGGGTGGTGAGCGTGGCGGTGGATCCGAAGCTGATTGGCGCCACCAACGTGCGTCTGGTTGCCAACAAGATTGCCGGGGAAGCGACGCCTGCGACCTATGACTTTAAAGCAGCGGCTATTCCGCAGGCGCTGCTGTCGGCCCAGCCGGGCGCGGTGAACGTCGCATCATTAGGGAAAATCATCCCGGGCTGGGGCCAGACCGAAGACTTTATCGCCCCGTGGTTCGCAACGCTGGAAGCTAAGAATAAGTAACATTTGCCGGGTGGCGGCTGCGCCTTACCCGGCCTACAGTCCGTAGGCCCGGTAAGCGCAGCGCCACCGGGCAACAGGAGCTAACGTGACTGCATTACCCACCCCCGAATACAGCCGCAATATGCGCTTAATCGGCCACAGCGACCAGGGCGGACGCCCGGACGGCGTGCAACTGATGGTGCATCGCGGCTTTGCCTACATCGGCCATATGGTGTCGCAGGGCTTCTCGATCGTCGACGTGCGCGATCCGAAGAACCCGAAGGCCGCAGGCTATGTGCCTGCGCCGCCGGGCACCTGGAACGTACACCTTCAGGCGCACGACGACCTGCTGCTGGTGATCAACGCCCGGGATCTGTTTGCCGATGCCCGCTTTGCTGACGAAAAGGTCTACTACACCCGCCAGGTGGGAGAGACGGTCAGCGACGTGCAGGACAGAGGCTGGAGCGCCGGGCTGCGCGTTTTTGATATCTCTACCCCGGATAAGCCACGGGAGATCGGTTTCCTGTCGCTGAGTGGTATCGGCATCCACCGTATCTGGTACGTTGGCGGGCGCTGGGCCTATGTCTCGGCGCTGATCGACGGCTTTACCGACTACATCTTCCTGACCATCGACCTGGCCGATCCGCGTAAGCCGGAGGTGGCGGGGCGCTGGTGGCTGCCGGGGATGAACCAGGCGGCAGGCGAACAGCCGAATTGGCCTGAGGGTAAACGCTACGCCCTGCATCACGCGATCATCGCCGGAGATACCGCCTACGGCAGCTGGCGTGACGGCGGCCTGACGCTGTTGGACGTGAAAGACAGAACTCAGCCGAAACTGATTAGCCATCGCAACTGGAGCCCGCCGTTTGGCGGCGGTACCCATACCGCGCTGCCGCTGCCGGATCGCGATCTGCTGGTGGTGCTGGACGAGGCGGTGCTTGATAACCAGGAGGACGGCGAGAAGCTGATCTGGCTGTTTGATATTCGCGAGCCGTCGAACCCGGTGAGTATCTCCACTTTCCCGCAGCCGAACGAGCGGGATTACGTGGCGAAAGGGGCGCACTTTGGGCCGCACAACCTGCATGAGAACCGCCCGGGGAGCTTTGTCAGCTCAACGCTGATTTTTGCCACGTATCAGAATGCGGGTGTGCGCGCGTACGACATTTCGGATCCGTATCGTCCGGTGGAGACCGGGGCGCTGGTGCCTGCGGCACCGGCAACCATGATGGATACCCGGCCTAATCGCCCGCAGGTGATCCAGTCCTGCGATGTGTTTGTGGATGCGCAGGGGATTATCTACAGCACGGATTACAACGGCGGGTTATCGGTGATTGAGTATCTGGGGTGAGTGCGGTTTTCTCCCTCTCCCTGTGGGAGAGGGTTGGGGTGAGGGCAACAGGCCGCTCTTAACTGTACTGACGCACCCTTGCCACCAGCTCATCCACGCTGTCGATTCGGTCGGCAATCACAATCAACGCCCTACCGAGGGTGATGGCGTGGCGCAGGCATTCGTGGCGCATCTCATCATCGCGAATGGTGTCGATATCCGCCACGTGCGACAGGCCCACGCTGCGGCGGATCAGCTCGGTGCCACAGAAGCCAATCGCGTCCTGCCAGACCTTCTTCAGAAACGCGCTGGCATAGCCCGGCACGCTGAGCGCCGCATCGCGGGATTTTTCCGCGGCCAGGGTCTGGAAACGTTCCGCGAAGGTGGTCCACAGCTGTTGGATATCGATCAGACGTTGCTCGCGTGCGGCGGCGGCATCACGGATGCCCAGATGCCCCGGCAGGCCGCAGAAGTTAAGCAGCAGGTTGCCGATCGCCGTGCCAATATCAAACCCAATCGGGCCGAAATAACCGAACTCTGCGTCAATCGCCTTCAGGCTACCCTCGGCGACAAAAATCGATCCGCTGTGGATATCGCCGTGCAGCAGCGCTTCGGCTTGAGAGAAGAAGCGGTGTTTCAGGGCGGCAACGGCAATCTTCAGCTGATCGTCATTGCGCAGGGCGGCGACGTCGTTTTCCAGCGCCGCGGGGTAGTTATTACGCTCGTGGATCTGGTACGGGTCGTTGAAGAACAGGTCTTCGGTGATCTCGCACATCTCCGGGTTGATGAACTGCGCCACCTGCGCTTTTTTGGCGTGCGGATGGAGATAAAAATCGCTGGTGTGGAACAGGGCGTGGGCCAGGTATTCCCCCAGCTGGCGTGCCGCCTGCGGGTAGTAAACGTTATTGATCAGCTCGCCGCGCCAGATCTTATGGCTGGAGAGATCCTCCATCACCATCACCGCCAGTTCCGGGTCGAAGTGGTGGATTTTCACCGTGTGCTGCGGGCTGTGCTGATAGTGCTCGACCAGGGTTTGCGCTTCGAGACGGGCGCGGTCCAGCGTCAGCGGCCATGATTCACCCACGCAGCGCACGTAGGGCAGGGCCTGCTTGACGATGATGCGGCTGATGCCTGCGCTGTCGAAAATTTTAAACACCAGATTGAGGTTGCCGTCGCCCACCTCTTGCGCCTCCACCAGTGACGAGGGGTCTTCGAGGCCGCCAAACTGTTGGGCGTAGGCCACGGCGTCCTGAGCGGTAAAGGTACGGTATTGCGACATTGCCAGTTCCTCATCTGTTCCGGTAATAAAGACATTTAGACGTCTATACATCTGAATTTTATCCTGACACAATGTGCTACAACAACGCAACAGAGAATTAACGACATGCAGAGATTACAGACGACCAGCCTGCGGGTGACGGAAAATCAGCTATTTATTCTCGACCAACAGGCGCTTCCGCAGGAGAAACGCTGGCTGGATGCGTCAACGGTTGACGCCCTGGTGGGGCATATTCACGCCCTGCGCGTGCGGGGCGCGCCGCTGATTGGTCTCTCTGCCAGCCTGCTGCTGGCGCTGCTGGCAGAAAACGGCCACGGCCGGGACCAGCTGGCGGTAGCGCTGGAGACCCTGCGCGCCTCGCGTCCGACGGCGGTGAATCTGATGAACAATCTCGACCGTATGAAACAGGCGCTGTGGCAGGAAGAGTTTGTCCCGGCGCTGGTGGCCGAGGCGCTGCGCCTGATTGATGAAGACAGGCGGCTCTGCGATGCCATCGCGCAGGCGGGAAGCCAGCTGGTGAAACCGGGCAGCCGCCTGCTGACCCACTGTAATACCGGCGGGCTGGCGACGGCGGGGGTCGGCACCGCGCTGGGGGTGATTGCCCTCGCGCATCAGCAGGGCAACGTCAGCAACGTCTGGGTGGATGAGACCCGTCCGCTGTTACAGGGCGGTAGATTAACCGCCTGGGAGCTGGGCGAGCTGGGCGTGCCGTACAAGCTTATCACCGATTCGATGGCCGCCAGCCTGATGGCCAAAGGGCAGGTGGACGCGGTGTGGGTCGGGGCAGACAGGATTGCCGCCAACGGCGACGTGGCGAACAAAATCGGTACTTACTCCCTGGCGGTGCTGGCGAAGTTCCACGGTATCCCGTTTTACGTGGCGGCACCGCAAACCACCCTCGATCCAGCATGCCCGAACGGTGACGCCATCCCGATTGAGCAGCGCGATCCCCGGGAAGTGACCGGCGTGGCGGGAAGCTTCGGGGCGGTACAGTGGGCACCGATTGACGCACAGGTCTATAACCCGGCGTTCGACGTCACGCCTGCGGCGCTGATTAGCGGATGGGTGCTGGATAGCGGGGTGGTGCTGCCTGACGATGTGGCGCGTGGCGTTTTTGGGGGAAGTGCGGTCTGATGCCCCTCACCCTAACCCTCTCCCCATAGGGGAGAGGGGACGGTACGGTGCGCTCTTTTCTCCCTCGCCCTCACCCTAATCTCATAGGGGCACGGTGCGGTCTTTTCTCCCTTTCCCCTAGGGGAGAGGGCCGGGGTGAGGGGAAAAACCTACGGCAATCTTGGATACGCATCCGCAATCGCGTCGCCGGTGAACTGCGCGACCCAACCCTCCGGGTTATCGAAAATACGGATCGCGGTAAAGTTCGGCTCGGAGCCCATATCAAACCAGTGCGGCGTGCCGGCGGGCACGGAAATCAGGTCGTTTTTTTCACACAGTACCTGATAGACCTGGTCCTCAATGTGCAGGCAGAACAGTCCGGCACCTTCGACAAAGAAACGCACTTCGTCTTCGCCATGGGTGTGCTCATTAAGAAACTTCGCGCGCAGGGCCTCTTTTTGCGGGTTATCTGCACGCAGGCTGATCACGTCCCAGCTCTGATAACCTTTCTCTGCCACCAGCCTGTCGATGGCGTGCTGATAGGCATTAATCACTGCGTCGGGAGCCGGATCGCGGCCTAAATCGCGGTCGGCTTCCCAGCGCTCAAAGCGGACGCCTCGGGCGTTCAGCTGCTGCTGGATCGCCTCTGCGTCGGTGCTGTGCCACTGCGGCTCGCTGGCCTCTTTATCGGAAAAAATGGTCAATGCGCTCATGAAGGGATCTGCTCCGGATTGATGTCGTCGAACTGGTGCACCTGATGATGATGGCTGGCCCCGTCATCATCGCCGCGAATCAGCTGCAGGGTGCGGAAACCCGCCTGCTCTGCGGCGTCCAGTTCCTGATGAATATCCGACAGGAACAGGATCTGCGAGGGGGCTGCGCCAATTTGTGCCGCAATATTCTGATAAGACTGCACATCGCGCTTGGCACCGATGTGGGTATCAAAATAGCCGCTGAACAGATGAGTAATATCACCTTCGTCGCTGTAGCCAAATAACAGTTTTTGCGCCGCCACGGAGCCTGATGAATAAACATATAAATCAATGCCCTGCGACTTCCATTTTTCAAGCGAAGGCAAAACGTCCGGGTAGAGATGGCCGGTGAAGTCGCCGTTGACGTAGCCGTCCTGCCAGATGATGCCCTGCAGCGCTTTCAGCGCCGTCGATTTGCGGTCTTCGTCCATAAAGGCGAACAGGGTGTTGATCAAATCGCTGGTGCTGGCCTGCGGCTCGCCAATCTCTTCGCGCAGGTTGTCCAGAATAGTGTTCACCGGTTCGGCATACTGCTGGGCGCTGACAAAGGCCGCCAGCCGCTCGCGCGCATAGGGGAACAGGACATTGTGGACAAAACGAATATCGCTGGTGGTGCCTTCAATATCCGTCACAATCGCGCGAATCATACTCTCTCCAGTTGTCGTAAACGCATCTCGCACTCGAACAGGAATTCGAGGCCTTCAAGGTGACGCCGGGCCTCTGCCACGTCGCGTCCCCAGCAGGTTAAGCCATGACCGCGCAGAAGAAAACCATAATTAAGCGGACGTTCCTCGGCGTAATGGGCGATTCGGGAGGCCAGCGCGTCAATGTCCTGGTCGTTATCAAACACGGCAATCGGCACGGTATCGAGATGGCTGGTCTGCCCGCTGAGGGATTTCTGCATCTCAAAGCCGCTGATAAGCAGCTCCGGCTCTTTGACCCATCGTGACAGCACCGTCGCGTTCACCGTATGGACATGCAGCACCGCGTTGGCTTCGGGGAAGAGGCGATAGACCAGGGTATGCAGGCCGGTTTCCGCCGAAGGTTTACGCCCGGAGGGGGCGCGGTTGGTGGCAATCTCAACCTGCAGGAAATCCTCGGGGGTCAGGCTGCCTTTGTCCTTACCGGATTCGCTGAGCCAGCACCAGGTAGCGTCCTGACGCACGGACATATTGCCCCCGGTGGCGGGAGCCCAGCCCTTTGCGCCGATCCAGTGACAGGCGTCGACCAGGGATGTGAGTTGCAGGTTGTCTGTCATCCTTCTTACCTCTTCGGCCAGGAATATCATTATGGTTTAGACGTCTAAGCGTCTTGATTGCCAAATACTAACATCGTGTTATAGTGGCAGCAACATATGTATTACATACAGGCCTGTCGAAATGAGCAATAACCCATTGATTCCAGAGAGTAAACTTCCTGCTCTCGGCACCACCATCTTTACCCAGATGAGCGCCCTGGCGCAGCAGCACAAGGCGATAAACCTGTCGCAAGGTTTTCCCGATTTCGATGGTCCGGACTATCTGCAACAACGCCTGGCCTGGCATGTGGCGAACGGTGCTAACCAGTATGCGCCAATGACCGGGGCGCAACCGCTGCGCGAGGCGATTGCCGATAAAACCGCCGAACTCTATGGCTATCAACCGGATGCCAACAGCGAGATCACCGTGACTGCCGGGGCGACCGAAGCCCTGTACGCGGCCATTACCGCGCTGGTACGCACCGGCGATGAGGTGATCTGCTTTGACCCCAGCTACGACAGCTATGCCCCGGCGATTGAATTATCAGGGGGCGTGGTCAAGCGTGTGGCGCTGCAGCCGCCGCACTTCCGCCCGGACTGGCAGGCCTTTGCGGCGCTGCTGAGCGACAAAACCCGGCTGGTGATCCTCAACACCCCGCATAACCCGTCGGCAACGGTATGGCAGCAGGCGGATTTCGCCGCCCTCTGGCAGGCCATTGCCGAACGCGAAATCTATGTCCTGAGCGATGAAGTATACGAGCACATCTGCTTTGCTGACGCGGGGCATGCCAGCGTGCTGGCTCATCCGCAGCTGCGGGAGCGGGCGATTGCCGTCTCGTCGTTTGGGAAAACCTTCCATATGACCGGCTGGAAGGTGGGGTACTGCGTGGCACCGGCGGCTATCAGCGCCGAATTGCGCAAGGTGCATCAGTTCCTGACCTTTGCCGTCAACACCCCGGCACAGCTGGCGATTGCCGATATGCTGCGTAACCAGCCGGAACATTACCGGGAGCTGCCGGACTTTTATCGCGCCCGCCGGGATCTGTTTATCGACGCGCTGAGCGCCAGCCGGCTGGAGATTTTGCCCTGCGAAGGGACCTATTTCCTGCTGGCGGACTACAGCGCTATTTCCGATCTGGATGACGTCAGTTTTTGCCAGTGGTTAACCAAAGAGGTGGGCGTGGCGGCAATACCGCTGTCGGTGTTCTGCGCCGACCCGTTCCCGCATAAGCTTATTCGCCTCTGCTTTGCCAAACAGGAAGCCACGCTGTTGGCGGCGGCGGAACGGCTGGTATCGCTCTGAGCCGTAGACACCTCGCGCGTTAAATTAAATACACCGGGATAATAAAATCATTCCGGTGTATTTAGTTGATGCTAAAAATAAACCAGAAATATTATTTTTAACATCAATCATACTTAAATCCTTCGGTGCTGACCTGGTCAATAAAGCTGGAAAAGATCGTACTGGTTAATGCCGCACGGCTATACATCATATAAATATTAACGATGGGTAACTCAAAGGGGGCGTTTACCCTTTTCAGTTTCAGGGTGTCACGATATTGGTTATAGACGAGCTCAGGAATATAACCCAGCAAATTAGATGAGCTGATCATATTGATGAGTGAGAAGAAAGAGTCGCTGCGAAAACCGATTTTCCTGTCCGCAAAATGTTTTTCTGACTCGGTACGGAAGTGACTGACGCCGGGTTCGTTGGTGATGAAATAGGTGAATTTTTCCTCATACAACTGCTCCAGCGTGACGCTCTCCCCAATACGCGGATGCCCCTGCCGACAAACGACGGCCATCGGCATTGTCATAAAATGCGTACAGACAACAGAGCGGTTATTGATGGGCATAAACGAAAAGATCAGGTCGGCTTTACGGTAGGCCAGCAGGTCTTCTGCGGTATCCCTGGAAAGCAGCAGGTCATGATACTCAATCTCATAGTTGTGTTCCCGTATCAGCTTTTTCATGGGCATGAACAGCCGATCCGGGGTCAATGCCTGAGGGGCATAGACGACGATGCTTTTCTCCAGCGAAGAACCATGCATGATGTTAATGGTCTGCTCAATCTGGTTCAGGTTCTGTTCAAGATGCTTATGCAGATTGACGCCCACGGTGGTGGGGGTGATGCCTTTACCGGAACGGATGAACAGCGGGTCGTTCAACTGATTGCGTAAACGCTGTAGCGATTGACTCACGGCAGAGGGGGTAATAAACAAGGTTTCAGCCGCCTTGCTGATACTCAGATGCTGGTAGATGCACTCGAATATGACCAGCAGATTCAAGTCAAATTTCTTCAGATCGTAGAGGTTAGCCATAATTCATCCTGATTAGCTGTGCGTTACCGGGATCTTATACACGATAACTATAGAAGTAAGTTAGCCATTCTCCATCCATTTGACTGGTTAACTTAACTGAGTTTAAATTCCAGCTTAATATATCATGGCTGTAGATTAATGAAATAAAGGCAGCACGGTTGTTCTAATAATTTTATCCGCGAAAGTTGGGCGGCGCTGTTGAAATTACGCCGCCACTCCTGTATTAACGCGGGCCCATCATCATATTGAGTTGCTCATTATCGGGCAGGCCCACCACCTGCTGTAATTCATTTGCATTATTCATGTAATAAAGCGCGGGAGTGGCGCTGGCCCCGAGCGCATCCATTATTTCCTGATTGTTTTTTAATGTTTTTTGCTGTGCGGGAGGCACGGCGGAGGGCACTGTCAACGCCATTTTCCCGCCGGATTGTTCGTAGTCATGCCAGCTTTTCGCCGGATCCGTGGCGGTGAGGATAGCCGCTGCGGCACCCATACTTTCAGGCTTAATGACCCCCACCAGCAGGGTACGCAGCTGCACTTTCCCCGCGTCTACCCACGGACGTGCCTGCTGCCAGAATTGCAGGCAGTAGGGGCAGAAAGGATCGGCAAAGACATAGATCACCCGCGGGGCGTCTTTCTTGCCGTCAAGCAGCCATTCGGCCTTCTCCATGCGTTGCCACAGCTCGCGCCCGGCGGGGGCATAGAGCTCTTTCTGAATCACCTGCTCGCTCAGGTTATTGCCCTGTTCATCATACATGTACCCGGAAATAGCATGTTTGCCGTCCGGCGTCAGGTAGATGGTGACCCCCATATCCTGATACTTACCCAGCCAGCCCTTCATCCCGCCGGGTGCTTCAAAGGGTTTAATAATAGTGATGCCTTGTTTTTCTACGGCTTTAACCGGGGCAGGCAGCTCTTCGGCATGGGCGAGAAGGGGGAAAAAGGCGAGGAGCAGGGCGGATCTTAACATGAGTAATCCTTATAAAATCAATGGCAAAGAGCGGCTTCGGTAAAACCTATCGCAATCATAGGTATTATTACCCTGTCAGCCAATTGCCCTTTCTTTGGGTGGGTGGTGTAATCCACTTCGCTGTTACGACCTTGCTAAAGGTAATGTAGAGCGCAACGCATCGCCAGCTTCGGCTGGCACTGATGTTACCCACGGGTAGCTCAGGTATCAGGGCCGCCGTCAGGCGGCCTTTTTACTTTGCGGCCTCCATCCGGGTTGTTAGGTATTGCTGATTGATTTGATACAGCAAACGCATTAGCCCGAAACGGCAAAGTTGGTTACCTTAGCTCTCAACGAAAACACGGAGGAAGTACAGATGTCTTTAATTAACACCAAAATCAAACCTTTCAAAAACCAGGCGTTCAAAAACGGCGACTTCGTAGAGATCACCGAGAAAGATACCGAAGGCCGCTGGAGCGTGTTCTTCTTCTACCCGGCTGACTTTACTTTCGTCTGCCCGACCGAACTGGGTGACGTTGCAGATCACTACGAAGAACTGCAGAAGCTGGGCGTAGACGTTTACTCTGTCTCTACCGACACCCACTTCACCCACAAAGCATGGCACAGCAGCTCTGAAACCATCGCTAAAATCAAATACGCGATGATCGGTGACCCGACTGGCGCCCTGACCCGTAACTTTGAAAACATGCGTGAAGATGAAGGCCTGGCCGACCGTGGCACCTTTATCGTTGACCCGCAGGGCATCATCCAGGCCATCGAAGTTACCGCTGAAGGTATTGGCCGTGACGCATCCGACCTGCTGCGCAAAATCAAAGCGGCTCAGTATGTTGCTTCTCACCCAGGCGAAGTGTGCCCGGCGAAATGGAAAGAAGGCGACGCGACCCTCGCACCTTCTTTAGACCTCGTCGGTAAGATCTAAATCTGAAAAGCCCGGCGGCGCTGCGCTTGCACGGGCCTACAACACTGTAGGCCGGGTAAACGAAGTGCCACCCGGCAATCAATGGGCGCATCTGCGCCCATTTCATTCAAATACCATGATGCAAGTTGCATTCAGGCAGCCCGGATAAGGCCGCTTGCATGATGATGTTTTTTAAGCAGGAGATGAATAATGCTCGACACAAATATGAAAACCCAGCTCAAAGCCTACCTTGAGAAGCTGACTAAACCTGTTGAGCTGATTGCCACGCTGGATGACAGCGCTAAATCGGCAGAAATCAAGGAACTGCTGGCGGAAATCGCCGAACTGTCTGCGAAAGTGAGCTTTAAAGAAGATAACAGCCTGCCGGTGCGCAAGCCGTCCTTCCTGATCACCAACCCAGGCTCCACCCAGGGACCGCGTTTTGCCGGTTCTCCGCTGGGACATGAATTTACCTCCCTGGTGCTGGCGCTGCTGTGGACCGGCGGTCACCCGTCGAAAGAGGCGCAGGCGCTGCTGGAGCAGATCCGCGATATCGACGGTGATTTTGAGTTCGAAACCTACTACTCGCTGTCATGCCACAACTGCCCTGACGTGGTGCAGGCCCTGAACCTGATGGCGGTGCTGAACCCACGCATCAAACACACCGCGATTGACGGCGGCGTGTTCCAGAGCGAAATCACCGATCGCAACGTGATGGGCGTTCCGGCGGTGTTTGTGAACGGAAAAGAGTTCGGTCAGGGTCGCATGACGCTGACAGACATCGTCGCCAAAGTGGATACCGGCGCTGAAAAACGCGCGGCGGAAGAGTTGAACAAGCGTGACGCTTACGACGTGCTGATTGTCGGCTCCGGCCCGGCGGGTGCGGCGGCTGCGGTTTACTCTGCCCGTAAAGGCATTCGTACCGGTCTGATGGGCGAACGCTTCGGCGGCCAGGTGCTGGATACGGTGGATATCGAAAACTATATCTCCGTGCCGAAAACCGAAGGCCAGAAACTGGCTGGCGCCCTGAAAGCGCACGTCAGCGAATATGAAGTGGATGTGATCGACAGCCAAAGCGCCAGCAAACTGGTGCCTGCGGCGCAGGAAGGCGGCTTCCATGAGATTGAAACGGCCTCTGGCGCAGTGCTGAAAGCCCGTAGCATCATCATTGCTACCGGTGCTAAATGGCGCAACATGAACGTGCCCGGTGAAGATCAGTATCGTACCAAAGGGGTGACCTACTGCCCGCACTGCGACGGCCCGCTGTTTAAAGGCAAGCGCGTCGCGGTAATTGGCGGCGGTAACTCCGGTGTTGAAGCAGCCATCGACCTGGCGGGTATCGTTGAGCACGTCACACTGCTGGAATTCGCACCAGAGATGAAGGCCGACCAGGTTCTGCAGGATAAAGTCCGCAGCCTGAAAAACGTCGATATCATTCTCAACGCGCAGACCACCGAAGTGAAAGGCGACGGCAGCAAAGTGACCGGTCTTGAGTACCGCGACCGCGTGAGCGGGGATGTGCACAGCGTGCCGCTGGCGGGCATCTTCGTCCAGATTGGTCTGCTGCCAAACACCACCTGGCTGGAAGGCGCGATTGAGCGCAACCGCATGGGCGAGATCATCATCGACGCCAAATGTGAAACCAGCGTGAAGGGCGTATTTGCGGCGGGCGACTGCACCACCGTGCCGTACAAACAGATTATCATCGCGACCGGCGAAGGCGCGAAAGCCTCCCTGAGCGCTTTTGATCATCTGATCCGTACCAAAACAGCATAAGAACGTAAGACAACACCTGCAAAGCAAAGAGTCTACCTGACGGTAGCCTCTTTTTTTATCTCACGACCAGCACCGGGATCCGGGCGTGGCCTATCACGCTGGAGGCGTTCGAGCCCAGCAGGTGGGTGGAGATGGACGGGTTACGCGACCCGATCACCACGATATCGGCTTTTAGCTCGTTGGCCACCTCGTTCACCACGTCGCGCACGTTACCAAAGCAGACATGGGTTCTGATCCGCGACGGATCGATGCTGAAATGGCTGACCATGGTCTTCAGGCGGGTTTGTGCTTCCTTTTCGATATGCTCTTCGAAGCGGCGCATATCGGCGGCAAAGCGATGCAACCCAAAGGTGGCCGAGCCCGGTAAAACATGCAGTAAGTGAATAATGCCATCCTGCTGCGCCAGGAATTCAGCGTGGCGGATCGCCTTGTCGCTCAACTCCATCTCAAAAACATCCACCGGCATAATAATCGTCTGGTACATAACCGTTTCTCCCTGTGTATTTACGCTTAATCCATTCAAACACAAAATATAATCAGATTCTGATAGCTCGCTGACACTTTTTAATATCGCCTCGTTTGTTGGCATTTTGCCGTGCCGCTGTAAATCCAGGAATAATCCCAAAGCCGCGCAATTTCCCGGTATATCCCTGCTGATGGCTACCCTTTTAAGGTAAACCCGCATTTTTTCTCTGAATCCGGAGGTCGAATGAAAGCATTGACGTATCACGGACCCCATAACGTAAAAGTTGAAACAGTACCCGATCCGGCCATCGAGCAAGATGACGATATCATTCTGCGCATCACCGCCACCGCGATCTGCGGTTCGGATTTGCATCTCTATCACGGGAAGATACCCAAGGTGGAACATGGCGATATCTTCGGCCATGAGTTTATGGGTGAGGTGGTGGAGACCGGGCGAGAGGTGAAAAATCTCGCCAAGGGCGATCGAGTGGTGATCCCCTTTGTCATCGCCTGCGGCGACTGTTTTTTCTGCCGTATGCAGAAGTACGCCGCCTGCGAAAACACCAACAGCGGGCCCGGCGCGACCCTGAATAAAAAACAGATCCCGCCTCCGGCTGCGCTCTTTGGTTACAGCCATCTCTACGGTGGCGTACCCGGCGGCCAGGCGGAATATGTTCGCGTGCCGAAAGGCAACGTCGGGCCGTTCAAGGTACCGCCGGTGCTGTCAGACGATAAAGTCCTGTTCATGTCGGACATCCTCCCCACCGCCTGGCAGGCCGCTAAAAATGCCCAGATTACCCAGGGCAGCAGCGTTGCGGTGTTCGGTGCCGGGCCCGTGGGGCTCCTGACCATCGCCTGCGCACGTTACCTCGGGGCCGAGCAGATTTTTATCGTCGATCATCACGACTACCGGCTGCGTTTCGCCCAGGACCGGTATGGCGCGATCCCGATTAACTTTGACCACGACGACGACGCCGCAGAAAAAATCATTGAGCAGACCCGGGGCCAGCGCGGGGTGGATGCGGTCATTGATGCGGTCGGCTTTGAGGCCAAAGGGAGCACCACGGAAACGGTACTGACCAACCTCAAGCTCGAGGGCAGCAGCGGTAAAGCCCTGCGGCAGTGTATTGCCGCGGTACGGCGCGGGGGGATCGTCAGCGTGCCGGGCGTCTATGCCGGCTTTATTCACGGTTTCCTGTTTGGCGACGCCTTCGACAAAGGGCTGACCTTTAAAATGGGGCAGACCGACGTTCACGCCTGGCTGGGTGAACTGTTGCCGTTAATCGAGCAGAGGCTGATCACGCCTGAAGAGATCGTCACCCACTATCTGCCGTTTGAAGAGGCAGCCCGCGGCTACGAGATCTTTGATAAGCGTCAGGAAGATTGCCGGAAAATTATTCTGGTGCCCGGGGCACAAAGCGCGCAAGTGGCAAAAGAGCGGGTTACCGGGCTGGTCAACCCTATGCCGGGCGGCGTTATCTGAGTGCGAAGAGGCGGAAAGAGGATGCCCTGGCATCCTCTGGGCAAAGCGGGTTAACGCTTGTTCAGATGGGATCAGCGCAGGTATTCGCCTGCCGCTTCAGGCTGCCAGACAAGTTCCAGCACCTCCAGATGCGTGGCGGTACCGCCCGGCAGTTCCCAGTGGATGGTATCGCCGGTACGCAGGCCAATTAACGCGGCACCCACCGGCGCAAGCACCGACAGCTGCGTGCTGCTGTCGGTCATCTGCGCCGGATAGACCAGCGTGCGGGTGCGCACTTCACCGGTGGTCAGATCGCGAAATTTCACCTGACTGTTCATGGTCACCACGTCAGCGGGCATATCCTGCGGAGCGCACATCTGCGCGCGATCCAGTTCGTCGTTCAACGCAGCGGCGACGGGCAGCGAGGCAAACGCCGGTTGCTCCAGCAGGCGGTCGATACGCTCAGCATCGAGTTCGTTAATGATGATTGTGGGTCTGGACATTATTTACTCCATGTCGTTAATGCTGCGACAACCGCAGAAGAGAAGCCAAAAGAAAACCCTCGCCATCCGGTAGCGAGGGTTTAACTAAGTCTGATAATACTGAGTCTGTGCCCCGGTTTGAAGTGATGAGTGTCACATTCATGGTGTGGATGTTATCCGCGGGCGTCAACTGGGTCATTAGTATGAAATTCAGCCAAAAAAGATGATCCTTCTAAAATTTGGATTATCCTTCTAAAGCGCAGGTTATGTAGCGTGACACACCCATAACAGCAGAACAACGAAGACTGTAGCACGAAATTCAGTCTTACTTTTCTACGGATTGCGTTACGCTGATCCTCTTGGGGTAGGGGGATGAGCGAAGCGTAATCCGTGCCTGCCGGTCTTTATTTCTGAATTTCCCAGAGAGCACTATGTACTTTTATCAACCTTCCCAGGGACACGGCCTGCCGCATGACCCGTTAAATGCCATTGTTGGACCCCGCCCGATTGGCTGGATTGCCTCCTGCGATGCTGAAGGACGCCCGAATCTGGCACCGTACAGCTTCTTCAACTGCTTTAACTACCATCCGCCTGTCATCGGCTTTGCCAGCACCGGCTGGAAAGACAGCGTGCGCAATATTGTTGAGACCGGGGAGTTTGTCTGGAATCTCACCACTCGCGGGCTGGCCAGCGCCATGAATGAAACCTCCGCCAGCCTGCCGCACGGTGAAGATGAGTTTTTACGTGCCGGGCTGACCAAAGCAGAAAGCCGGGTGGTGAAAGTGCCGCGGGTCGCGGAAAGCCCTGTCAACTTTGAATGCCGCTTGTCGCAGTGCATCCAGCTGACGGCGGCAAACGGTGCTGAGATCGATACCTGGCTGGTACTGGGGGAAGTGGTCGGGATCCACATTGATGAAAGCCTGCTGGATGACGGCATTTATCAGACGGCAAGAGCGCAGCCAGTCCTGCGCGCGGGTGGCCCGACGGCGTACTTCGCCATCGGTGAGGATCAGCGTTTTGACCTGGTTCGCCCGGACGCCCGAAAAACGGGCGGTCAGTAACCGATTTTATCGATGACAAACTGCTTCCCGCAGTTACCCGGGTGCGGTTGGGCAATAAATGAGGCGGTCGTCAGCGGAGCATTAATGCTGGCGGCGGTCAGCGTGAGCTGCACTTCGGTGAGATAGGCCGGGTTGCCGCTGCAGCTGAGCTTGACGGCTTTGACCGTCTGCGGGCCCCAGCTCTTAGCGACCGCGGTGTCGAACGCGCTGCGGGTGACGGTTTTACCGTAGTTTGCCGCCAGGAACTGCCCAAGCCCGCTGGCCTTCACTTCCTGATTCATCCGCACCATGGTGCCGAAATAGGCATCAGGATCGAAGCCGAAGCAGACCCCATGTTTGGCATATTCGTAACGCTCCAGGCAGGAGTTGCCGCCCGCACCGGGCATCACCTCGTTCAGCTTAGCTGCACCCGTCAGCGACAGGCCGGTCTCGGCCGCATCACATTTACGGCCCGCTTTCACCTCGGGCATGTTGGGGATCGGGCGGGTCGCGCAGCCATAGCGCATCCAGCGGCGATCGTCGACCCCGCGCGCGGCGATGGATTTCGGTAAGCCCGGCCACAGGCCATGCACGGTGAGGATCGTTGTTTTATCGTCACGCTCTTTTTGCAGGCGACACTCGTCGGGCGCTGCGCGGTTGCGGTCATGCAGGCTCTGGCAAAAGCCAGACTGCCAGGAGAGCGCCAGCACGTAGCGATCAAAATCCGCGTATTGCGTTGCCTGAAGCGGGGCAGCCTGCGCGGGGAGTGCGCACAGTGCAGCTGCGGTTGCGCTGAGAGCGAAAACGAAATCCTTTCTGAACATGTCAATTCCTGATGGTTGGAAGCAGGGTATTGCTGGGAATGATTAAAGCACAAAAAGCGCCCGCAGGCGCTTTATGCTGAGAGGGGGTTAACCCACCGCGGTGCCTGGCACCAGCACTTCCGTGGCGATAATCACGATCACCAGGCCGACAAGCACCGGAACCGAGGTGCGTTTTACCACCTCGAACGGCGAGATTTTCGCCATCCCGGCGACGGCCACCACCACGCCGGAGACCGGAGAGATGGTACGGCCCAGGTTAGAAGCCTGTAGCATTGGGATGGTGAGGTATGCCGGGTTGATGCCGGAAGAGTGCGCCAGTTTCGGGATCATCTCCACGAAGGCATAGAACGGCGCGTTACCCGAACCCGTCGTCATCGCCGCCAGCATGGTCAGCACCACCAGGACCAGCATCAGGATAATGCTTGCGGAACCGAACGAGGTGGCGATGGAGATCAGGCTCTGGATAAAGCCGATCGTGCTCAGCCCCTGGGCAAAGACCCCGGCCGCCACCAGCAGCATCACCACGCCGGCGAAGGCATCCGCCATGCCACGATAGGCCACTTCCAGGCCGCTAAAGACCTTCTGGGTATTGAAGCCGCGCACAAACTCCAGCACCGCCGCCAGCAGCATGCAGATAACCAGAATGGTAATGATGTGCAGCTCCGGTCCCCATTTACCGTCGAAAATCAGCACCCCGACAATCGGCGTAAACGGCAGGATGGCGTAGAACGAGGGTGCCGTGGTGGTGATTTCGCTGACGTCGAGTCTTTCGTGGGAGATGTTCTCTTTTTTATCGAGATAGCGCTGCCAGAAGAAGTGCGCAATCGCCATGCCGATAATGGCGGCAATGGAGATCGGCAGGGTGGTTTTAAAGGCGAAGTCGATCAGCGGCATCTCGGCGGCTTTGGCGGCCAGCACCACGTCGCCGGAGGTCGGGGAGAGAATAATCGCTGCCGGGGAGGCACAGATAGCCGCCGCCGCGCCGCGGCTGATCCCCACGTTGACCATTACCGGGAACAGGGTGGCCATCAGCAGTACGCCCAGGCCGGTTGCCGAGGAGACGGCCAGCGACATCAGACAGGCCACGAAATAGGCGGCAATCATCAGCAGGTAAGGGGAGTTGATATAGCTCAGCGGCTTTGAAGCCAGCTTGACCACCATATCGTTGGCACCGATGTGGGTCATATAGGCCGCAAACCCACAGAGCATCATGATCATCATCCCCAGATCGCCACCGCGGCTCATCAGCAGGATTTTGATGTATTCGACGATGTCGGTTGCGGTGTAGCCGGTGCTGGTGGCGCTGGACGGCAGCACCTTATGGCCCATCAGGGCGCTGACGATCAGCAGGACAAGGCCGCCGACAAACAGCACCCCGGTGGCGGAGTAGCCTTTGATGATGTAGCGCGCGACGCCGACAATGACGACCACCCCGATCAGGAGCTCGATAAACGTTAGCATGGATCCCTCAGTTTCCCGACGCCCCAGAGCGAAAGGAGAAAGTAGCAATGAAATTAAGGTGACAAAATGTGCCGAAATAATGGTCCGGCCTCGCTGACCAAAATCAATAAAACGACTACTAAAGAGGTATCCAGGCCGATTTTGCTGCTGTAGTGGCGTTAATGGGCGCGGGTTGGTCTTGTATTGGTTTCAGAAAAGCAATAACCGCACAAAACGTAAATAAATCTAAAACGGCTTTTATCTCAGGAATATCCCTGCGTATACTCGGGTCTCTTTTTGCAACCTAAGACGCTGTTATGCCTGCCAGCTGGATCCTTCGACTGCGCTACCTGAAAAAACATCTGCTGATGCTGATGTTCGCTTTCGGCTGGCTGTTGATCCAGAGCCAGGTGGCGGTGGCTTCACACGACTGCGCCATTAACGTGCAGGGCGAGACGGCGACCATTCAGCATCTGGACATGATGGCGATGCCGCAGCATCACGCCGCACCGGCGTCGTCAGGGCTGTGCGATAAACACTGCGTACCGGAGCAGGTTCAAAAAGACACGGGGCATTCGCCGCTGGTGGCGCTGCCTGCTGCCATGACCATCACCCTTAATGACCCGGACTGCGTGGCTGTTGCCGCATCGTCCCGCGTCGTCACTCCGCCCGCCGTGGGGCCACCGGCAACGATCCGTTTTTGCCGGTTCCGGGAGTGAATCCACCTGTTAATCCGTTGATTTTATTTTAATTTATGTTTAACAGGAGCTTTATCATGCGTGCTTTACTCTTTTCCGCGCTGCTTGGCGCGTGCTTTACCCTTTCTTCGTATTCCGTTCAGGCGACCACGAGCGTCTCTCCGGCGACCCCGCAGTGGCAGGGACAGGGCGTTATTCGGGCGATCGACGCCCGGGCGCTGGTGATCGAGCATGACGCGATCCCGGCCCTGAAGTGGCCCGCCATGACCATGCCGTTTGCCTTTTCAGCCGATGTTGACCTGAGCGCCGTGAAACCGGGCGATCGGGTGACATTTACGCTGGTGCGGGCCGGTGACGGCTTTCAGATAATCTCGCTCACGCCGCTGCGCTAAGCGAGGATCCCATGAAAACAACAACACTGAGCATCTGGCTCGGTGGGGTGATGCTCGGGCTTATCAGCGCGGCCGGGCAGGCCGCTCCCTGGACGCTCGAACACACCCTGGCCGAAGCCCAACGCTACTCGGCGGCGTTATCCGCCAGCCGTAATGAGGCCCGGGCGCTGGATGCAATGGCAGATTCCGCCACCCAGTTACCCGATCCAAAACTGAAATTCGGCATTGAAAACGTGCCGGTACAGGGCAGCAATGACCGCCGTTTCACCCGGGAAGGGATGACCATGCAGCGGGTCGGCATCATGCAGAGCTACGTCAGCCATGAGAAGCGGGAGCGAAAGGCGCAAACCTTGCAGGCTCAGGCGCGCGGCGTGCTGGCAAAGGCGGACGCGGTGCGTGCTGCCCTGCAGCGGGATACCGCCCAGGCCTGGCTGGAGCTGGCTCTGACACAGCAGGGGCTGCACACGGCCGAGCGGCTGGTCGATGAGACGGCGCGCCAGCTGAATGTGCAGAAGGCCAGCGTCGGGGCCGGAAGCGCCAGCCCCGACAGCGTGCTGACCCTGCGCATGACCCTCAGCGCCATGCGCGACAAAGCGACGCTGGCGAGGCGTGACGTTCAACTGGCCCAGAGTCGGTTACTGCAACTCACCGGCCAGCAGGTCGAGGACGTGAAGGGGCCGCTGCCGCGCTATCAGCGCCTGCCTGCCGACGTCAGCCAGCTCGAAGAGGCCATTGCCCATCACCCGGAAGTGGAAGCCGCACAACGTGAAGCCGAGACCGCGAAAGCCCGCTCGGCGCAGTCGGCGGTGGCGGCGATCCCGGATGTGGATGTCGAGGTGTTCTACGCCCATCGTGCTGAGGGCTATGACGATATGGCCGGGGTGATGTTCACGGTCGATCTGCCGCTGTTCCAGTCGCGGCGTCAGGACAAAGACTATGCCGCAGAGGTCTCCCGCTCCCTGCAGGCGGTGGATGAACTCACGCTGATAAAGCGCGAGCACATCGCGCAGGTGCAGTCGCTGGTGGCCAAGTACCAGGCGGCGCAGTCGCTGTGGCAGCGCCAGCGTGAAGACGTGCTACCCCTCCAGCATCAGCGGCTGACGGTGCTGAATGCGCAATATCGTTCGGGTCAGTCAGAGCTGCCCGCCCTGCTTGAGGCCCGCCGCAGCGTGCTGGACAGCGAACTGGCAGTTAATCAGGCCGAGCGCGAGATGGCGCGCACCTGGGCTGCGATCCAATGGTTAATCCCCCAGGAGCTAGCACAATGAAAATCACATTCCGGGTTGCAATCCCTCTGGCACTGCTGCTGACCGCTGGCGGCTATTACGCCGGGCAGCGTCACGCTTCGCACGAGGCAGGGCCTGCCCCAGCCGAACGCAAGGTGCTCTACTGGTACGATCCCATGGTGCCGGGCCAGCGTTTTGACAAGCCGGGGCGGTCGCCGTTTATGGATATGGACCTCGTGCCGCGCTATGCCGATGAGGAGAATGCGCCAGCAGGCGTGGGGATCAGCGCCGCCCAGCAGCAGAATCTGGGTATGAAAACTGCCCGCGTTGAGCAGCGACAGCTGGTGCCTCCTTTCTCCGCTTTTGCCACCATTGCCGCTGATGAACGCAGCGTCACGGTGCTCTCCGCACCCGCGGCGGGCGTGGTGACGAAGCTGTATGTCCGGGCGCCGCTCCAGCAGGTAAACGCTGGTGAAGCGCTGGCCGAGCTGTGGATCCCCCAGTGGACGCAGGCGCAGCAGGAGTATCTGGCGGTGCGCGCGTTAGGCGATGCTGCCCTGACCGCCGCCGCCCGCGAGCGGCTAAAGCTGCAGTTTATGCCGGAGGAGGTGATTCGCGCTCTGGAACGCAGCGGAAAGCCGCAGACCTCGCTGATCCTCAGGGCGCAGCATGCGGGCTATGTGACGAAACTGGACGTGCGCGAAGGGGCGCAGGTGGCGGCGATGACCGCGCTGTTTGAAATGGCGCGACGCGATCCGGTCTGGCTGGTGGTGGATTATCCCCAGTCGCAGGCGCAGGCCCTGAGCGTCGGCAGCGAGATGGTGGCGACCTCAGAGAGCTTCCCGGGGATGCGTTTTCATGGGCGGGTCAGCGAGCTGCTGCCGCAGATGGATATCGCCACGCGTACCCTGAAGGCGCGAATAGTTGTGGACAATCCACAGCACCAGCTCAAACCGGGCATGTTTCTGACCGTCTCCCGGGCGCAGTCGGAGCGGGGTGCGCCAGTTCTGGCGGTGCCGGAAGAGGCGGTGATCGACACCGGGAGTAGCAAACGGCTGCTGCTGGCCAGCGGCAACGGCTATTTCCAGCCGGTGAACGTGGAGACCGGTCTCACCGCACAAGGGTGGACAGAAATCCGCTCCGGCGTGCAGGTGGGGGATGAGGTGGTCACCTCCGGGCAGTTCCTGATCGACTCCGAAGCCAGCCTGCGCAGCGTGCTGCCGGAGGTGGCGAAATGATCGCGGCGGTAATCAAAGCCTCCCTGCGCAACCGGCTGCTGGTGATCCTCGCGGCGCTGATCATGGCGGGATGGGGGATCTGGGCGGTACAGCGGGCACCGCTGGATGCGCTGCCGGATCTGTCGGACGTGCAGGTGATCGTTCGCGCCAGTTTCCCGGGCAAAGCGCCGCAGGTGATTGAAGATCAGGTGACCTGGCCGCTGACGACCTCGATGCTTTCGGTACCCGGCGCGAAAACGGTGCGCGGGTTCTCGATGTTTGGTGATGCCTACGTCTACGTGCTGTTTGAGGACGGCACTGACCTGTACTGGGCGCGCTCGCGGGTACTGGAGTATCTGAGTCAGGTCCAGTCGCAGCTGCCGGCCGGGGTAAACGTCGCCCTGGGCCCGGATGCCACCGGGGTAGGCTGGATCTACGAATATGCCCTCATCGACCGCAGCGGCAGGCACAGTCTGGCCGATCTGCGCGCCATTCAGGACTGGACTCTGAAATTTGAACTCAAGAGCGTGGCCAACGTGTCGGAGGTGGCCAGCATCGGCGGCATGGTGCGTCAGTATCAGGTCATTGCCGATCCGGCAAAAATGCGGGCCCTGAACATCACTCACGCCCAAATCGTGACGGCGTTGCAGGCGGCCAACAAAGAGAGCGGCGGGGCGCTGCTTGAGAAGGGCGAGGCGGAGTATATGGTGCGCACCACGGGCTATCTGCAAAGCCTGGAGGATTTTCGCCAGGTGGTGATCGCCTCCCGTGATGGGGTACCGATCCTGCTGGAGGATGTGGCAAGCGTGGGCTACGGCCCGGAGATCCGTCGGGGCGTGGCCGAGCTGAACGGCGAAGGCGAGGTGGCCGGCGGCGTGGTGGTGATGCGCTACGGGCAAAACGCGCTGGAGACGCTGCATGCGGTAAAAGCGAAGCTGGCTGAGCTGCAAAAAACGCTCCCCGCTGGGGTGGAGATCGTCCCGGTCTACGATCGCTCAACGCTGATTGAGGATGCCGTCAAAACGCTTACCCACAAGCTGCTGGAGGAGTTCGTGGTGGTGGTGCTGGTCTGCGCTCTGTTCCTGTTCCATTTCCGTTCAGCCCTGGTGGCGGTGGTCTCGCTGCCGCTGGGCATTCTGGGCGCGTTCGTGGTGATGCACTATCAGGGGATTAACGCCAACATCATGTCGCTCGGGGGGATCGCCATTGCCATTGGCGCGATGGTCGATGCGGCGATTGTGATGATCGAGAACATGCACAAGGTGCTGGAGCAGTGGCGTCACGACAACCCGGGTCAGGAACCGGCTTCTGCTGACTACTGGCGGCTGGCGGAGCGGGCGGCCATTGAGGTGGGCCCGGCGCTGTTCTGCAGCCTGCTGATCATCACCCTGTCGTTCATTCCGGTCTTTTCGCTGGAGGCGCAGGAAGGGCGGATGTTCGCCCCGCTGGCGTTCACCAAAACCTGGGCGATGGCGGTGGCGGCGGGACTTGGCATTACGCTGGTGCCGGTATTAATGGGCTATTTCATTCGCGGACGTATCCCGGATGAGAAAGCGAACCCGATAAACCGGGTACTGATCCGCCTGTATGAACCGCTGCTGGACCGGGTGCTGCGCTTTCCAAAGGTGACCCTGGCGCTGGCGGCGCTCCTGCTGCTGGTCACGCTCTGGCCGCTGAGTCGGCTGGGGAGCGAGTTTATGCCGCCGCTGAACGAGGGCGACCTGCTGTACATGCCCTCAACCCTGCCGGGGATCTCGGCCCGGGAAGCGGCTCGCCTGCTGCAACAGACGGACCGGCTGATAAAAAGCGTGCCGGAGGTGGCGACGGTGTTCGGCAAGGCCGGGCGGGCGGAGACGGCAACCGATCCGGCGCCGTTAACCATGCTGGAGACGACCATTCACTTTAAGCCGCGCGACCAGTGGCGACCCGGGATGACGCCGGAGAAGCTGGTAGAGGAGCTGGATCGTACGGTGCGGGTGCCGGGCATTGCCAACGTCTGGGTACCGCCGATCCGCAACCGCCTCGACATGCTGGCGACCGGGATCAAAAGTCCGGTCGGTATCAAGGTCAACGGTAACAATCTTGCGGATATTGAACGGGTTGCGCAGCAGATAGAACAGGTCGTGAAGCAGGTGCCAGGCGTCACTTCGGCGCTGGCGGAGCGGCTGGCGGGCGGACGTTATGTCGATATCCGAATCGATCGCCAGAAGGCCGCGCGCTACGGCGTCTCCGTGGAGGAGCTGCAGGGCATGGTCGCCACGCTGGTCGGCGGCGATAAGGTTGGGGAGGTGATCCTCGGGCGTGAGCGTTACCCCATCAATCTGCGCTATCCCCGCGACAGCCGGGATAACGTCGATAAATTGCGGGCACTGCCGGTCATTGCGGCCAACGGCAGCCAGATTGCGCTGGGCGAGCTGGCGGATATTCAGGTGACCGAAGGGCCACCGATGTTGAAAAGTGAAAATGCCCGGCTCTCGAACTGGATCTATGTGGATCTGCGCGGACGCGATCTGAAATCGGCAGTGGAAGAGATGCAGCAGCGGGTGACCCAGGAGGTTATTTTGCCGCAGGGGGTATCGCTCGCCTGGTCGGGACAATTTGAATATCTGGAACGGGCCACCGCGAAGCTGAAAATAGTGCTTCCGGTCACCCTGGTGATTATATTTGTTCTGCTCTGGCTGACCTTTAAACGTATTTCAGATGTACTTATCATCATGGGAACATTACCTTTTTCCCTTATTGGAGGGGTATGGTTATTATGGCTTCTGGAATATAATTTATCGGTGGCGGGTGCCGTTGGGTTTATTGCCCTGGCGGGTGTTTCGGCAGAGTTCGGCGTTATTATGGTGCTGTATCTTAATCAGGCGCTGGATAAATATCGGATGCGGGATGCCCATGGTGGAAATGCCTTATTAATGCAGGCTATTCACGAGGGGGCTGTCCTGCGCGTGCGTCCCAAAGTGATGACCGTAGCCACCATCATGGCTGGGTTACTACCGGTGATGTGGGGTGGAGGCAGCGGTGCAGAGGTGATGCAGCGTATTGCTGCGCCGATGATCGGCGGCATGGTCAGCGCGCCGCTGTTATCCATGTTGGTTATTCCTGCGCTGTATAAATTGTTGCATCAGCGTTAATCATTATCAATTGCGCCTTAAATATTTAAGGCGCACACTCTTTCACCAGGAATAATCCTATCTAACTGGGTTAATAATTAAGATAAACGCCCTTGTCGCCAGGCTTTCCATTCAATTATTGTAGACAAGAACACGCAGCGAATAGTTAAATGGTAAGCAAATTGTGACAATCATTAATAAGTATTTCCTTATTTTTCCTTTTATTTTTGCTCAGTTAACTTTTTCGACTGCGGCAACGGCTAAAGACGTTCCCCCTCTTAAAGCCTGGGTCAAAACTATCCATAACGATATGATTGAAACCTGGGAAGCACCCGAGCATTACGATCTTTATGTGCCGGCCATTACCTGGCATGCCCGCTTTGCTTACGATAAAGAGAAGACCGATCGCTATAATGAGCGTCCCTGGGGGGCGGGGTTTGGCCAGTCACGCTGGGATGACAAGGGTAACTGGCATGGCCTTTACGCGATGGCGTTCAAAGACTCTTACAATAAATGGGAGCCTATTGCGGGCTACGGCTGGGAGAAAACCTGGCGTCCGCTGGCCGATGATAATTTCCATCTGGGTCTCGGTTTTACCGCTGCCGTGACGGCGCGTGATAACTGGAATTACATTCCCCTTCCGCTGGTTCTGCCGCTGGCCTCTGTAGGGTACGGCCCGGCCACTTTCCAGATGACCTATATACCGGGCACCTATAACAACGGCAACGTCTATTTTGCATGGATGCGCTTCCAGTTTTAACTGAAAAAACTTTACCTGGTGGTGATTTAATAGACACTTATTGAATCGTAAAGGATAAAAATTGGGGGCTAAAAATTAACGCGACTTTTGTCACTTTTCTTCAAAAAGGCGCTTTACAAAACCGCTCACAATTGTTGTACTGATACCCGACACAGCATTTGTGTCCAATTTTCATGTAAAGGTAATTTTGATGTCTAAGATTAAAGGTAACGTTAAGTGGTTTAATGAATCCAAAGGATTCGGTTTCATTACTCCGGAAGATGGCAGCAAAGACGTGTTCGTACACTTCTCTGCAATCCAGAGCAATGGTTTCAAAACCCTGGCTGAAGGTCAGCGCGTTGAGTTTGAAATCACTAACGGTGCCAAAGGCCCTTCTGCTGCTAACGTCATCGCTCTGTAATTCAGACGAGACCAGCAAGAATTTCAAAACCCGCTCTCTGAGCGGGTTTTTTTCGTTCTGATTCAGCTAAACAAGTACAGTCTCAAAAAGCTGGCAACAATGGCCACGCTCAGCACTACCATCCCCGCATTTGTTATTTTCTCTTTCATTGCGTCACCCTCAGTGTATGTGGTGACAGGTTGCCTGAGAAAAATTAAGCCAACATTAAGGTCTGCGTCTTTTAGTGAGCATTCACCGCAGAAATTAACCAAAATGCGAGGGCGGTCATCATTAACGAACCCAGCAGATTGACCGCAATGTTCAGTAGCGCCCAGGCCGCGCGCCCGTCCTGCAGCAGAAACACCACCTCTGCCGAGAACGTCGAGAACGTCGTCAGGCCGCCGCAGAAACCGGTGGTGATGAGAAGCTTCCACACCGGATCGATGTGGGTCATTCGGTTAAACCATGCCAGACCCAGCCCAATGATAAAAGCGCCGATAAGGTTGGCCGTGAGCGTCCCGAACGGGATCTGCTGATGCAGAGGGTTCAATCGCATGCTTAACAGCCAGCGCGCCACGCTTCCTGTGCCCCCGCCGATAAAAACGGCTAAAAGAAGTTGAAACACGAGCAATACCTGCTATTTGATGTGTAAGGACGTTGAGTGTAACGCCGTTTAAGGCAAGGGGAAAATATGTATGTTGCGGTTGGACAATTTGCAGTAACGGCGAACTGGCAAAAAAATGCCGAAACCTGCGTTTCGCTGATGTCGCAGGCGGCAGCGCAGGGAGCATCGCTGCTGGTGCTGCCCGAAGCATTGTTGGCGCGCGATGATAACGATCCCGATCTGTCCGTGAAATCGGCCCAGCCGCTGGACGGCGGCTTTCTGACGATGCTGCTGACAGAGAGTGCCCGTAACACGCTGACCACGGTGCTGACCCTGCATGTCCCGTCAACCGCAGGCAGGGCGATTAACACCCTGGTGGTTCTGCGTGGCGGGAAGATCGTTGAGCAGTATGCCAAGCTGCATCTTTATGATGCGTTCAGTATCCGGGAATCGAGGCTGGTGGATGCCGGAACAAGGGTACCACCGCTGATCGACATCGACGGCATCCGCCTGGGATTGATGACCTGCTATGATTTGCGCTTCCCCGAGATGGCGTTGAATCTGGCGCTGGCAGGGGCGGAAGTGTTGGTCCTGCCTGCGGCGTGGGTCAAAGGGCCGCTCAAGGAGCACCACTGGTCAACGCTGCTGGCGGCCCGGGCGCTGGACACTACCTGCTATGTGGTAGCGGCAGGGGAGTGCGGCAATAAGAATATCGGCCAGAGCCGCATTATCGACCCTCTCGGGGTGACGATTGCGGCTGCGGCAGAGGGGCCGGCGTTGCTGTTAGCTGAGATTAGCCAGGAACGTGTAGCCCTGGCGCGTCAGCAGCTGCCGGTACTGCGCAACCGACGTTTTGCGCCTCCGCAATTATTGTGACGTTTTTTAAACAACGCTTGATTCACCTTGTTACAGATTGCTATTGTGTGCGGGCGTCAAATGACCGTTAATAACGTCAGGTTTTTAAGGCGCGAAACGCAGCCTGTTTACGTCAAGAAGGTATCTATGGGTGAGATTAGTATTACCAAACTGCTGGTGGTGGCCGCACTGGTTGTCCTGCTGTTTGGTACCAAGAAATTACGTACGCTGGGCGGAGACCTGGGTGCTGCCATCAAAGGCTTTAAGAAAGCGATGAACGACGATGACGCCACGGCCAAGAAAGCCGATGCGGATATCGCTGCCGAGAAACTCTCCCACAAAGAGTAACGGCCACGCCTCATGGCTTGCGATAGAAAAAAACCGGCTCAGGCCGGTTTTTTTATGGGTGAAATGTAAACCTTTGTGACGGGATTACTTCACTTCTTCGCCTTTCGCCTGCATATCGGCGTGATAGGACGAACGCACGAACGGGCCGCAGGCAGCATGGGTGAAGCCCATCGCCATCGCTTCGGCTTTCATCTCATCAAACTCTTCCGGGCTGACGTAGCGCTGAACCGGCAGGTGGTGACGGCTTGGCTGCAAATACTGGCCCAGCGTCAGCATGGTGACGCCGTGACGACGCAGGTCGCGCATCACTTCGACGATCTCTTCGTTGGTTTCACCCAGACCGACCATCAGACCGGATTTGGTTGGGATCTCCGGATGCGCTTCTTTAAAACGCTCCAGCAGCTTCAGCGACCAGTTGTAATCGGCACCCGGACGCACCTGACGATAGAGGCGCGGTACGTTTTCCAGGTTGTGGTTAAACACATCTGGCGGATTGGCGTTGAGGATCTCGAGCGCGCGGTCCATACGGCCACGGAAGTCGGGTACCAGCGTTTCGATTTTGATGTTCGGGCTTTTTTCGCGGATAGCGGTGATGCAATCGGCAAAGTGCTGAGCTCCACCGTCGCGCAGATCGTCGCGGTCAACGGAGGTGATAACCACGTAGCGCAGCGCCATATCAGCAATCGTCTGACCCAGTTTCTGCGGTTCATTGGCGTCAGGGGCGACAGGACGACCGTGGGCAACGTCACAGAACGGGCAGCGGCGGGTACAAATCGCGCCGAGGATCATAAAGGTCGCGGTGCCGTGGTTAAAACATTCAGCAAGGTTCGGGCAGGAAGCCTCTTCACAAACGGAGTGAAGGCCGTTTTTGCGCATCGCCGCTTTGATTCCCTGAATACGCGAAGAGTCCGCCGGAAGTTTAATTTTCATCCATGCCGGTTTTCTTAACAGCGCTTCGCGCTCCGTAGCCACGTTTTTAACCGGGATTAGGGCCATTTTATCGGCATCACGGTATTTAACACCGCGTTCCATCACAATGGGTTTACTCATAGCGTGCGTCTTCCAGTTGCGAAAATCGAAGGAAAGCGTTTCAATTCAAGGGAATGTTGTATTTATCAACTATTTTTGAACGAACGACAGGCAGTATATCATTGATACGGACGATAAAGCAGCCTGCCCGGTCGCCAATTTGTAAAATAGTTGTTGTTTAGTGCCTTTTGCGGGAGAGTGCACGCTTTTGAGGAGGGTGGCCCCTTTTCAGAAGGCCTGGCGGATGACGTTAATCAGATTTTCCAGCACCGGATCGCGCAGGCTCAGCTTGTTGTAATACAGCGAGATTTCAACGCACTCGGCGTTAAGCGGGGCGAAGGGGATCTGTTCCAGTGGCCAGCAGTGGCGTACCAGGTTAAACAGGCGCTCCGGGATGATGCCAATCAGGTCGCTGCTGCCAATAAGCGCGGCAATCGTAAAGAGATTGTAACTGCTGAAGTTGACCTGCTTTTCCGGGAAGATGTCATTGATGCGTTGTCGCAGCCCATTCAGGTTTTGGCCTTCCAGCATCAGCAGCGTTTGCTCGTAGTGCTGAAGATTGTCCACCGTGGGAGCCTGGCTCAGCGCCGGATGGTGTTTACGGCAGATCAGCAGCAGTCTGTCAGCGAACAGGAGGTTGTGGCTCAGGGCGCGGGCATTCAAAGAGTTGCTGTCTACGATCAGGTCGGTCTGAAACTGGCCTAACTGCGTTTCGGCGTCATTGACCGAAATATTACGCAGCATCAGGTGTGGCGCATGCGCCTTCACGGCCTGATAGATCTGCGGCAGCACCAGCGCGCCTACGGTCGGGGTAGTACCAATGGTGATGGTGCGCTGCTTATCGTAGCTGCCGGTTAAATCCAGCGCCCCGAGAATCGACTCCAGCCCCTGGCTGATGTACTCGTGCAGATGCGTGGCGTAGGCGGTGGGGGTCACGCCCTGGCCTTTACGAATAAACAACGGGTCGGGAAAAATTGTCCGTAGTTTTTGAATGGACTGACTTATTGCCGAGGGAGTGAGATTAAGAATTTTCGCAGCATTAACGATGCCTTTGTGGACGTAAACCGCTTCAAAAATCGTCAATAAATTGAGATCGATATTGCGTAAAGTCCGAAAAATTTGTGGTTTTGCTTCACTACCTGGATCGCTCAAGCGCTTTTCTGGAGAATTATTATTATCCACGCCATTCCTCCCTCTTCATTCACAATATAAATAATAGTTGAATTTAAATAATGTGCTTATTGTTATGGTCAAACTGTTTTCGCGAATTAACATTCTAAGTGAAATCATCGGGTTGCCTAAATTTTGCGCAGGCGAAATCCGTGCCAGGCGGTTGGCCATGCCGGAGCAGAAAACGGGTAAATGCTTATACACAGGCGCGTTGCGGGCTTTTTGAAAATATAGAAACTACGGATTGTTGTAAAGCGTAAAAGGCCTGAAATAAGAATGGCCCATCAAATAATGAGCCAACCGGAACCGTTAATTAAGCAGGAATATATTTATGGGGTGGATTGTTAAGCCGCGCTAAAAAAGCATTAATCAAATGAGGCCGTGCAATTTCTGGGGTAATGTTCTCTACCCACTGATGCATTTGCGCCATTTCCATCCCGGCATAACCGCACGGATTGATTCGCTGGAAAGGTGAAAGGTCCATATTGATATTTAATGCAAGGCCGTGAAAAGAGCATCCTTTACGAATACGCAGACCCAGTGAACATATTTTCTTTTCGCCGACATAGACGCCAGGCGCATCCGCACGCGGGTGCGCATCAATATCAAATTCCGCCAGCGTATTGACCACCGTCTGTTCAAGCAGGGTCACCAGTTCGCGCACGCCGAGCTTCCTGCGTTTTAAATTGAGCAGGACATACATCACCTGTTGTCCCGGCCCGTGATAGGTAATTTGCCCGCCACGATCGCTCTGGATCACCGGGATGTCGCCAGGCATCAGCAGATGCTCTGCTTTTCCGGCCTGACCCTGGGTAAACACCGGGGGATGCTCTACCAGCCAGATCTCATCCAGCGTGTTCTCGTCGCGCGTGTCAGTGAATGCATGCATAGCCTGGGAGACAGGTTCATAGGGCTGCAGCCCAAGCTGGCGGACGAGAATAGTATCCTGATACAAAACGATATCTCCGAACGAAGGGACAAACTGTAGCGGGGAGTATATCACAGAGGGGAAACAGGTTACCCGGCGATGCGGGTAACCGAAAGGCGTTACAGCACCATACGTACGATATCGATATTACCGAGCTCTTCGTACAGCGTCTCGACTTGTTCAATATGCGTTGCCGTGATGGTGATAGACACGGAATGGTAGTTGCCTTTGCTGCTTGGTTTCACCGTCGGAGAGTAGTCGCCTGGCGCATGGCGCTGTACCACTTCAACCACCTGATCAACCAGCTCAGGCAACGCCTGTCCCATTACTTTGTAAGTAAAAGGAGTAGGGAATTCAAGCAGTTCGTTAAGTTTGGTTTTCATGTAAGCTCCGGCAGTACGTCAAAAAATAATAACTCCCACATCGGGTGGGAGTTATCAGGTTACATAGTATATGGGGATGGAAATCACACTTTCAAGTGTTCAATTCTTAACCAAACCAGTGATGGAACATCAATTTAATGTAATCAATGATTTTGCCGAAGAAATTGCCTTCCGGGATTTCGTCCAGCACCACCAGTGGGCGCTGATCGATGGTTTTGCCATCGAGCTGGAAGTTAATCGTGCCCACAACCTGGTTTTTCTTCAGCGGGGCGTGCAGCTCGCTGGCGTTCAGCACATAGCTGGCCTTCAGATCTTTCATGCGGCCGCGTGGGATTGTCAGGTAGAGATCTTTATCGACGCCCAGAGAGGCGCGATCGTTATCACCAAACCAGACCGGCTCAGAGGCGAACTCTTTGCCCGCTTTCAGTGGGTTCACGGTTTCGAAGAAGCGGAAGCCCCAGGTCAGCAGTTTTTTACTCTCGGTTTCACGTCCTTTGAAGGTACGGCCACCCATTACCGCAGAGATCAAACGCATCTGGCCTTCGGTGGCAGAGGCCACCAGGTTGTAGCCGGCTTTGTCGGTGTGACCGGTTTTGATGCCGTCAACGTTCAGGCTGTTATCCCACAGCAGGCCGTTGCGGTTGGTCTGACGAATACCGTTAAAGGTAAACTCTTTCTCTTTATAGATGGTGTATTCGTTCGGCACGTCACGGATCAGCGCCTGGCCAATGAGGGCCATATCGCGTGCGGAGCTGTACTGACCGTCAGCATCCAGGCCGTGTACGGTCTGGAAGTGGCTGTTTTTCAGGCCCAGCGCGGTGACATAGCTGTTCATCAGGCCGACGAAGGCGTCCTGGCTACCCGCGGCAAAGTCTGCCATCGCCACGCAGGCGTCGTTACCGGACTGCAGGTTGATACCACGGATCAGCTGGGAAACAGGAACCTGCATGCCGGGTTTCAGGAACATCAGAGATGAGCCTTTAAACACCGGGTTGCCGGTGGCCCACGCATCGTTACCGATGGTCACCAGGTCGGTTTCTTTGAATTTACCTGCTTTCATGGCCTGACCGATGACGTAGCTGGTCATCATTTTGGTCAGACTGGCCGGGTCGCGTCGTGAATCCGCGTTCTGTTCAGCCAACACTTTGCCGGAGTTGTAATCGATCAGGATGTAGGATTCCGCGTCGATCTGCGGAACGCCCGGGATCATGGTCTTGATATTCAGGTCATCGGCGTGAGCAACGGAGAGCGTGGCTGCGCAAAGCGCCGTAGTGAGCGCCATGCGCTGCATAAAACGAGCGGAGAAAGTGGTCTTCATGGTCAGAACAACGACATCCGTGATGGAATTAAAAAAAGTGCCTTACTATAGCAAATGCTATACAGGCAGGCATCCGACTTTCCGCATGAGAGTGTGAATCAACATGACAAATAATGACAATTCGGATACCGCTGATTAATCATTTTGCAACAGCGATAAATGACTGTAACTGCGCTTCATTCTGCAGACGTTGCTGTAAAGCCGCCGCCTGAGATTTGCTGGCAAACGGGCCTAGCTGAATACGCCATACCGCGCCATTTTGCTCAACGCGACCCGGCACGCCAAACTGCTGGCCGAGGCGCTGCTGATACTGCTGGGCACGCGCCTGGTCGCTGACCGCGCCAACCTGAACGACGTAGCCGCCGGCCTGGGCTGGGGCAGAAACGGGGGCCGTAACCGGAGCCTGAGTCGGTGCGGTAACAGGGGCCGTGACCGGTGCCGTCTGGTTCACCGGCGCGGCGACCACCGGCTGAGGGGCAGGCGGTTCGCTGCCTTCCAGCACGCCAGGAGCGAGGGTAGTCGGAGCGCCAAGGAAGCCGCTGCTGCTGACCGGCGCGCCCATGCTGTCTTCGCTTTTCAGCGTGTCGTTACTGATGGGACGCACGTCACCCTGTGGCGCAGGTTCGGAAACGGACGACGCACTACCCATACCGCCACTCAGATCGGGACGCGCGGGCAGGGCATAGGTCTGTTTAGCCACGGTAGTACAGGCCATACCCGGGCCGGAGAGCGTACCGTCCTGAGCGACAATAATCGGGTCGATACGCACTTTGGTGTTATTAGAGGTATTCAGGCGGTCGGCCGCGGCGCGCGACAGCGAGATCGCACGATCGTTGCCGTAAGGGCCGCGATCGTTGATACGCACCACGATCATCCGGCCGTTCGCCAGGTTGGTGATACGCGCATAGCTCGGGATCGGCAGCGTCGGGTGCGCAGCGGTGAGCTGCATCGGGTCAAACGCTTCGCCGCTGGCGGTCAGGTTGCTTCCCGGCTCGGCATCATAAATAGCCGCCAGGCCTGCCTGACTGAATCGGGAAAGATCCTGAACAATTTTGTAGCTTTTACCGTCGCGTTCGTAATCCTGATTGGCGGTAGCGCTCAGCGGTTCAAAACGCGGATCGGCTCCGCTGATCTCAACGACCGGACCATTACAAACTGCCGGCTGCGCCGGTGCGACGGTCGCTTGCTGCTGACCATCGTCACTTGTACAGGCTGCCAGTAAACTCACTGCGATGCAGATCCCAGACCACTGCTTACGCATTGCGTGCCCCTTATACGCTTTTTGACAACATTTTTCTGTGTGTGTGGATCGACATGACGATCCCGAACCCGGCCATCAGAACAATCAGGGCCGAGCCTCCGTAACTCACCAGCGGAAGCGGTACGCCTACCACCGGCAGAATACCGCTCACCATACCAATATTTACGAAAACATAAACGAATAAAATCAACATCAAGCCACCGGCCATCACGCGGCCAAAGGTGGTTTGCGCCCGGGCGGCTATCCATAATCCGCGCATGATTAACAGCAGGTACAGCGCCAGCAGGATCAATATCCCGACCAGGCCTAACTCTTCCGCCAGAACCGCGAAGATAAAGTCGGTGTGGCGTTCGGGCAGAAACTCAAGCTGCGACTGGGTACCGTGCAGCCAGCCCTTACCGCGCAGGCCGCCAGAGCCGATCGCAATCTTCGACTGTATAATATGATAGCCTGCTCCGAGCGGGTCGCTCTCCGGATCCAACAACATCATCACGCGCTGGCGCTGATAATCGTGCATCAGGAAGAACCACAGGATCGGGATAAAGGCGGCGACCAGCACCACCGCAATGCCAATAAGCCGCCAGCTCAGCCCGGAAAGGAACAGCACGAACAGGCCGGAGAGGGCGATCAGAATCGAGGTGCCGAGGTCCGGCTGCGCGGCCACCAGCAGCGTCGGCAGGAAGATCAGCACCAGTGCGATAGCGGTGTTTTTCAACGACGGCGGGCAAACGTCACGGTTAATGAAGCGCGCCACCATCAGGGGGACGGCGATTTTCGCAATCTCTGAGGGCTGAAAGCGCACAATACCGAGGTCGAGCCAGCGCTGCGCCCCTTTTGAGATGGCGCCAAAGGCATCCACCGCCACCAGCAGAATAATACAGAAAATATAAAGATAGGGCGCCCAGCCCTCGTAGACCCGCGGAGGGATCTGCGCCATCACCACCATGATCACCAGGCCCATAGCGATCTGGCCGATCTTACGTTCCGTCATGCCGAGATCCTGGCCGCTGGCGCTCCAGATGACCAGCGCACTGTAGACCAGAAGGGCCAGCAGGATCAGCAGCATGGCGGGGTCGATGTGGATCTTGTCCCACAGCGATTTTTTATTCGGATTATCCGTCACGATTATTGGTCCTCCGCGCCGGCGGCAGCCGGGCTTTCACTCGGCAATTCAGTGTTGTTATCACCCAGCATGATGTGGTCAAGGATCTGGCGCATGATGGTACCGACCGCCGGGCCTGCACCGCCGTTTTCCAGAATAATCGACACGGCGACCTGCGGGTTATCGTATGGAGCAAACGCAATCATCAGCTTATGGTCACGCAGACGTTCAGCGATTTTATGCGCGTTATAGGTTTCGTTCGCTTTCAGGCCAAAGACCTGAGCGGTACCGGATTTCGCCGCGATTTTATAAGGTGCGCCGGCAAAGTACTTGTGCGCCGTGCCGTTCGCACGGTTGGCTACGCCGTACATCCCGTCTTTGGCAATTTCCCAGTAACCGGAATGGATATCGCCCACCGGCGGCTCGTGCGGCTGCGACCAGGGCACTTTTTTGCCGTCTTCGACGGTGCTCATCAGCAGATGTGGCACTTTCACCACCCCGTCATTGATAAGGATCATCAGCGCTTTGTTCATCTGGATTGGGGTGGCGGTCCAGTAACCCTGGCCGATCCCCACCGGAATGGTGTCCCCTTGATACCAGGGTTTTTTAAAGCGTTTCAGCTTCCATTCACGGGTTGGCATGTTGCCGGAACGCTCTTCTGACAGGTCGATACCGGTGTAATGACCATAGCCAAATTTGCCCATCCATTCCGACAGACGGTCGATGCCCATGTCGTAGGCAACCTGATAGAAGAAGGTATCTGCCGACTCCTCCAGCGATTTGGTAACGTTCAGATGACCGTGGCCCCACTTCTTCCAGTCGCGGTAGCGTTTTTCAGAGCCAGGCAACTGCCACCAGCCCGGATCGAAGAGGCCGGTATTGCGGGTGATCACCCCGGCGCTCAGCGCGGAGACCGCCACATAAGGTTTCACCGTCGAGGCTGGCGGATAGACACCCTGCGTCGCGCGGTTTACCAGCGGCGTGTTCGGATCGTTGAGCAGGCCAGCATAGTCCTTGCTGGAGATGCCATCGACAAACAGGTTCGGGTCATAGCTTGGGGTCGAAACCAGCGCCAGAATGCTGCCGCTGCGCGGGTCGCTCACAATGACCGCCGCACGGCTGCCAGCCAGCAGGGTTTCAACATACTGCTGGAGTTTAAGATCCAGAGTCAGATAGATGTCATGCCCGGCCTGAGGCGGCACCTCTTTCAGCTGGCGGATCACCCGGCCACGGTTGTTGACTTCAACCTCTTCGTAACCGGTCTGGCCGTGGAGCATATCTTCGTAGTAGCGCTCAATGCCCAGCTTGCCGATATCGTGCGTCGCCGCGTAGTTGGCGAGCTTGCCGTCTTTGTCCAGCCTGTCGACGTCTTTATCGTTAATTTTCGAAACATAGCCGATGACGTGCGTCAGGGCAGAGCCGTACGGATAGAAACGGCGTTTGTAGCCTTTGACTTCCACACCGGGGAAGCGGTACTGGTTCACGGCGAAACGGGCAACCTGCACCTCGGTGAGGTTGGTTTTTACCGGGATCGACGTAAAGCGATGCGAGCGGGAGCGCTCTTTTTTAAAGGCGGCAATATCGTCATCATTGAGATCGACCACGCTGCGCAGCGCGTCGAGCGTATCCTGCACGTTATCGACCTTTTCGGGCATCATTTCAATCTGGTAGATCGTGCGGTTCAGCGCCAGTGGCGTACCGTTGCGATCGTAGATAATGCCGCGGCTGGGGGCGATGGGGACGAGTTTGATGCGGTTTTCGTTGGAGCGGGTCTGGTAATCGGTAAAACGGACAATCTGCAGATTATAGAGGTTGGCGATCAGCACGCCAGTCAGCAGCAAAATCCCCAAAAAGGCGACCAGCGCCCGGCGCACAAACAGCGCGGACTCAGCCGTATAGTCGCGAAAAGAATTCTGTAGTTTCATCCGCTGCTTAATTTATCCAGGACGTCATCATTACTCACGGTGATAAGGATGGTTAGTCGTGATGCTCCACGCGCGATAGAGACTTTCAGCAACCAACACCCGAACCAGCGGGTGGGGCAGCGTCAGCGCGGAGAGAGACCAACTCTGTTCTGCTGCCGCTTTGCAGGCGGGAGATAACCCCTCCGGACCGCCAATTAACAGGCTGACGTCGCGACCGTCCTGCTTCCAGCGCTCCAGTTCATGCGCCAGCTGCGGTGTATCCCAGGGCTTGCCCGGAATATCGAGCGTGACGATGCGGTTTTTGCCTGCGGCAGCCAGCATCAGTTCACCCTCTTTGTCGAGAATGCGTTTGATATCTGCGTTTTTGCCGCGTTTGCCGGCGGGGATCTCCACCAGCTCAAACGGCATGTCTTTCGGAAAACGACGCAGATATTCGGTAAACCCCGTTTGTACCCAGTCGGGCATTTTTGTGCCGACGGCTACCAGTTGCAGCTTCACGCATTAACCCCAGAGTTTTTCCAGCTCATACAGACGACGGCTCTCTTCCTGCATGACGTGGACAATCACATCGCCAAGGTCAACAACGACCCAGTCAGCGGTCGCTTCGCCTTCTACGCCCAGCGGCAGCATACCGGCGGCGCGGGATTCCTGAACCACATGGTCAGCGATGGAAGCCACATGGCGAGTGGAGGTACCGGTGCAGATAATCATGCAATCGGTGATGCTTGATTTGCCCTGAACGTCGATGGTGATGATGTCCTGACCTTTCAGATCATCAATTTTGTCGATAACAAAATCCTGGAGTGCTTTACCCTGCAAGTTTTCCCCCTGGGAAAGTGAGATTGAATAACTGTAAATTCGTAGCCAGACAGTATACCTGAACTGGCCGCAGTGTCGGGACAAATGTCACCGGACGGGCCTGCGAAGGCGGGTATCATCCCACCCTATGCCGGAGATTGCATCGCCATTTTTGTAAAACAGTTTTTGTAAAACAGTGCTGGCGGGAAGTCTGGCAGCGGAGGATATCAGCCTGGACGGGGGTGTCAATGGCGAGAGCGCGAATGGCGCGCTTTTTCTCCCGCCATCCAGTCAGTTGCTGCTTTTCTGATACAGACCCTGCTGTTGAATGTAACGCAGCACTGCAGCCGGTAACATCTCATCGCAGGGGAGCCCCTGCTGCAGACGCTGGCGGATCAGGGTGGCCGAAATATCAAACCACGGTGTTTCCGCCAGAAAGATTTTCCCGGCCGGCAGGCTATGCAGATCTTCAGCCTGATACGTCAGGTGCTGCTCGAGCCACCGTTGATGCTGCTCCTCTTTCATCGTCAGGGCATAGCCCGGGCGACGACAGACGATCAGATGGCTGTTATCGAGGATCGTCTGATACTGATACCAGCTCGGGAAGTTAAGCAGCGAGTCCTGACCGATGATAAACGCCAGCGGTGTCTCCGGCCCCTGTTCGGCGCGCCACGCCTGCAGCGTTTCGGCGGTATACGACGGGGTGTCCCGGCGCAGCTCGCGTTCATCAAGGCGAAACAGCGGCTTATCGGCGATCGCCAGCTGCAGCATCGCTTTGCGCTGGGCAGGGCTGGCCTCGGGCTGCGGGCGGTGCGGCGGCACGTTGTTCGGCATAATAGTGACGCATTGCAGGCCAATCTGGTTCGCCAGAATTTCGACCGGTTTCAGATGCCCGTAGTGTACCGGGTCAAAGGTGCCGCCAAACAGGGCCTGTAGAGTGCGCATCTCTTACCCTTCTATAAAAATATCGGCCAGCGCTTTGTGGCACAGCAGCAGTGAAAGGCTTTCCAGCTCGGACCAGATCGACTGGCCGTAATCCTGCTTGAGGGTCAGCTCGGTACGCGTCAGCAGCTGAACGGCCTGACGCAGCTGTTCCGGGCTCAGGCGGTTCAGGGCCTCGGTGGTCATGCCGCGACGGTTCTGCCAGACCCGATGTTTATCAAAAAGGGTGCGCAGAGGTGTGTGCGCTGACTGACGCTTCAGGGTCAGCAGCAGCAACAGTTCCCGTTGTAAGGTGCGGAGCAGGATCACCGGCTCACTGCCTTCAAGACGCAGCTGTTGCAGGATATGCAGGGCGCGCTTGCTCTTCGCTGAGAGCAGGGCATCAACCCAATGGAAAGGGGTGAAGTGGGCCGCGTCGTTAACCGCCTGCTCGACGCGCGGCAGGGTCAGCTTGCCATCCGGCCAGAGCAGCGACAGCCGCTCGAGGGCCTGAGCCAGAGCCAGCAGGTTGCCTTCGTAGCAGTAACAGAGCAGCTGGTTCGCCGCATCATCGAGCTGCAGATTGTTCTGCTTTGCCCGGGCCGCCACCCATTTCGGCAGATGGGTCTGCTCCGGAGTCTGGCAGGTCACCAGCACCGAATGGTTTGCCAGCGCCGTAAACCAGGCGGCATTCTCCTGGGCTTTGGTCAGCTTGTTGCCGCGCACAATCAGCAGAAGATCGCTGTGCAGCAGACTCACCAGCGTGGCCAGTTGTTCATTGAGGGCCGCATTGGGGCCATTTTCCGGGAGCTGAATAAGCAGGGTTTGCCGGGCGGCAAACAGACTCATCGCCTGGCAGAGGGAGAAAATCTCCTGCCAGTCGGTGCTGTTATCCAGTGTGAAGCTGTGGTGCTCGTCAAAGCCCTGGGTCGCAGCCATCTGACGTACGGCGTCCTGGCTTTCCTGCAGCAGCAGAGGATCGTTTCCGAGAAGCAGATACGCCGCGCGCAGCCCTTCATTGAGCTGCGCGCGGAGTTGTTCAGGGTACAACCTGAGCATTACTGACCCAGCGTCGTGGAGACGCGAGGTGAGGATGCCGTTGGCTGAGCGGAAGGCTGAGCTTTAAGGTCATTCTCTTTTTCAGCGGTATGGACGCTTGGCAGCTTACGGATCAGCTGCTCCGCTGCCTTGTCATACATTTCGTTGATGATAATGGACTGCTCAGCATCTTTCGCCAGCGCAGTCTGTGGGTTATCGAAGAACGAACGGTAGACCTTGGTGCTGATCGGGTAAATATCGCTACCCGGGATCAGAACCGCGGCGTGCACTTCCATCACCATCTGGTATTCCGCAGTACGACCATCCTGGAAGATGGAAGCAGTATCCTGGCTCAGGGTAGAGCTCAATACGCGGAAGGACGGTATATCCTGGCGCAGCGTCCCTTTTTCGATCAGATCAACGCCGTTAAGACGCAGCTGGTTACGAATGGCACGGCTCAGCGGACCATTTGGATCGCCCGAATCGAAAATCATCGTTTTCATCTTTTCCGGCACCTGTGTGGTGTTGCGCAGGTGCCAGCCACAGCCGGCGGTGACCAACACCGCCAGCGATAACAGTAATGTTGCCAGTTGTCGCACGCTTCCTCCCGCGCTTAGCCAACGACCAGGTTCAGCAGTTTACCGGGCACGTAGATCACTTTACGTACGGTAACGCCATCGAGATACTTCGCCACCAGATGTTCCTGGCCAGCACGCTCGCGGACCTGCTCTTCGGTTGCATCAACCGGAACAGTGATTTTACCGCGAACTTTGCCGTTGACCTGCACGACGACCAGCGTGGTGTTTTCCACCATTGCGGATTCATCCGCCACCGGCCAGGGTGCATTGTCGATATCGCCTTCACCGTTCAGCTCCTGCCACAGGGTAAAGCTGGCGTGAGGGGTGAACGGGTTCAGCATACGGACAACCGCCAGCAGCGCTTCACGCATTAAGGCACGATCCTGCTCGCCTTCCTGCGGGGCTTTCGCCAGCTTGTTCATCAATTCCATAATAGCCGCAATTGCGGTATTGAAGGTCTGACGGCGACCAATATCATCGGTCACTTTAGCAATAGTTTTATGAACATCACGACGCAGCGCCTGCTGATCTTCCGTCAGCGCCGCGGTATCCAGTGCTGGTGCCTCGCCCTGAGAGGTGTGCTCGTAAACCAGTTTCCAGACACGTTTCAGGAAGCGGTTAGCCCCTTCAACGCCGGACTCCTGCCACTCCAGGGTCATGTCTGCCGGGGAGGCAAACATCATGAACAGACGCACGGTATCGGCACCGTAACGCTCAACCATCACCTGCGGGTCGATGCCGTTGTTTTTGGACTTCGACATTTTGCTCATGCCGGTATACACCAGCTCATGACCTGCAGCATCTTTCGCTTTAACGATGCGGCCTTTCTCGTCGCGCTCAACGATGGCATCAACCGGGGAGACCCAGTTACGCTCGCCGTTAGCACCCACGTAGTAGAAGGCATCTGCCAGCACCATGCCCTGACACAGCAGCTGTTTCGCTGGCTCGTCAGAAGTCACTAGGCCTGCGTCGCGCATCAGCTTGTGGAAGAAGCGGAAGTAGAGCAGGTGCATGATGGCGTGTTCGATCCCGCCAATGTAGATATCCACCGGCAGCCAGTAGTTTGCTGCATCGGAATCCAGCATGCCTTCCTGATACTGCGGGCAGGTATAGCGCGCGTAGTACCAGGAGGACTCCATAAAGGTGTCGAAGGTGTCGGTTTCACGCAGCGCAGGCATGCCGTTAACGGTGGTTTTCGCCCACTCAGGATCGGCTTTGATTGGGCTGGTGATGCCGTCCATGACCACGTCTTCCGGCAGGATCACCGGGAGCTGATCTTCCGGGGTTGGGATCACGGTGCCATCTTCCAGGGTGACCATCGGGATTGGCGCGCCCCAGTAACGCTGACGGGAAACACCCCAGTCGCGCAGACGGTAGTTAACTTTACGCTCGCCAACGCCCAGTGCCGCCAGCTTGTCGGCAATGGCGTTGAAGCCCTCTTCGAAGCTCAGGCCGCTGAATTCACCGGAGTTGAACAGGGTGCCTTTCTCGGTCAGCGCCTGCTCAGACAGATCCGGCTCAGAGCCGTCTGCCGCGAGGATAACCGGCTTGATGGCCAGGTTGTATTTGGTGGCAAATTCGTAGTCGCGCTGATCGTGACCCGGAACGGCCATCACCGCGCCCGTACCGTACTCCATCAGCACAAAGTTGGCTGCCCAGACCGGGATCGCTTCGCCGGTCAGCGGGTGCGTGGCGTAGAAACCGGTAGCAACGCCTTTTTTCTCCATGGTCGCCATATCGGCTTCGGCCACTTTGGTGTTGCGGCATTCGTCGATGAAGGCAGCCAGTTCCGGATTGTTCTCTGCCGCTTTCTGCGCCAGCGGGTGACCTGCGGCCACGGCCAGGTAGGTCGCGCCCATGAAGGTGTCCGGGCGGGTGGTGTAAACGGTCAGCTTCTGGTCGTAGTTTTCAACGTTGAAGGTGATTTCCACCCCTTCAGAACGGCCGATCCAGTTGCGCTGCATGGTTTTTACGGTATCTGGCCAGTGATCCAGATTGTCCAGATCGCTCAGCAGCTCGTCCGCGTAAGCGGTGATTTTGATAAACCACTGCGGGATCTCTTTACGCTCAACTTTGGTGTCGCAGCGCCAGCAGCAGCCGTCGATAACCTGTTCGTTAGCGAGAACGGTCTGATCGTTGGGGCACCAGTTAACGGCGGAGGTTTTCTTGTAGACCAGCCCTTTTTTGTAGAGCTCGGTGAAGAACTTCTGCTCCCAGCGGTAGTATTCCGAGGTGCAGGTCGCCAGCTCACGGCTCCAGTCATAGCCAAAGCCCAGCATTTTGAGCTGGTTTTTCATGTAGGCGATGTTGTCGTAGGTCCATGGTGCTGGCGCGGTGTTGTTTTTTACTGCAGCACCTTCAGCCGGCAGGCCAAACGCATCCCAGCCGATTGGCTGCAGGACGTTTTTACCCAGCATGCGCTGATAGCGGGCAATCACATCACCGATGGTGTAGTTACGCACGTGGCCCATGTGTAGTCGGCCAGAAGGATAGGGAAGCATCGACAGGCAGTAATACTTCTCTTTGCTCTCGTCTTCGGTGACTTCAAAAGTGCGCTTCTCGTCCCAGTGTTGCTGGACTTTCGATTCTATCTCTTCCGGGCGGTATTGCTCTTGCATGGCAGCCAGTGGTCCTGTGTTCAATACAGCTACAAACGTAGCCAATGGATGTGGTATTTCAGATCCGCATAGCATAGCCCAAACGTCCGCGTCAAAACAGCCTTTACCTCAAAAGCGCCTTGCAGGAATTTACGCAGAGTGTGGATGAGCTGACAAAGCGGAGCGCAAATAAGGTCTATCATTAGAGAGAGTTACTTACCCGGGAGGCAAATGATGAACAAGGTTGCTCAATTTTACCGTGAACTGGTCGCCACATTAACTGAACGTCTGCGTAATGGAGAGCGTGATATCGATGCGCTTGTCGAGCAGGCACGCCTGAGGGTGACGCAGACGGGTGAGTTAACACGTACCGAAGTGGAAGAGGTGACCCGTGCCGTGCGCCGCGATCTGGAAGAGTTCGCCCGCAGCTATGAAGAGAGCCAGGATGAGGTCGCCGACAGCGTATTTATGCGGGTGATTAAAGAGAGCCTGTGGCAGGAGCTGGCGGATATCACCGATAAGACGCAGCTGGAGTGGCGTGAGGTGTTCCAGGATCTTAATCATCACGGTGTCTATCACAGCGGCGAGGTGGTCGGACTGGGGAATCTGGTGTGCGAGAGCTGCCATTTTCACCTGGCTATCTATACGCCGGAGACGCTACCGCTCTGTCCTAAATGCGGCCATGACCAGTTTCAGCGGCGGCCGTTTGAACCTTAACAGGTAAAACGATGCGCAGGCTCTGCGCATCGTTTTAAGGTGTCACTTATTTATAGGTGATGATCTCTGTTGATTTGAAATTCTGCGTTCCGCCCATGTTGGAGGCATATTTATGGGTGGAGTTGAGAATCAGTTTTTGGGCGTTCAGCGAACCTACGCCACAGGTCCTGAAGAGACCACAGCTATAGCCCCCGTTGACGACCTGTTTCGCGGCCAAGGTCATGGTATATCCGGCATAGACGCCACCACGGTTAATGAACTTACCGTTTTTCTGAGTGTTGATTTTCAGATCGCCATGCGCCTGGATTATGCTTTCGTTGAGCATGTCGAACCAGGTCAGGAACTCAAGGTTATAACCGACAATACTGCCGCTGTTGGTGGTGGAATAGTTATCGATGAATACGCTGGCATAATTAGCATCAATGTAACCAGCATTGTCGAGGGAATAGCTGCGTGTCTTCATCGACTTACCTGCAGAGATAACCCCGTTTTTCGCGTTTTTTATGTTGCCATTGGTAGCGATTTCGATGGTATCGCCCGCGATTTTTCCTTCATTAACGATAGCGCCATTCCGGGTTACGCCGCCATTAGAGGACTTAATCAGCAGGTTATCTGTACCGTGAATATTCCCTGTCACTGTGAGTTTATCACCGCCAAAAAGTACGGTGGTATCTTTCGCGTGAGTGGAACCGCCGTTGGTGATGTTACCGATTGCTGTAACGGAGAGCGTGTTATCACTGCTCAGCATCGAACCATAGGTGGTTTTGAGGTTGCCGTTAGTCGCAACCACCAGATTTTCGCTGGCTTTAATGGTACCGGTATTCTCAATATTGCCGCCTGTCGTGATTGACATCTGCGAACTATTGGCGATGGTACCGCTGTTGTTGAGTTCACCATTGCTGCTGATCATGGCGATATTTTTGGTAGAGATGGTTCCGCTATTTTTCAAGGTGCCGGCTGAGGCAATCTGAGCCACGTAACCATTGTTGGTGATCGACCCCTCGTTGATCAGGCTGCCGTTGCTGGCCATGGCGAGGCTGGTATTCGCCACGATGGACCCTTTATTACGCACGCCAAAGCCCAGGTTGTTACCCACCATGGTAATGCTGCCTGCTTTTACGCCACCGAGACTGGAAACGTCGAGGCTGTATTCAGGGATGATGGTTTGCAGCAGGTTTGCTGTTTTACCGTGAGAGGTCACGCTGCCGGTGGTGTTATCGAAGGTGAAATTACCGGTGCTGATCGTGGCGTTTTTGGCGTTAACCATGCCATTCAGGTTAATGGTATCCGCCAGCAATGCGACATAGTTGTCGTTAGCATACATGCCATAGGCATCCACGGAAATTTTGCCACCGGTGACGTTATAACTCGCAATGGCGCCGGTGCTATCCAGATTAACATTACCGGTGGTCATCACCACCTTATTGGCGTTAATGAAGTTACAACCTGAGCAGCTAATACCGTTCGGGTTAGCGATCACCACGTCAGCTTTCTGACCATTAACTTCGATAAAGCCGTTCAGTGAACTGGATTTATTGGAGATCACTTCATTAAGGATGACGGATGCACCGCCATTCGTGAGATTATTATTTTTTGCGATGCCGCCTAAGGTACTGTGTGTCACATCAGCGCCACTGTTATTAAGAATCAACCCTTTATTATTAACGTTGAATTCACGGTACATGTTATGCGAAACACCTGCAGCATTCGGTGCTTCAATATCAACAACGGTGGCGCCGGAATGGTGAAGATAAATGGTCGGGTCGGCGAGAACACAGGTTGAGGTTAATGCGGTAGCAAGTGCAACATAAGAAAGTTTAAATTTAAACATTTAATAAGATCCTTTAAAAATATTCCTTGAGATAAAACGATTTATAAAAATGAGTAAGACGCTATTTGTTTTTGTGTGGCTAATACCTCCATTGTAAAGAAAACCCCATATTAAGCGCATCGGTATGATAGCTTTTGGGTTTAGTGACCGGGGTACCGAGGAAGAGATCATACTCTGTGGAAAGTACCCGGCCACGTAAGCCAGCTACCGTGCCAGATAATACTTTTCCCTGCTGGTATTGATCGCTGCCTATAATTTTTCCAATATCCAGACCTAAATAAAACTGCTGGTTCGGCACGGGCATATCCCAGATAAAATCATTGCGCATATACCATCCTTCGCTACTGGACAGCGTTCTTTCACCATCAAATCCACGGACAGACCAGCGGCTGCCGATGTTAAAGCTATTATCTGATGACAATTTATCGGGGCTGATCTGAACGCTTAACGCAGGCGCATAGGTGAACTTTTCGCCGGTACTGGCGAATTTCATCAAGGCCTTAATATCGGCGCGCAATACCCGTGCCTCGTTGTCAAACAGACCGGCTTTTTCTTCCGGGGTCGCCATGGAACTTAACCATCCTAAGCGGCGTTGCACGCTAAGGCCGGCATCAACGACTTTGTTATTAAAGTAATGCTGATGACGCAGGCTCAGCTCCCAGGCCGGGTTCTGTTTGCGCATAACGGACAATTCGCTGCCGCCAAAATAGTAGCGTGAACGGCTTTTAAATATTCTGGCTACCAGGCTGGTTTTTTGTGTTCTGGTTTGCGACAGAAGCCTTTCGATAGTTGCGCTGAAATAGCGGTTTTTACTCTCATAGTCGGTTGAAGAGAATCTTCCCTTAAATTGCTGAAGATAGGTACTTTGCGAGGCATAGACGCTGGCGTTCCAGTAGCCGAAAGGAATGGAATAATAGATGCTGGCGTTATGGTTGCCGTCGTCATGCTGGTTGTACTCAACGTCGCCGCCCGCGGCGACGTACAGGATATCGTTCAGGGTGGTCAGATCGTACAGGTACAACGAGCCGCCCCCCTGGTAGCGTCCAGTGGCGCGACTACCGGCGTCGTCCAGCCATGCCCCAATTTGCCACGGTTTTTTCATCTGACGGGTAAGAACGATCTCGGTTTCACCGTTCTGTTTGCCTGGCTTCAGCTGCATATGCGCGGAAGATCCAGGCAGACGCTGAAGATTGGCCATACCTTGTTCGAGGTCTGATAGCTTGAGGATCTCATCTTTAGTAAAGGGCAGGCTGTTCCACAGGCTGATCTTGCTATTTTCTTTCTTTGCATCCCAGGCGATGCTTCCCACTTTGCCGTAGGCCAGCGTCAATTTTAAAATGCCATTCGCGATATCCTGCGGCGGAATATCTATTAAAGACGTAATATACCCCTGGGAAATAAGTTCGTTTTGCAGCGCCTGGGCAAGCAGATTAATACCTTTAATACCAAGGCAGTGAGAATTCGCCTGACTTGCCAGCTTGTGCAACAGTTTTTTGGTCAGCTTATCGTCTTCCGATTCAATAAGTACGCCGTTGATATATTTACAGACGTCTTCTTTAGGGAAAATAATCGTTTTGTTGCCTGACGAGGCTCTGTCGGATTTAAATTCTTGCTGTTGCGGCGCCAGCGATGCCTGGCGAGCCTTATCCTGCTCTGTCTGGCTGGCAGCTGACTGGAAAGCGCTGGCTTCAGCGTCAAAGCTTAAGGACAACAAGACGAAAAAACCGGTTATAGACGTCAAAGCAATTTTTAGCATATAGGAAATCCATTTTATTTGCGGGCTTTAGTGCTGCACCATTATGAGAATCCTTCTCATAATATTAGCGGTTAGCTTTGATTAAATATTATAAAAATAAATCAGATGGTAAAATTAATTATATTTTTAGGAAAGGTTAATGATTATCCCGATGTTTGGCTGAAGTAGGGGTTATTTTAAAAGCGGCGGGATATTATCGAAGGTGAGCGCGTTGAGTCCAGCCCTTTTTGACTCATTTTTTTATGAATTGATATATGGATATAATGTCAGGTATGTGAAATATGAATTCAGATTATTTCAAATTTGCGCCTCCGGATATAGCGAGGCGCGAACCAGTAACGGCATACTTTAGCGATAAAACGCCAGCCGTTCTGCCAGCAGGTCAATAAATGCTTCACGTTGAATATCGATCATCACCTGCGTATTAGGCTTATTTCCGGTGAGGCAATAATAATCCACTACCGTCATGCCCTGGGTATATTTCCCCTGGGTTTCCACCCCAACCCAACGCGCTACGGTGGTGAAGATTTCCGGCTTCAGTAGCCAGGCGATGGTGCAGGGATCGTGCAAGGGAGCCCCCTGAAACCCCCATTTCTCCGCTTTATGGTACTCCATAAAGAAATCGAGAAGCTCTGCGACCGTGGTCGCCACCGGATTACCGATCTGGCGAAAACGCTCAATGTCCTCCGCCATAACTTGTGCCCGGTGGGTCACGTCCAGACCGGCCATCACCACCGGAATACCGGACTGGAAGACCATTTCGGCGGCTTCTGGATCAACAAAGATGTTGAACTCAGCTGCGGGTGTCCAGTTACCCAGCCCCATCGCCCCGCCCATGATCACAATCTGGCCGATTTTGTTATGCAGTTCCGGGTGGCTATTCAGCAGCAGGGCGACGTTGGTTTGTGGCCCGGTCGCCACCAGCGTCACCGGTACAGGACTCTCACGTAACACTTTTGCCATCAGCTCAACGGCGGTGCAATCCTGCGGGGTAAAGCCGGGCTCGGGCAGGGCAGGGCCATCAAGGCCGCTCTCCCCATGGACGTTATCGGCAATGATCAGATCGCGCATCAGGGGCTTGACTGCCCCGCCAGCGACCGGAATATCGCTGCGCTTCAACAGGGTCAGCATTCGCAGCACATTGCGCAGGGTTTTGTCCGGGGTCTGGTTCCCGGCAGAAGAGGTTACCGCCTTGAGTTCCAGTTCGGGTGAAGCAAGGGCCAGGACGAGTGCGATAGCGTCATCATGACCCGGGTCGCAATCGAGGATGATGGGTAGTGCCATAGAATTCTCCATTTCTCAGTGTTGTTTTGTGACAAGGCTAACGCTGATAAGAAGAGCAGACGAGGTAAACAGATGAAAAGCGTGAAGCAGTGCGCAATCTGAGCGATTGCGCACCGGAGAGATTAATGCAGGATTTTGGCGAGGAAATCTTTGGCGCGATCGGATTGCGGATTAGCAAAGAACTCCTCCTTGGCGGAGTCCTCCACGATTTTCCCTTCATCCATAAAGATGACGCGGTTCGCCACTTTACGCGCAAAGCCCATTTCGTGGGTCACCACCATCATGGTCATCCCTTCATTCGCTAGCTCGACCATGACGTCCAGTACTTCGTTGATCATCTCAGGGTCGAGTGCGGAAGTCGGTTCATCAAATAACATCGCCACCGGATCCATACAGAGCGCACGGGCAATCGCCACACGCTGCTGCTGACCACCGGAGAGCTGCGCCGGGAACTTATCGGCATGAGCAGAGAGGCCCACGCGCTCCAGCAGTTTCAGCCCTTTTTGACGCGCAGCGGCTTTATCGCGCTTAAGGACCTTCACCTGTGCCAGAGTCAGGTTCTCAATGATCGACAGATGCGGGAACAGTTCGAAATGCTGGAACACCATCCCGACGTTGGAACGCAGCTTCGCCAGGTTGGTTTTCTTGTCATTCACTTTGGTGCCGTTGACGATAATCTCGCCCTGCTGCACCGGCTCAAGGCCGTTCACGGTTTTGATCAGGGTGGATTTGCCCGAGCCGGACGGCCCGCAAACCACCACCACTTCGCCCTTTTTCACTTCCGTGGAGCAGTCGGTCAGCACCTGAAAGTGCCCATACCATTTAGAAACATTTTTCAGGGAAATCATTACACTGTCCTTTTCTTCAGCCAGCTGACCAACAGCGACGCGCTTAAACTAATTACAAAATAGACCGCACCTGCGAACAGGATCATCTCAACCTGAGTACCATCGCGCTCACCGATGGTGGAGGCGGTGCGGAAGAAGTCTGCCAGGCTCAACACATAGACCAGCGAAGTATCCTGGAACAGCACAATACCCTGGGTCAGCAGTAGCGGAACCATGGCGCGGAACGCCTGCGGCAGAATGATGAGCTTCATCGACTGCCAGTGGGTCATGCCTAGCGCCAGTGCGGCGCTGGACTGTCCGCGGGAGATACTCTGGATCCCGGCGCGGATTATTTCTGAGTAGTAGGCCGCCTCAAACATCGAGAAGGCCACCATCGCTGAGATCAGGCGGATATCGGATTTCGGCGACAGGCCAAGCACATCCTGCAGCAGCCCAGGTACGATCAGGTAGAACCACAGCAACACCATCACCAGCGGGATAGAACGAAACACGTTGACGTAAGCGGTGGCAAACCAGGCGACAGGTTTGAAACTCGACAGGCGCATTACCGCCAGCAGGGTGCCCCAGACAATCCCGATAATTATCGCCGTCAGGGTGATCTTCAGGGTGACGATCAGGCCATCAATCAGGTAGGGCATGGAAGGAACAATGGAACTCCAGTCAAACTCGTACATTATTTGCCCCCCAGATTGCCCGGCAGGCGAATTTTACGTTCGACCAGGTTCATCACCAGCATAATCACGGCATTAATCAGCACATACGCCAGGGTAATGGCGGTGAAGGATTCCCACGCGTGCGCGGAGTAATCGAGCAGCTTGCCCGCCTGCGCGGCCATATCGACCAGACCAATGGTGGAGGCGATGGCCGAGTTCTTCACCAGGTTCATCATCTCCGAGGTCATCGGCGGCACAATCACGCGATAGGCATTCGGCAGCAGCACATAGCGGTAGGCCTGCGGTAACGTCAGGCCCATCGCCAGGGCTGCGTTTTTCTGGCCGCGAGGAAGGGACTGGATCGCCGCGCGCACCTGCTCGCACACGCGGGCGGCGGTGAACAGACCCAGGCAGAGCATGGAGGAGATAAAGAACTGAACGTTAGGATCCAGCTCAGACTTGAACCACATGCCGATATCTTCCGGCAGCAGTTCCGGGATAACCAGGTACCAGGTAAAGAACTGCACGATTAACGGAACGTTACGGAACAATTCGACGTAGCAGGTTCCCAGCGAAGAGAGAAAACGGTTAGGCACGGTACGTAAAATACCGAACAGCGAGCCGACGAGAAAGGCGATGATCCATGCCGTGATCGACAGTGCGACCGTGACCTGAAAACCGCTCCACAGCCAGCCAAGATAGGTGGTGTTGCCGAACGGGGCTTGCTGCAGAAAAATGCCCCAGTTCCAGTCGATTGACATAATAAACTCCAGAAAAAAAAGGGTAGCAGCGCTACCCTCGAAGATTGGTGAGAAGCTTTAATGTTCGCGCTGAGTGGGGAACGACCACTCAACGTTTAGTCTGTCCGCGCTTCCCGACAATCGAGAGGGCAGGAGATCCCGCCCCTTAATGGTTCTAATTAGTTAAGTGCCTTGTCATTCGGTTCTTTAAACAGTGCCTTCATGTCGTCAGACAGCTCAAAGTTCATGTTCAGATTTTTTGGTGGGATTGGGTTCTTGAACCACTTATCGAACCATTTTTCCGCGTCGCCGGAGGTCTGAACCTGAGCGATGGTGTCATCGACCAGTTTCTTAAATTCCGCGTCGTCTTTACGCATCATGCAGCCATAGGCCTCTTTAGATTGCGCGGTGCCGACGATTTCCCAGTTGTCCGGTTTCTTCGCTTTTGCACGCTCACCGGCCAGCAGGGCATCATCCATCATAAACGCCACCGCGCGACCGCTCTCCAGGGTACGGAAAGAGTCACCGTGGTCTTTGGCGCTGATGATGCGCATGTCCATTTTCTTCTCTTCGTTCAGCTTGTGCAGCAGCACTTCAGAGGTGGTACCAGAGGTCACGACTACCGCTTTGCCTTTCAGGTCGTCGAAGTCTTTAATCTCGCCGCCTTTTTTGGTCAGCAGACGGGTGCCCACCACGAAGATGGTATCGGAGAAGGCAGCCTGTTTCTGACGCTCAAGGTTGTTGGTGGTGGAACCACACTCAAAATCGAAAGTGCCGTTTTGCAGCAGCGGGATACGGTTTTGTGAAGTGATTGGGATCAGCTTCACTTCCAGATCCGGTTTATTGAGCTTCTTCTTCACCGCGTCAACGATGGCGTTGGAGTAATCCTGAGAGTAACCCACGACTTTTTGCGTGTTGTCGTAGTATGAGAACGGAACAGAAGATTCACGGTGGCCGACCACAATCACGCCGTTTTTAGCGATCTTTTCCAGGGTACCGCCCGCTGCCGGGGCAGCATCTTCAGCGTGCACGACGCCTGCGGACAATCCCATTACCAGCATTGCTGTGGCCAGTTTACGTAATTGCATATCCAACTCCTTTTTTATCAGCGTCAGGTGCGCATTGATATTCGGTGTGATGTTGTTATAGCTCGCGCGATACGAGTGCAGTGTTATACGTGTTTGTTAACATTTAGTCTGGCTTAATGTAAAGATTTTGCTGCGTTATTGTTTATTTTTGCGAAGCGCGCCGCACCATTCAGAGGCATAAATCTTCCGTTGCACCGTTTCGGTGCTACCGGCGAACTATGCTGGTGCGACCAGGTTGCACGTTAAGCCAAATCGCGTTTACGAGAATAAACAAAGCAATAGGCGTGCCAGAAATGAAAGTCTGAGGAAGTTGCCGGGTGGCGGCTGCGCCTTACCCGGCCTACAAAACCGTAGGCCCGGCAAGCGTAGCGCCGCCGGGCAAAGAGGTGAGGGGGCGAATTACTTACTACGCTGACGAAGGCTCATCAGCACGGCACCAAAGCCGAACAGCGCGGTCAGGATCCACAGCGGCCAGTTGCCGGTACGGGCGTAAGGCGTCAGCCCGGTCGTCGGGGTGACCTTCGCCGTCAGCACGTCGCGGGTAAACTGCGGGAGCATAGCCTGAATTTCGCCCTGCGGACCGATCACGGCGGTAATGCCGTTGTTGGTGCTGCGCAGCAGCGGGCGTGCCAGCTCCAGAGAGCGCATGCGCGCCATCTGGAAGTGCTGCCACGGACCGATGGACTTACCAAACCAGGCATCGTTAGAGATGGTCAGCAGATAGTCGGTGTTCGGCCGGAAATTATCCCGAACCTGCTCGCCGAGGATGATCTCGTAGCAAATGGCGGCGGTCAGCAGGAAGCCGTGAGCGCTGAGCTGAGGCTGAACGTAGGGGCCCCGGCTAAACGAGGACATCGGCAGATCGAAGAACGGCGCCAGCGGACGCAGAATCGACTCCAGCGGGACAAACTCACCAAAAGGCACCAGGTGATTTTTGTTGTAGCGGTTGGTCGACTCATAGCTGTAAGGGTTATCTTTCCCCAGCGTGATGATGGTGTTGTAAGTGTCGTAACGGTTCTGCTTGTTCAGACGCGCATCCACGATCCCGGTGATCAGGGTGGTGTCACGGGCGCGCAGCAGATCGTCCATCATGCCGAGAAAACGCTGCTGGTTAATCTCCAGATCCGGGATCGCCGACTCCGGCCAGATAATCAGCTGGGATTTGCCCATCTCTTTCTGGGTGGCATCCAGATAAATTTTCAGGGTGTTGATCAGCTGACCTTCATCCCATTTCAGCGACTGGGGAATATTACCCTGCACCATCGACACCTGGGTGGCGCGTTCTGGCTCAAGGGTAAACCACTGGATATAACGCAGCGGGAAAGGCAGGGCAAAGAGGATCAGCGCCGCCGCCAGCGGACGCCAGTTGCGCTGCACCAGCGCCAGCACCAGCAGGCCGCTCACCACCATCAGCAGGAAGTTGATTGCCTCGACGCCCATCACCGGCGCCAGCCCTTTCAGCGGGCCGTCGATCTGGCTGTAGCCAAACTGCAGCCAGGGGAAGCCGGTCAACACCCAGCCGCGCAAAAACTCGGTGAGCTGCCAGACCACCGGCGCAGCAATCGCCACCCGCAGCCAGCTGGTTTTCGGCCACAGGCGCGACAAAATACCGGCAAACAGACCGGTATAGAGCGAGAGGTAGGCCGCCAGCAGCACCACGAGGAAGACATTTACCGGACCTGGCATACCGCCAAATTGCGCGATACTGACGTAAACCCAGTTAATACCGGAGCCAAACAGGCCCAGGCCCCAGACATAGCCAATCGCCGCCGCCTGTACAGGGCGTCGGTTAAGCGTCAGCCCCTGAAGCCCCATCAGAGAGAGGAGGGCGGCAGGCCAGAAGTCATAAGGGGAAAAAGCCAGCGTACCGCTGGCTCCGAGGATCAGCGCCAGCAGCAGACGTATGCGCTGGCGTTCAAGCAGTGGGGCAAATGCCATTTAAATCAATCATCCAGTGTGGGTTGCGGAGCGTCGTCCGGCATTCTTACATGAACCTGAATAATACGTCGACTGTCGGCCATTGCGACCTTGAACTGGTAACCGTCTATTTCCACGGTTTCACCGCGTGCCGGAAGGTGACCAAAGGCCTGCATCACCAGCCCGCCGATGGTATCCACCTCTTCATCGCTGAAGTGGGTGCCGAAGGTGTCATTGAAATCTTCGATTGGCGCCAGCGCACGGACGGTCCAGGTGTGGCGGCTCAGCTGACGGAAGTCGATATCCTCTTCTTCGTCATATTCGTCTTCGATTTCACCCACGATCAGTTCAAGAATATCTTCGATGGTCACCAGGCCCGAAACACCGCCAAACTCATCGATAACAATCGCCATGTGGTAACGTTGCGAGCGAAACTCTTTCAGCATGCGGTCTACCCGCTTGCTTTCCGGAACAACCACCGCCGGACGTAACACTTTTTCCATGCTGAAGGCTTCAGACTCGCTGCGCATAAACGGCAGCAGGTCTTTGGCCATCAGAATCCCCTCGATGTGATCTTTGTCTTCGCTGATGACCGGGAAACGCGAGTGGGCAGACTCGATAATGACGTCGAGGCACTCTTCCAGGGTCTGGTTGCGTTTCAGGGTAATCATCTGCGAGCGGGGGATCATGATATCGCGAACGCGTTGGTCTGCGATGTCCATTACCCCTTCGAGCATTTCGCGCGTATCTTCGTCGATAAGGTCGTTTTGCCCGGAGTCACGGATAAGCTCCAGAAGTTCGTCACGGTTTTTAGGTTCACCGTGGAACAGCTGGCTCAGGAGGAGGGAGAAAAATCCCTTTTTGCTGGTTGGAGTGTCGCTACTGTGTGAATTGTCGTCGCTCATGGCGTTTGTTAAGGGTTCTCATGTTGATTTAAAAACTGCCGTCGCGGACCTGGGTCTGACACGACGGCACATTATGTCAGTCCGGCGCACAAGCGCCGAACAGACTACTCTTTCTCGGCAATGTACGGATCCTCATAGCCCAGAGCAAGCATTATCTCTGTCTCGAGGGACTCCATCTCTTCTGCTTCTTCATCTTCAATGTGATCGTAGCCCAGCAGATGCAGGCTCCCGTGCACCACCATGTGCGCCCAGTGGGCCTCGAGCGGCTTCTGCTGCTCCTTCGCTTCCTGCTCAACCACCTGCCGGCAGATGATCAAGTCACCCAGCAGCGGCAGTTCGATGCCCGGCGGTGCTTCAAACGGGAAAGAGAGCACGTTGGTCGGCTTATCTTTCCCGCGATAGGTCAGGTTCAGGTCGTGGCTTTCGGCTTCATCCACCAGGCGAATCGTCACTTCTGACTCTTCCTGAAACTGTGGGATGACGGCATTCAGCCATGCCTGGAACTGGCTCTCTTCCGGCAAACCGGAATTGTCTTCACAGGCCAGCTGTAAATCGAGGATCACCTGACTCATTTCTGCTCTTGCTCCTGGGCTTCGCGTTTACGTTCCGCGGCCTGTTCTGCTTTACGTTTTTGATCTGCTGCTTCCCACGCTTCATACGCCGTAACGATGCGGGCTACGACCGGGTGACGCACCACGTCTTCGCTGTGGAAGAAGTTAAAGCTGATTTCGTCCACTTCGGACAGGACTTCAATGGCGTGGCGCAGACCCGATTTGGTGCTGCGCGGCAGGTCGACCTGGGTGATATCCCCGGTGATCACCGCTTTGGAGTTGAAGCCAATACGGGTCAGGAACATCTTCATCTGTTCGATGGTGGTGTTCTGGCTCTCATCCAGGATGATGAACGCATCGTTCAGGGTACGGCCGCGCATATAGGCCAGCGGAGCCACTTCAATGACGTTACGCTCAATCAGTTTTTCGACCTTCTCAAAGCCGAGCATCTCAAACAGCGCATCGTACAGCGGGCGCAGGTAAGGATCGACCTTCTGGCTCAGGTCACCAGGCAGGAAGCCCAGTTTCTCGCCCGCTTCAACGGCCGGACGGGTCAGCAGAATACGACGGATCTCCTGGCGCTCCAGGGCATCCACGGCAGCCGCCACCGCGAGGTAGGTTTTACCGGTACCCGCCGGGCCGACGCCGAAGGTGATGTCATGATCGAGAATATTGGCGATGTACTGCGCCTGGTTTGGCGTGCGCGGCTTAATGACGCCACGCTTGGTCTGGATATGGATAGCTTTGCCGAAATCCGGCACGCTCTCCGCGCTCTGCTCCAGCACTCGCGTTTCTTTGATCGCCAGATGGATCTGTTCAGGCTCGATATCCTGAATTTCACCGCGCATCGGGGCGGTATCAACGTACAGGCTACGGAGGATATCCGCAGCGGCATTGACGCAAATTGCACGTCCGGTGAGTTTGAACTGGTTATCGCGACGATTAATCTCGATACCCAGACGTCGCTCCAGTTGTTTGATGTTGTCATCAAACGGCCCGCACAGGCTCAGCAGGCGAGCGTTGTCTGCTGGCTCAAGGGTAATTTCACGTGTTTCTATATTCAAACCGTTCCTCTTAATGTCTCGGGTGTCATAAGGCAGTGGGTCTGTCTTAAGAAAGTATTCACGCCACAGAATAAAGGCGCAAGCATTGCCAAGGATATGGGGGAGAGAAGAGGGGAAAACAAGGCCTGCCAGAAATGGCAGGCCACAGGATTTATGGCTGATAAACGCCGACACCCAGATCGCTTTCTTTACGGGTACGGGCAATCACTGACGCCGGGGACTCGACGACGCGCAGGCCCATTTCGTCTTCGGTACGCACCAGTTTCCCGCGCAGGGAGTTCGTCAGCACCTCGAGGATCTCAATATCGACGAACTTGCCCACCAGGTCCGGCGTACCTTCGAAGTTCACCACGCGATTGTTCTCCGTACGGCCAGAGAGCTGCATGATGCTCTTACGTGAAGTACCTTCTACCAGCACGCGCTGTACGGTGCCGAGCATCCGACGGCTCCAGGCGTTAGCCTGCTGGTTGATGCGATCCTGCAGAATATACAGGCGCTGCTTTTTCACCTCATCCGGCACGTCGTCAACCATATCGGCGGCAGGCGTACCCGGGCGAGCCGAGAAGATGAAGCTGTAGCTCACGTCGAAATTCACATCACCAATCACCTTCATGGTGCGTTCAAAATCGTCGTCCGTTTCACCCGGGAAACCGACGATAAAGTCAGAGCTGATCTGAATATCCGGGCGCGCTTCACGCAGCTTGCGGATGATCGCTTTATATTCCAGCGCGGTGTGGGTGCGGCCCATCAGGTTCAGCACGCGGTCAGAACCACACTGGATTGGCAGATGCAGGAAGCTCACCAGCTCCGGCGTATCACGGTAGACATCGATGATGTCATCGGTGAATTCAATCGGATGGCTGGTGGTAAAGCGAATGCGGTCGATGCCGTCGATGGCCGCCACCAGACGAAGCAGCTCAGCAAAGGAGCCGGTGCTACCGTCATAGTTCTCGCCGCGCCAGGCGTTCACGTTCTGCCCGAGGAGGTTCACTTCACGTACGCCCTGCGCCGCGAGCTGCGCAATTTCAAAGAGGATGTCGTCGCAAGGGCGGCTGACTTCCTCACCGCGGGTATAAGGCACCACGCAGTAGGTACAGTATTTGTTGCAGCCTTCCATAATGGAGACGAAGGCGGTCGGGCCATCCGCGCGCGGTTCCGGCAGACGGTCAAATTTTTCGATTTCCGGGAAGCTGACGTCGATGATCGCCTTGCGCTGGCCGGTCCCGCGCACGGCGTTGATCATCTCCGGCAGACGGTGCAGGGTCTGCGGGCCAAAAATAATATCGACGTAGTGGGCGCGCTGACGAATCAGTTTACCTTCCTGCGAGGCGACACAGCCGCCGACGCCGATGATCACTTCCGGTCTTTTTTGTTTGATCAGCTTCCAGCGACCTAACTGGTGAAAGACTTTCTCCTGCGCCTTCTCACGGATCGAGCAGGTATTCAGCAGCAACACGTCTGCCTCTTCCGCCACGTCGGTGAGTTGATACCCATGGGTGGCATCCAGCAGATCGGCCATCTTGGATGAATCGTATTCGTTCATCTGACAGCCCCAGGTTTTAATATGGAGTTTTTTTGTCATCGACTTGCTCGTGCTCAGGATTGCAGGGCGCGTATTGTAATGCTTTGGTGCGGTTGTGACCAGTATGAAGGTTCCCGGACTCAAGGCGAAAAAATCCGGTAAACTTAAAGGATTCTCAAATAAGGACAAATGACCATGACTATCCAACAAACCGGGGTCGCCGTTGTCGGCGGCGGTATGGTCGGCGGGGCGCTGGCGCTGGGTCTGGCGCAACAGGGTTTCGACGTAACGGTTATCGAACAGGCGCCGCCGCCTGCTTTTGACGCGTCTCAGCAGCCGGATGTACGCATCTCCGCCATCAGCGCCGCATCGGTCGATCTGCTCCGCGGGCTGGGCGTATGGGACGACATCCTTGCGATGCGCGCGCACCCTTATCGTCGCCTCGAGACCTGGGAGTGGGAAAATGCCCATGTGGTGTTTGACGCTGCGGAGCTGAAACTCCCGCTGCTGGGGTATATGGTTGAAAATACGGTTCTGCAACAGGCGCTCTGGCAGGCGCTGGAGGCGCATCCGCAGGTTACGCTGCGCGTACCCGCGTCGGTGAAGCATGTGCATCGCCACAACGAGCAGCACCTGATTGAGCTGGATAGCGGTGAGCAGCTGGCGATAAAACTGCTGGTGGGCGCCGACGGGGCGAATTCCCGGGTGCGGGAGCTGGCCGGGATCGGCATTCACGCCTGGCAATATCAACAATCCTGCATGCTCATCACCATCGCCTGTGAAAACGATCCGGGCGACAGTACCTGGCAGCACTTTACCCCGAACGGCCCGCACGCCTTTTTACCGCTTTTCGATCGCTGGGCCTCGCTGGTGTGGTACGACACCCCGGCACGTATTCGCCAGCTGCAGGGGCTGTCGATGGAACAGTTGCAGCGCGAAATCGCCCACCATTTCCCGGCACGGCTGGGTAAGGTTACACCGGTCGCCGCAGGGGCCTTCCCGCTGACGCGCCGCCATGCCCTGCAGTACGCGCAGGAAGGGCTGGCGCTGGTGGGGGATGCGGCGCACACCATTCATCCGCTGGCGGGGCAGGGGGTTAACCTTGGCTATCGCGACGTGGACGCGCTGGTAGATGTCCTCACCAACGCCCGTAACCACGGCGAAGCCTGGGCCAGCCATCATGTGCTTAAGCGGTATCAGACCCGACGAATGGCGGATAACTTTATTATGCAGTCGGGGATGGATCTTTTTTACGCCGGGTTCAGCAACGATCTGGGGCCGCTGCGCGTCCTGCGTAACGTGGGATTGATGGCAGCGCAGCGCGCAGGTGGATTGAAACGTCAGGCGCTGAAGTACGCCTTAGGGCTTTAACACTTTTCCAGGCCGGGTGAGGCGAAGCCGCCACCCGGCATCTACATTCAGGAACGCAGAAAAGCAAAAAGCTCGCCGAAGCGAGCTTTTTAGTGTGGCTGGGGTGCAGGGATTCGAACCCCGGAATGCTGGTATCAGAAACCAGTGCCTTACCGCTTGGCGACACCCCAATTGCGTTAAACGAACAAACATCTAACGACTTTTTTAAATTGGCTGGGGTACGAGGATTCGAACCTCGGAATGCTGGTATCAGAAACCAGAGCCTTACCGCTTGGCGATACCCCAACAATTTTTTTTAGTTTACCGACAGAGTCGATAAATGACTAATTTGGTGGCTACGACGGGATTCGAACCTGTGACCCCATCATTATGAGTGATGTGCTCTAACCAACTGAGCTACGTAGCCAGACTGCTTTCTTCGATGGCTGGGGTACCTGGATTCGAACCAGGGAATGCCGGTATCAAAAACCGGTGCCTTACCGCTTGGCGATACCCCAATAACCGCGGAGAACCGCAAAATCGAAGAAATATGGCTGGGGTACCTGGATTCGAACCAGGGAATGCCGGTATCAAAAACCGGTGCCTTACCGCTTGGCGATACCCCATCCGTGCAACGCTTTTATGGGAATGGTGCGGGAGGCGAGACTTGAACTCGCACACCTTGCGGCGCCAGAACCTAAATCTGGTGCGTCTACCAATTTCGCCACTCCCGCAAAAAAGATGGTGGCTACGACGGGATTCGAACCTGTGACCCCATCATTATGAGTGATGTGCTCTAACCAACTGAGCTACGTAGCCATCTTTTTTTCGCGTTACCTTATCGGCGTTGCGGGGCGCATTATGCGTATAGACCCTTGCAGCGTCAACACCTTTTTCAACGAAAATGTCTGGAATGTGACTGTTTGGTTAGGTTGCGAACAGCGTGGCCGAATATTCGGCAATTATTGGTTATTAATCGTTTTTGTCCAACGAAACGCGAGGCAAAAAAAGAGGCCCCGAAGGGCCTCATGGCGATGCTTTTTACTTATTTATACGCAGACTGATGCACGCCCACGGCACGACCTGACGGATCGTTCATGGTTTTGAATGCTTCATCCCATTCGATGGCTTTCGCAGAGGAGCAGGCGACGGAAGGGCCACCCGGAACACACTCTGCTGCGCTTGGCAGCGGGAACAGTTCTTCGAAGATCTCACGGTACAGATAGGCTTCTTTTGAACCCGGCGTGTTGTACGGGAAGCGGAAGCTGGCGGTTTCCAGTTGTTGATCGGAAATCTGCTTCGCAGCCACCTCTTTCAGGGTATCGATCCAGCTATACCCTACGCCGTCAGAGAACTGCTCTTTCTGACGCCAGGCCACGCTTGCCGGCAGGTAAGATTCAAAACATTCGCGCAGGATATGTTTTTCCATCTTGCCGTTGCCGCACATTTTATCCTGCGGGTTGATGCGCATGGCCACGTCGAGGAATTTCTTATCCAGGAACGGTACGCGCGCTTCCACGCCCCAGGCAGACATCGCTTTGTTGGCACGGGCGCAGTCGAACATGTGCAGCGCCTGCAGCTTACGTACCGTCTCTTCGTGCAGCTCTTTGGCGTCTGGCGCTTTATGGAAGTACAGATAACCGCCGAACACTTCGTCAGACCCTTCGCCGGACAGCACCATCTTGATGCCCATGGCTTTGATTTTACGCGACATCAGGTACATCGGCGTGGAGGCGCGGATGGTGGTTACATCATAGGTTTCAATGTGATAGATAACGTCACGGATCGCATCCAGACCTTCCTGCACCGTAAAGTGAATTTCATGGTGCACGGTGCCGAGGTGGTTCGCCACTTCCTGCGCGGCTTTCAGATCCGGAGAGCCTTCCAGACCGACGGCGAAGGAGTGCAGCTGCGGCCACCAGGCTTCGGAGCGCTCCTGATCTTCCACGCGGCGGGCGGCGTATTTTTTGGTGATCGCCGAGATCACGGATGAATCCAGACCGCCGGAGAGCAGCACGCCGTAAGGCACGTCAGACATCAGGTGGCTTTTTACCGCCTCTTCCAGGGCCTGCGTCAGTTCCACTTTGTCGGTGACGTTGTCTTTAACGGCATCGTAATCGAACCAGTCGCGTTGATAGTAAGAGCGGATCTCGCCATCTTTGCTCCACAGGAAGCTGCCTGCCGGAAACTCTTTAATGGTGCGGCACACCGGCACCAGGGCTTTCATTTCTGACGCGACATAGAAGTTGCCGAATTCGTCGTGACCCATATACAGCGGGATGATCCCGATGTGATCGCGGCCAATCAGATAGGCATCTTTTTCGCTGTCGTACAGGGCGAAGGCGAACATCCCCTGCAGCTCATCGAGGAATTCCGGGCCTTTTTCCTGGTACAGGGCCAGGATCACTTCACAGTCGGAACCGGTCTGGAAGGCGTAGCGATCGCCGTACTCCGCACGCAGCGCCTGGTGGTTGTAGATCTCACCGTTGACGGCCAGGGCATGGGTTTTTTTCTCGTTATATAACGGCTGGGCACCGGCGTTGACGTCAACAATGGACAGACGTTCGTGAGCCAGAATCGCTTTATCGCTGGCGTAAACACCGGACCAGTCCGGGCCGCGATGGCGCATCAGACGGGATAACTCCAGTGCCTTTTTACGCAGTTCGCCTGCGTCAGTTTTAATATCCAGTACGCCGAAAATTGAACACATAACCTTCTCCATTAACCCTGTTGCAGTGTGATGTTGCTTGCTTATGAAAATGCCGCAAAAGGGGGGAAGCGGCAAGCGTTTTGCCGGGTAAAAGAGAAAAAGTACAATGGTCATTGCCGAATGTTGAAAAAAGCGTATGACTTGAGCTGGTTTGTTGAGGATTATTCAATAAATGACGATTTTGATTAGATGTGCCTCTGTTTTTACCGCACTAAAATGAAAAAACCACGTCCAGGGACGTGGTTTCGGGTTACAGAACATCAATTTCCGCGACCGAGGGGTAAATCCAGCTCGGCCGGAACGGCATGGAATCAATATCATCGAGGGTCGATACCCCCGACAGCACCAGAATGGTCTCCAGCCCGGCCTGGAAGCCCGCCAGAATATCGGTGCGCAGGTTGTCGCCCACGATCACCGTATCTTCCGAGTGGGCCTGCATCTTATTGAGGGCCGCGCGGATGATCCACGGGCTGGGCTTGCCGACATAAAACGGCATGCGGCCGGTCATCTTCTCGATACCAGCACAAAGCGCGCCACAGGCCGGATAAAAGCCGCGGCCATGGGTATCCGGGTTGGTGGCGATAAAGCGCGCTCCGTTGGCGACGAAGAAGGCTGCCTTATGCATCATCTCCCAGTTATAGGAGCGCGTCTCTCCGACGATCACAAAATCGGGATTCACATCGGTAATAGTGAAGCCTGCTTTGTATAGCTCATGGATCAGCGCGCCTTCGCCCACCACATAGGCTTTTTTGCCTTCCTGGCGCTTCAGAAAATCTGCGGTCGCCATCGCCGAGGTGTAAAACACGCTATCTGGCACATCGACACCGGCGGTGGCAAAGCGGTTCGCCAGATCCTGCCCGGTCTGCGACGGGAAGTTGGTGAGCAGAACCAGCGGCATGCCTTTTTCCATGATGCGGTTAAGAAATTCGGCTGCGCCCGGCACGGCAACGTTGTCGTGCATCAGCACGCCGTCGATATCACAAATAACATTCTTAATGGTCATGGACTTCCCGACATCAAAAAAAAGAAGGCGACACTATAAAACGCTGTCAGCTTTCCAGCAAACGCTGCAACAGGATACCGTTAAGCATGGCGCGTTTTACCAGTGCGAAGGCGCCAATCGCCGAGCGGTCGTTCAGGGCTGAGCGAACCACGGGCAGATTCTGGCGAAACGCCTTCAGCGCCTGAGTATTGATGCACCCTTCGATTGCGGGCAGCAGCACCTTTTCGGCTTCGGTAATTTCGCCAGCGATGACCACTTTTTGCGGGTTAAACAGGTTAATGGCGATGGCGATGGTTTTGCCGAGATGGCGGCCAACCTGTTCGATCACTTCGCTGGCCAGCGCGTCGCCCTTGTTGGCGGCCTTGCAGATGGCGTTAATTTTACAGTCGTCCAGCGTGACGCGACTCTGGTAACCCTGCTCCAGCAGGTGACGCACGCGCTGCTCGATGGCGGCGTTGGCGGCCACCGTCTCCAGACAGCCAAAGTTGCCGCAGTGGCAGCGCTCGCCCAGCGGATCGACCTGAATGTGGCCAATCTCGCCGACGTTACCGTTACGCCCAATAAAAATACGCCCGTTGGAGATGATCCCGGCCCCCGTCCCCCGGTGAACACGCACCAGAATAGAGTCTTCACAATCCTGGCTCGCACCAAAGTAGTGCTCAGCCAGCGCCAGGCTGCGGATATCGTGACCCACAAAGCAGGTCACGGCGAAGCGTTTTTCCAGGGCGTTGATCAGGCTCCAGTTTTCGACCTGAATATGCGGCATATAGCGGATCACGCCGCTTTCAGGGTCGACAAGCCCGGGCAGGATCACTGAAATGGCGATCAGCTCGCGGATTTTGCGCTGGCAGGATTCAATAAACAGCTCAATGGCGTTGAGCAGGGCGTGTTCAAGCGTCTCCTGCGTGCGTTCCGGCAGGGAGTAGTGCTCTTCAGCAACCGCTTTGCTGCTCAGATCGTACAGCGTCAGGGTGGCGTCATGGCGGCCAAGGCGCACGCCGATGGCGTGAAAATGGCGGGTTTCGGTGACAATTGAAATTGCGCGACGGCCTCCGGTGGAGGCCTGCTGATCCACTTCTTTGATTAACCCGCGCTCAATGAGCTGGCGGGTAATTTTCGTCACGCTGGCGGGGGCAAGCTGGCTCTGTTCTGCAATCTGGATCCGCGAGATGGGTCCGTGCTGGTCAATCAGTCGATATACCGCAGCACTGTTCAGCTGCTTTACCAGATCAACGTTACCAATTTGAGCTTGTCCGCCAGGTGTCATACGTTTACTTACTCTGTGACGACCTCGTTACCATTAACGATGGTCTTGATGATTTTATAATCGTGTGTGAATGCGGTGAGGTTGGCCACCATGCCCGGAGCAATGCTGCCCAGCTGCTTGTCCACGCCAATCGCGCGTGCCGGGTAGAGGGTTGCCATACGCAACACTTCATCCAGGGCAATGCTGCAATGTTCCACCAGATTGCGCACGCCTTCGATCATGGTTAGCGCTGAACCGCTTAAGGTTCCGTTCTCATCCACACACAGTCCATTCCGGTAGTATATTGTTTTACCAGCAAAAATGAACTGTTCAATATTTGCCCCTGCTGGCGCCGTAGCATCGGTGACCAGACACAGCTTGTCGCCCTTCAGGCGTTTGGCGTTACGGACGTTGGCATAATCGACGTGTAACCCGTCGGCAATGATGCCGCAGTAGACGTCAGGCTCATCGAAGATCGCCCCGGCCAGACCCGGCTCGCGCCCGGTGATGTACGGCATGGCATTATAGAGATGGGTGGCGAAGGAGATCCCGGCGCGGAAGCCCACTTTGGCCTCTTTCAGCGTGGCGTTGGAGTGCCCGGCAGAGACCACAATCCCTGCGCCCGCCAGCTTGCGGATGACGTCCGGATCGACCATCTCAGGCGCCAGGGTCACTTTAGTGATCACATCTGCGTTGGCGCACATGAAATCGACCAGCTCGTCGTCAGGTTTACGCACGAAGCTCGGGTTATGGGTGCCTTTCTTGACGATATTCAGCCACGGACCTTCAAGGTGCAGGCCCAGCGCCTGGTGCGGGTATTTCGCGAGGTATTCACGCATGACGCGAATGCCCTGTTTCATCAGATCGTCGCTGGTGGTAATCAGCGTTGGCAGGTAGCTGGTGCAGCCCGATCTTTCGTTGGCGCGCTGCATAATCTCCAGCGTCTCAACCGTAACGGCTTCCGCTGTATCATTGAACTGCACGCCGCCACAGCCGTTAAGCTGTACGTCGATAAAACCGGGGGAGAGGATTGCCCCATTGAGCGAGCGTTGTTCTATTTCCGCCGGCAGTTCGGCCAGTGGGCAGACACGTTCAATCAGGCCATTTGCGATCACAATCGCATGGTCATCCAGAATTTCATGGCCGGTATAAATCCGACCGTGGGTTAAAGCGTACATAACGACCCCCGGTATAAAAATAGCATCCCGCCTCTGCGGACAGAGGCGGCGTTACATTACAGACCTTTAATATTTTCTGCTTCTAATTCGTTGAAATATTTCAGCGTCTTCACTTTCAGTTCCATCGTGGACGGCTCATCGCACACCACCACCGCTTTCGGATGCAGCTGCAGGCAGCTGATGGTCCACATATGGTTGACGTTACCTTCCACTGCCGCCTGCAGCGCCTGCGCTTTCACGCCGCCCAGCACCAGAATCATCACTTCTTCCGCGTCGAGCAGGGTACCCACGCCAACGGTCAGGGCGTATTTTGGCACCTGGTTCACGTCGCCATCAAAGAAACGGGAGTTAGCCACACGGGTGTCATGAGTCAGGGTTTTGATACGGGTACGGGATGCCAGAGAAGAGGCCGGTTCGTTAAACGCGATATGACCGTCGTTGCCTACGCCACCCATAAACAGGTGAATTTTGCCGTAAGCGCGAATTTTTTCTTCATAATGACGGCACTCAGCGTCGATATCCGGTGCATTGCCATCCAGCAGGTTAATATTTCCCGGCTGAATATCAATGTGATCAAAGAAGTTACGATGCATGAAGCTATGGTAGCTTTCCGGATGATCTTTTGGCAGACCAACGTACTCGTCCATGTTGAAGGTGACAACATGTTCGAAGCTGACCTGGCCCGCTTTATGCATCTCAACCAGAGCTTTATAGGCGGTAAGAGGGGTGCCACCGGTCGGCAGGCCGAGCACAAAAGGACGATCGGCAGTCGGTTTGAACGCATTGATACGGTTTACGATATGGCGGGCAGCCCATTTTCCGACTTGTTCTGCAGTTGCCAGGGGGATCAGTCTCATTATTCACCTCTGAAGTTTTCATAAAAGTTGGCGGATTGCTTGTCCGGGTATGATTAAGACTAACCTGGTTCACACCGAGAGGGGGCAATCCGTCTTGATTTTTCGTATCATAAAATAAGTTTTGACAGTTTGCCAGTGCAGGGGAGGGTGATAAACAATATTTGGTGACAAAACTCACAAAAAGTACGCGTTTAATTTGCGATACGAATTAATTTTCCACACACTCAATCAGCCAGTGAATCATCAACTGTATGTATAAGTTAGTGACACAATAAAAACACAGCTGAGAACACACCGTTAACGGGGTCTCATAGGGGGAACAAATTGAGCATTTTAGGTTATTTACAAAAGGTTGGCCGCGCCTTAATGGTGCCGGTCGCCACGCTGCCAGCGGCAGCAATACTGATGGGTGTCGGTTACTGGATTGACCCTGTGGGTTGGGGTGGAGACAACGCGCTAGCGGCGTTCTTCATTAAGTCCGGTTCTGCCATTATTGATAACATGTCCGTACTGTTTGCCATTGGTGTGGCTTATGGTATGTCCAAAGATAAAGACGGTGCTGCGGCACTGACCGGTTTTGTGGGCTTCCTTGTGTTGACCACGCTCTGCTCTCCTGCTGCGGTTTCCATGATCCAGAAGATCCCTGCGGATCAGGTTCCGGCAGCGTTCGGTAAAATCAGCAACCAGTTCGTGGGTATCCTCGTGGGTATCATCTCCGCTGAACTGTACAACCGCTTCAGTAGCGTTGAGTTGCCAAAAGCGCTCTCCTTCTTCAGCGGTCGTCGTCTGGTGCCGATCCTGACCTCCTTCGTGATGATTGTTGTCGCTTTCATCCTGATGTACATCTGGCCGGTGATCTTCGACGGTCTGGTGAACTTCGGTGAGCACATCCAGAAACTGGGTTCCGTCGGTGCGGGCGTGTATGCGTTCTTCAACCGTCTGCTGATCCCGGTCGGTCTGCACCACGCTCTGAACTCCGTGTTCTGGTTTGACGTTGCGGGCATTAACGACATTCCTAACTTCCTCGGCGGCGCACAGTCCATCGAAGCAGGTAAAGCGGTTGTGGGTATCACCGGTCGTTATCAGGCGGGCTTCTTCCCGATTATGATGTTCGGTCTGCCGGGTGCTGCGCTGGCTATCTACCACTGCGCGCGTCCAGAGAACAAAGCGAAAGTGCTGGGTATCATGATGGCGGGCGCGTTCGCGGCCTTCTTCACCGGTATCACCGAGCCGCTGGAATTCTCCTTCATGTTCGTTGCGCCAGTGCTGTACGTGATCCACGCCGTGCTGACCGGTATCTCCGTGTTCATCGCTGCAAGCATGCAGTGGATTGCCGGCTTCGGCTTCAGTGCGGGTCTGGTGGATATGGTGCTCTCTTCCCGTAACCCGCTGGCGGTTCACTGGTACATGCTGATCCTGCAGGGTCTGGCGTTCTTCGTGATCTACTACGTGGTGTTCCGCTTCACCATCACCAAATTCAACCTGATGACCCCGGGTCGTGAGCTGGCGGTTGCCGGTAGCGAAGCGGATGGTCAGGATGTGAACGTGAGCGGTACCGCAACGGAAGACGTTTCCGGCCTGGCGCGTCAGTACATCGCGGCAGTCGGCGGTTCAGATAACCTGACCGGTATTGATGCCTGCATCACCCGTCTGCGTCTGAACGTGAAAGACTCTTCTCTGGTTAACGAAGCAATGGCGAAACGTCTGGGTGCGTCTGGCGTGATCCGCCTGAACAAAACCAGCGTGCAGATTATTGTCGGCTTCGTGGCTGAGAAAATCGCCAACGCCATGAAAACTACCGGTCCGGTTGCCGCTGCTGAAGCTGCACCAGCGCCATCCGCTGCACCTGCTGCTGCCGTTAAGCCACAGGCTGTTCCCAATGCCACCACCATCGCCGCACTGGTTTCCCCGGTGACCGGTGACGTGGTTGCCCTGGAGCAGGTACCTGATGAAGCCTTCGCCAGCAAAGCGGTAGGTGACGGCGTGGCGGTGAAACCAACGGATAAAACCGTGGTCTCCCCGGCAGCCGGGACTATCGTCAAGATCTTTAATACTAACCACGCGTTCTGCCTGGAAACAGAGAAAGGCGCGGAGATCGTTGTCCACATGGGTATCGATACCGTTGCGCTGGGTGGCCAGGGCTTCAAACGCCTGGTGGAAGAGGGTGCAGAAGTGGTTGCTGGTCAGCCGGTTCTGGAAATGGATCTCGACTTCCTGAACGCCAATGCGCGCTCCATGATCAGTCCGGTTGTCTGCAGCAATATCGACGACTTCAGCGGCCTGGTGATCAAGGCGCAGGGTCAGGTTGTTGCCGGTCAGACACCTCTGTATGAAATTAAAGGCAAATAAGTGCTCCTGAGTCAGCGTTAATGCCTGAGCGGCGGGGATATCCCCGCCGCTTTTTTTTGCAGCAATCGCCCCGATAATTCTCTTCATAGACCTTTTTTTGCGTAACTAAAGGTTGTCACTACGCCCGGCTTATAAGATCATATGCCGTTATACGTCGTTTACGCTTTGAGGAATCCACGATGAGTGAGGCTGAAGCCCGCCCGAGCAACTTTATCCGTCAGATCATTGATGAAGATCTGGCCACCGGTAAGCACACCACAGTTCATACCCGTTTCCCGCCGGAGCCAAACGGCTACCTGCATATTGGTCACGCGAAATCGATCTGCCTGAACTTCGGCATCGCACAGGACTACCAGGGTCAATGCAACCTGCGTTTCGATGACACCAACCCGGTGAAAGAAGATATCGAGTACGTAGAGTCCATTAAGAACGACGTGCAATGGTTGGGCTTCAACTGGTCTGGCGACATCTGCTACTCCTCTGACTATTTTGATCAGCTGTACGCCTACGCCGTTGAGCTGATTAATAAAGGCCTGGCCTACGTTGACGAGCTTTCCGCTGACGAAATCCGCGAATACCGCGGCTCGCTGACCGCGCCGGGTAAAAACAGCCCGTTCCGCGATCGCAGCGTGGAAGAGAACCTGGCGCTGTTTGAAAAAATGCGTGCCGGTGGCTTCGAAGAGGGTAAAGCCTGTCTGCGTGCCAAAATCGACATGGCCTCGCCGTTTATCGTGATGCGCGATCCGGTGCTGTACCGCATTAAGTTTGCCGATCACCACCAGACCGGCAGCAAATGGTGCATCTACCCGATGTACGACTTTACCCACTGCATCAGCGATGCGCTGGAAGGCATTACCCACTCACTCTGTACCCTGGAGTTCCAGGATAACCGTCGCCTGTATGACTGGGTGCTGGATAACATCTCTATTCCGGTGCATCCGCGTCAGTACGAGTTCTCTCGTCTGAATCTGGAATACACCGTAATGTCCAAGCGTAAGCTGAACCTGCTGGTGACTGACAAGCACGTTGAAGGCTGGGATGACCCGCGTATGCCGACCATCTCCGGTCTGCGTCGTCGTGGCTATACCGCAGCCTCCATCCGTGAGTTCTGCAAACGCATCGGCGTGACTAAGCAGGACAACACCATCGAGATGGCGTCGCTGGAATCCTGTATCCGCGAAGATCTGAACGACAATGCGCCGCGCGCTATGGCGGTTATCGATCCGGTGAAACTGGTTATCGAAAACTACCCGCAGGGCGAAAGCGAGCTGGTGACCATGCCGAACCATCCGAGCAAACCGGAGATGGGCAGCCGTGAGGTGCCGTTCAGCGCCGAGATCTGGATCGATCGCGCCGACTTCCGTGAAGAAGCCAACAAGCAGTACAAGCGTCTGGTGATGGGCAAAGAAGTGCGCCTGCGTAACGCCTACGTGATCAAAGCCGAGCGCGTCGAGAAAGATGCGGAAGGCAATATCACCACCATCTTCTGCACCTACGACGCTGAGACCCTGAGCAAGGATCCGGCCGACGGTCGCAAGGTGAAGGGCGTGATCCACTGGGTGAGCGCGGCGCATGCGCTGCCGGTTGAAATCCGCCTGTACGATCGCCTGTTCAGCGTGCCAAATCCGGGTGCGGCAGAGGACTTCCTGCAGGTAATTAATCAGGATTCTCTGGTGATCAAGCAGGGCTTTGCCGAGCCATCACTGAAAGCTGCCGTAGCCGGTCACGCTTATCAGTTTGAGCGCGAAGGCTACTTCTGCCTCGACAGCCGCTATGCTACCGCTGACAAACTGGTATTTAACCGTACCGTTGGTCTGCGTGATACCTGGGCGAAAGCGGGCGAGTAATCCCTTTTCCTCCTGAAAACGCCGCGTAATGCGGCGTTTTTTTTGCCCGCAGCTCGTACCCTAAACCTTTAAATCTTCGCGTTGCGAATTAATTCTGTTTCTTAGAACGGTTAGCTTTCTCTTCCCTTTCAAAAATTAACCGCTATAGATACCGGATGTGATATTTAACTTTTATTTATTAAAAATAAATCGCTCATTCCGCACATTATTTTAAATAAAAATCCTCCCTCATTTCCTTTGTTACAAATCGCAACCAAATATGTGCGCTTTGTCATAATCCTGACTTTTGATCGCTGAAAAGCATTGATAATTCGCGTCGCGAAAAATAGTCTAGGGGCAGGAGATGTAAGCGGGTATTTCCGATTGCCTCCGCTTTTTACTTTTTTGTTTTTCGCCGTTTAAGGCGCTTTAAATACGTCAAAGAGGATTAATTATGCGTACGTTTAGTGGCAAACGTAGTGCGCTTGCGCTGGCTATCGCCGGTGTTACAGCAATGTCAGGCTGGATGGTTTCTCCGAAAGCCCAGGCCGAAGGTTTCATTGATGATTCAACCCTCACGGGCGGTGTCTATTACTGGCAGCGTGAACGTGACCGCAAAGATGTCGAGTCAGACAAATACAAAACGAACCTCGCTCACTCCACCTGGAACGCCAACCTTGATTTCCAGTCCGGCTATGCCGCCGATATGTTCGGTCTCGATCTGGCTGCGTTCACGGCCATCGAAATGGCGGAAAACGGCGACAGCGGTCACCCGAACGAAATTGCCTTCTCCTCCAGCAACAAAGCTTATAAAGAGGACTGGTCCGGCGATAAGAGCGGGATCAGCCTGTACAAAGCGGCGGCTAAATTTAAATACGGTCCGGTCTGGGCACGCGGTGGCTGGTTGCAGCCAACCGGTCAAACCCTGCTGGCGCCGCACTGGAGCTTTATGCCGGGTACCTATCAGGGTGCTGAAGCCGGGGCCAACTTTGACTACGGTGATAGCGGTGCGTTGAGTTTCTCGTACATGTGGACCAACGAATATAAAGCGCCGTGGCACCTCGAGATGGACAAGTTCTATCAGAATGACAGGAAAACCCGCGTCGACTATCTCCACTCCTTCGGCGCGAAGTACGATTTCAAAAACAACCTGATTCTGGAAGCGGCCTTTGGTCAGGCTGAAGGTTTTATCGATCAGTACTTTGCTAAAGCCAGCTACAAGCTTGATATCGTGGGTGGCCCGCTCTCCACCAGCTATCAGTTCTACGGCACGCGTGATAAAGCCGACAGCGGCACCGAGAATGATATCTACGATGGTACAGCATGGCTGCAGGCGCTGACGCTGGGCTACAAGGTCGGCCAGGTCGATTTACGTCTGGAAGGGACTTACGTCAAGGCGGAAGGGCAGCAGGGTTACTTCCTGCAGCGTATGACCCCAACCTATGCGTCTTCCAACGGTCGTCTGGACGTGTGGTGGGATAACCGCTCCGACTTTAACGCCAACGGCGAAAAAGCGGTCTTCTTCGGTGCCATGTATGATCTGAGCAACTGGAACCTTGCGGGCTGGAGCGTTGGCGCGTCCTATGTCTATGCCTGGGATGCGAAACCGTCAGACTGGTTAATCAACAGCGCCGGTCAGCGTGAAGATATCGCCTCCAACAAGATTAAGGAATCGGCCTACAGCCTGGATGCGATCTACACCCTGCAGGACGGCCGCGCGAAAGGAACCATGTTCAAACTGCACTTCACGCAGTATGACAACCACTCCGATATCCCAAGCTATGGCGGCGGCTACGGCAACATCTTCCAGGATGAGCGTGACGTGAAGTTCATGGTTATCGCCCCGTTCACCATCTTCTGATGACAATCCGGGCGGGGACTCACTCCCCGCCTGACTGGAGATCGTTATGTTGAAAAAAATCGTCATGGTCGCAGTGCTGGCATCAGGACTGGCCGCCTGCGCACAACCCCAGACCCAGAAAGAAGATACCCGTCTGAAAGAGGCCTACAGCGCGTGCATCAATACCGCTGAAGGGTCACCGGAAAAGATTGAAGCCTGTCAGAGCGTGCTGGACGTGCTGCGTCAGGAGAAGGCGCACGAACAGTTTGCGACCCAGGAAACCGTCCGGGTGGCGGATTACCAGGCCTGTATTCAGGCGCGTAAAACGGGTAACAATCAGGACGTGACCAAAAACTGCGATAAAATCTGGCAGGAGATCCGCAGCAACAACGCGAAGTAATGAGCTGTTTGCCACGCCCGGTGGCGCTATGCTTACCGGCCTGGGGGTGATTTCACCCTTGTAGGCCCGACAGCGCAGCGCCACCGGGCTTTTTTACATTATCGCAGGCAAAAAAAAGCCAACCGTCAGGTTGGCTCAGAGTCTATGCAAAGATTATTTGGTGTCGTGCGCGTGGTCATCTTCGCGGCAGTCGCCTTCGGCACAGTGGCCATACAGGTACAGACTGTGGTTGGTCAGACGAATGCCATGACGTGCGGCAATTTCGCGCTGACGTAATTCGATGGAATCATCGCTGAATTCGATCACTTTGCCGCAGTCGAGGCAAATCAGGTGATCGTGGTGGTGCTGCTGCGTCAGTTCAAACACGGATTTACCGCCTTCGAAATTATGACGCGTTACGATGCCTGCATCGTCGAACTGGTTCAGTACACGGTAAACGGTAGCCAGACCAATCTCTTCGCCCATGTCGATCAGACGCTTGTATAAGTCTTCCGCACTGACATGATGGTTATCCGGACCCTGAAGCACTTCCAAGATTTTTAACCGTGGAAGCGTGACTTTCAGTCCGGCCTTCTTTAATGCGGTGTTGTTGTCAGTCATGCGGAATCTGTCCTGTTGCTAAACGATTCACTTCTAAAGAAGAAGTGACAGAAAATGCACCTGGGATAATGCGTCTCATTATAGAACTGCCATGACGTAATGAAAACTGCAAGTCTCAAGTAAAGTATGCTTATAAAAACGTGGTACCGCCAACAAAGTTGTTACAAGGTTCCCCGTTTACTCCTGGATCATTGTACAGGTATGGCAGCAAAAGTTAAAAATTTGTAGCAATTATTTTGATTGGTATTACCTATCGATGCGGCGCAACTTTAGCGTTGCGCCGCGACATCATCAGGCGTTGAGGATGTCGTCGAGGTGCAGTTCTTCGCGAACCTGTTTTACCCATTTGTCGACGCGCTCAGCGGTCAGTTCCGGCTGTCGGTCTTCGTCGATGGCGAGGCCCACGAAGTTATTGTCATCGGCCAGACCTTTAGAGGCTTCGAAGTGATAACCGGCAGTTGGCCAGTGTCCTACGATCACCGCGCCGCGTGGCTCAATGATGTCGCGAATGGTGCCGAGGGCATCGCAGAAGTACTCTGCATAGTCTTCCTGGTCGCCACAGCCAAACAGGGCCACCAGCTTGCCGTTGAAATCGATCTCTTCCAGAGAAGGGAAGAAGTCGTCCCAGTCACACTGCGCTTCACCGTAATACCAGGTCGGGATGCCCAGCAGCAGAATATCGTAGCCTTCGATATCTTCTTTGCTGCTTTTCGCAATGTCATGCACATCGGCAACGTCTTTACCCAACTGTTTTTGAATGTTTTTTGCGATATTTTCGGTGTTACCCGTGTCGCTGCCGAAAAAAATGCCGATGATTGCCATGAGTAAAATAACCTCTTGATACTTAATGGTATGGTGGCGCAATTTAGCCACGGATAAGGGCAATCATAGCAGAACAGAGAAGCCTGCGGAAACTGCTATCACGCAGGACTGCACTCTGTGCTACATGAAAGCAACAAGAAGGGGAGTTTTCTGACTTACGCTTTGCCGTGCCATTTCTCGAGCTGCGCGATCAGCATCTCTTCAATAAGCTCACTGCGGCTGATCTCACGGGCATTCGCCAGCTCATTCAGCGCATCGACGGCTTCAGCATTCATTTTCAGCTCGACGCGTTTAAGCCCACGACTTTTATCGCGTTTAAGCTGATTGCGCTTATTAATGCGCAGCTGTTCATCACGCGAAAGCGGATTGGTTTTCGGTCGTCCCGGGCGACGCTCATTCGCGAACAGATCTATTGTCGTGCGGTCCGTGTGTTCTTTGGCCATGATTCTGAGACTTCGGGGGAAACAAGACACCCTGCTAATGCCCGGGCGATAAGCGCGCCATCATACATCACCGAAAACGGCACGCCAACGACTGGAGGCCCGCAGGCGACCAGTCGCTCTCTTTTTAATCAATTTTCGATGTCAGCGAGGTAACGGCGAATAGCGCGCAGCACCGCGTCCGGTTTTTCGGCATGGACCCAATGTCCGGCCCCGGCAATGACGTGCGCTCGCGCCTGAGGGAACTGCGCCAGCAGCGCATCACGGTACGCTTCGGTCACATACGGCGAATTGCCGCCGGTAATAAACAGGGTTGGATGCGGCCACGCGGCGACCGGCTGCCAGCCGACGATCTGATCGTATTGGTCCCAGAGAACCGGCACGTTGAAGCGCCACTGGCCGTCGACGAAGGATTTCAGCAGGAACTGCACCACGCCTTCTTCGTCAAGGTGTTCACGCATCAGCGCCGCAGCCTGCTGGCGGGTGCTGACGCCTGCGTCCGTCACGGCGTTAATGGCGGCGAAGATCTCATCGTGGCGGCGCACGTCATAATCCACCGGCGCGACGTCGATCACCACCAGCCCGGCAATGCGCTCTGGTGCGAGCGCCGTCAGCGCCATTACTGCTTTACCGCCCATTGAGTGACCAATCAGGATCGCCTTTTCAATATGGTGTTCATCCAGCGTATCCAGCAGATCCTGAGCCATGACGGCGTAGGTCATCTGCGGCGAGCGCGGCGACAGACCGTGGTTGCGCATGTCCACCTGCAGCAGCGCGTGGTCGGTCACCAGATCCCGTGCCAGCACGCCAAGGTTATCCAGGCTGCCAAACAGGCCATGCACCAGGACGATGGGAGAATTATTGTGCGGCGATTGTGCAGATTGCGCTCGGGTATTCAATTTCATGGCAAAGTTCTTTTTTTACGTATGTCAGGTTAGGGTATCATGTTGACCATTCTGCCGCCCGGCTGCAAGGAAACAGTTAATTCTGACTTTTGCCGCCATTCTGGCTTGACGCTATCCGCTGTTGGGTTTTGACCTTATACTCCCAACGACTTGTATTCAGATAAGATATCGCACTGGATTAAGATGAAAACAATCGAAGTTGATGACGAGCTTTATCAGTATATCGCCAGCCAGACGCGGCACATTGGTGAGAGCGCGTCCGACATTTTACGGCGCATGCTGAAAATTGCCGCCGCCTCGCAGTCTGCCGCTCCGGCCATCAAAGAAACGCGCCAGCCCGCTGCTGTCGCACAGGAAAAGCCGCTGTCACCGGTAAAAGACAAAGTGCGTGCGATGCGCGAATTGCTGCTCTCTGACGAATACGCTGAGCAGAAGAAAGCAGTTAACCGCTTTATGCTGGTGCTGACTACACTCTATTCACTGGATAACAACGCATTTGCCGACGCGACGGAGTCACTTCACGGTCGTACCCGCGTCTATTTCGCGGCTGACGAGCAAACGCTGTTACAGAATGGCAATCAAACTAAGCCCAAGCACCTGCCTGGTACGCCGTACTGGGTAATCACCAATACCAACACCGGACGCAAGCGCAGCATGATCGAACACATCATGCAATCCATGCAGTTCCCGGCGGAATTGACTGATAAGGTTTGCGGCACTATCTAACCCTTGCATCAGAAGGACCAGGCAATGGCAAATCACAATCGTGCGGGTCAACCTGCACAACAGAGCGATTTGATTAACGTCGCCCAGCTTACCGCGCAGTACTACGTGCTGAAGCCGGAAGTGGGTAACGCAGAACACGCAGTGAAGTTTGGTACATCCGGGCACCGCGGCAGTGCGGTACGCCACAGCTTTAACGAGCCGCATATTCTGGCCATTGCTCAGGCCATCGCGGAAGAGCGTGCCAAAAATGGCATCACCGGTCCGTGCTACGTCGGTAAAGATACCCACGCTCTGTCAGAGCCCGCTTTTATTTCCGTGCTGGAAGTACTGGCCGCCAACGGCGTGGACGTCGTGATTCAGGAAAACAACGGCTATACGCCGACCCCTGCGGTCTCGAACGCCATTCTGGTGCATAACCAGCAAGGCGGTGCGCAGGCGGATGGTATTGTGATCACGCCATCCCACAACCCGCCGGAAGATGGCGGCATCAAATACAACCCACCGAATGGCGGCCCGGCTGACACCAACGTCACCAAAGTGGTGGAAGATCGTGCCAATGCCCTGCTGGCCGACGGCCTGAAAGGCGTGAAGCGCATTTCCCTGGACGAAGCGATGGCCTCCGGCCACGTGAAAGAGCAGGATCTGGTGCAGCCGTTCGTTGAAGGGCTGGCGGATATCGTCGATATGGCGGCGATCCAGAAAGCCGGCCTGAAGCTGGGCGTGGACCCCCTCGGCGGTTCCGGTATCGAATACTGGAAACGCATTGCCGAGCACTACAAGCTGGATCTGACCATCGTCAACGATCACGTCGATCAGACCTTCCGCTTTATGCACCTGGATAAAGACGGCGCGATCCGCATGGACTGCTCCTCCGAGTGCGCGATGGCCGGTCTGCTGGCGCTGCGTGACAAGTTTGACCTCGCCTTCGCTAATGACCCGGATTATGACCGTCACGGCATCGTCACCCCGGCGGGCCTGATGAATCCGAACCACTACCTGGCGGTAGCGATCAACTATCTGTTCCAGCATCGTCCACAGTGGGGCGCAGAGGTTGCCGTGGGTAAAACCCTGGTCTCCTCCGCCATGATCGACCGTGTGGTTAACGACCTGGGCCGCAAGCTGGTAGAAGTGCCGGTTGGCTTCAAGTGGTTTGTTGACGGTCTGTTCGACGGCAGCTTCGGTTTTGGCGGCGAAGAGAGCGCGGGCGCGTCCTTCCTGCGCTTCAACGGTACGCCGTGGTCTACCGATAAAGATGGCATCATCATGTGCCTGCTGGCGGCGGAAATCACTGCCGTTACCGGTAAGAACCCGCAGGAGCACTACAACGAGCTGGCAGCCCGTTTCGGTGCCCCGAGCTACAACCGTCTGCAGGCTTCTGCCACTTCTGCACAGAAAGCGGCGCTGTCAAAGCTGTCGCCAGAGATGGTCAGCGCCAGCACCCTGGCGGGTGACCCGATCACCGCACGTCTGACGGCTGCACCGGGTAACGGCGCGTCGATTGGCGGCCTGAAGGTGATGACCGAGAACGGCTGGTTCGCAGCGCGTCCATCCGGCACCGAAGACGCGTACAAAATCTACTGTGAAAGCTTCCTCGGCGCTGAGCATCGTCAGCAGATTGAGAAAGAAGCGGTTGAGATTGTGAGTGAAGTGCTGAAAAACGCATAAGTGCTGTAGGTGTGCCGGGCGGCACTGCGTTTGCCCGGCCTACGAATTCAAACGGCAACCTTGGGGTTGCCGTTTTTTATTAGCTCATTTTATTTTTCAGCTCAAAGCGTGGTGACACCAGCCCGTAGAGCGTCCAGCCCATAAAGGTCACCATCGCCCCGTAGAGCATCGCTTCCTGGCCGGAAGAGTAGAGGGCATAGAAGCTGTAAATTGCCCCCACCAGCGCCACAATATTGGCCACTTTCGCTTTGCCCGGGTCGACCTTCGCCACCTTCTGAATAATCACCAGCGCCGCCATCGACAGGATATACGGGATGATATTGGTCACCACCGCCAGATTGACCAGCACGTTAAACTGGCTGTTCAGCGACGGGCTGATGGTCATCAGGGACAGGCCGCTCTGGAAGATGACAATCGCCAGCATCCCCTGTACCGGTGCTTCTGATTGGGTGACGCGGGAGAAGATTTTCGGGAAGTAACCGGCATCGGCCGAGGTTTTAAACACCTGGGCGATGGTGAACTGCCAGCCGAGGAGGGAACCGCAGCACGACATCACCATCAGACCCATGATCACTTTCCCGACTTCCGGAGTGAACATCTGCGCGAAGGCCAGCCCGAACGGCGCGGTGGAGTTGGCCAGATCCATATTTGGCACAATCCCGGCAATTACGTTGGTGGAAACAATATAGATCACCGCCGCGCCCAGGGTGCCGCCCAGCACCGCAATCGGCACGTTCTTCTCCGGGTTCTCCACCACTTCGGCGTTAGCACAGGCGGATTCCAGTCCGAGGAAGGCCCATAACGTCATGGCGATGGACGAGCCTACCGCGGTGAAGAACGGCACATGGTGCGGGTTCCAGGAGTTGGCGTACAGCGTCGGGCTAAACCAGAACCAGCCGATGATGCACAGCCCGACCACCGGGATGATCACCCCCCAGACGGTGATGCTGCTGAGCTGCCCGGTAATACGCGCCCCGCCAAAGTTAGCAATGGTGCAGAGCCACAGCACGCCGATGGTCGCCAGCCCAATTTGTACCGGGCTGAGCGTGGCACCGAACAACTCGGTACCGTAACCCACCGCCGAAATCGCAATCGCGACGTTGGCGATCAACAGCGACACGCCGTAGGTATAGTTGGCCATAAAGTTGCCCGACTTCCCGAAGGCATACTCGGCATAGCCGCCCATCCCGCCCGACTTGCGGCTGAACATCCCGCATTTGGCGAAGGCCCACGCCAGCGCCATCGAACCTACCGCCGTCACCAGCCAGGAGATGATCGAGATCGTCCCCACCTCCGCAAGCTTGGTTGGCAGCATGATAATGCCGGAGCCCATCATGTTGACCATGGTGAGAATGGTGAGCTGCACCACCCCCATTTTGTTGGATTTACTCATAATGTTTCTCCTTTCAGCAGCGCAGGCTGAGCGGCAGGTTGTTTGATGACGTAGCAGCGAACCTGTTTGCGTCCATCACACTCTTCGACGTAAACGCCCTGCAGTTCCGGGGCAAAGCCCGGCAGCAGGTTGATCCCCTCTTCGAGGGCCGCGAAGTAGCGCAGCACCGAGCCACCCCAGACTTCACCCGGGACCACGCACAGCACGCCCGGTGGGTAAGGGAGGGCGCCTTCGGCGGCAATTCTGCCCTCCGCATCGCGCAGGGAGACCAGCTCAACCTCGCCGCGTAGGTAAGCAAAGTTCGCCTCCTGCGGGTTCATCATCACCCGTGGGAAGTGCGATTTACGGAACATCTCTTTTTGCAGCTGTTTCACGTTATGGCGGGCGTACAGATCGTGCATCTCCTGGCAGATCTGGCGCAGGGTGTAATCGGCGTACCGCTCCGGATGTTGTTTGTAGAGAGAAGGCAGGACCTCTTTTAGCGGAACATCGCTCTCGAGCAGTTTTTCGAAGCGCACCAGCTGCGCCACCAGCTGTTGCAGTTTGCCCATATCTTCCGCAGGCGTGAGCAGGAACAGGATCGAGTTGAGATCGCATTTTTCCGGGACGATGCCGTTTTCACGCAGGAAGTTGGCGAGAATGGTGGCCGGTACGCCGCAATCCTCATACTCCCCGGTGCGGGCGTTGATGCCCGGGGTGGTCAGCAGCAGTTTGCACGGATCGATAAAGTACTGGTGCTCGGCATAGCCTTCAAAGGCGTGCCAGTTCTCGCCCGGAACGAAGTGGAAGAAGCGCAGACTGGTGGCAATGTCGGCGGTGCTGGCGCTTTCCCACGGGCGTCCGTCCACCGTTTCTGGCACAAACGGGCGGATAAACTGGCAGTTTTGCAGGATCAGCTTGCGCGCCTCGATGCCGTTCACCACGCAGTCCATCCACATGTTGCGGCCGCTTTGCCCTTCATGCATGCGGGCGTTGATATCCAGAGCGGCGAACAGCGGATAGAACGGGCTGGTGGAGGCGTGCATCATAAAGGCGTTGTTCAGCCGCTTATGCGGGACATAGCGCGGCTGGCCTTTGATGTGACTGTCTTTCTTGTGGATTTGCGAGGTCTGCGAGAAGCCTGCCTGCTGTTTATGTACCGACTGGGTGACCAGGATCCCCGGGTCGTTCTCGTTCAGCTCCAGCAGCAGCGGAGAGCAGTCGGCCATCATCGGAATAAACTGCTCGTAGCCCACCCAGGCCGAATCAAACAGGATGTAATCGCACAGATGACCCATCTTATCCACCACCTGACGGGCGTTATAGATGGTGCCATCGTAGGTGCCGAGCTGGATCACCGCCAGGCGGAACGGACGCGCATCGCGGGCGCGGCCAGGGGCCACCTCTGACACCAGCTCCCGCAGATAGCGCTCTTCAAAGCAGTGGGCGTCAATGCCACCGATAAAGCCGTAGGGGTTGCGCGCGGTTTCCAGATAGACCGGCGTAGCGCCTGCCTGAAGGAGGGCCCCGTGATGGTTGGATTTGTGGTTATTACGATCGAACAGGACCAGATCGCCCGGGGTGAGCAGGGCGTTAAGCACCACCTTATTTGAAGAGGAGGTGCCGTTCAGCACGAAGTAGGTTTTATCCGCATTAAAGACTTTTGCCGCATGCTGCTGGGCGATACACGGCGCACCTTCGTGGATCAGTAGATCGCCCATCGCCACGTCGGCATTGCACAGGTCGGAGCGGAACAGCGTCTCGCCAAAGAAATCGACGAACTGATTCCCGGCAGGATGGCGGCGGAAGAACTGTCCGCCCTGATGCCCCGGGCAGTCAAAGGCGCTGTTGCCTTGCGCGACGTAATCCACCAGCGCGCGGAAGAACGGCGGGCGCAGCTGCGTTTCGTACTTTTGCGCGGCCGCTTCCAGCTGGCGTCCGTAAAAATCATTGCAGTTGTCGGCGCATTCAAAAACGCCCTGAATCCGCGATAAATAGGCTGCCGGAACAATCTCTTCTTTATGGGTGGAAATAAACACGGGGATATTGAATCCCGTTGCATCTATTTTTTCGAGGGTACCCTTTTCAATATCACTCACCGCCAGAACCACCGCGGCGACGTCGATATAATCCGAGTCGTTCACGTCCACCGTTTCGCGGCTGGTGGTAAAACAGTGTGGACAGGTACGGCTGGTGGCAATTTTTAACGTTTTCATCTTTCGCTCTTTATTTTAGGTAATAGAAGTCCTTCGATTTCTTTAAAAAAAGAAATCGCTGCTCGCCGGAAAAAAAGCAAAGTCGGGCCGCTGATAAAAAATCAGTACATTGCTTTTTGCATAATAAAATCCAGTCCGTCCGGTTACGGATGCGTCTGAATCAAGGGGAATGCGCGCACGGGTTCACAGCCAACTGACTGTAAAAACGGTCTTTTCAGGGAAGCCTGTAAGCGAGTGCGCCAGAAGTCGAAGGACTACCGGGCATTAAAGAGATGAAAGTCAAAGCAGTTGCGGTGGGCAAACTTCATGATATGCGTTACCCGCCTTATGTGGGGCATAAAACGATTGTTGTTTTCCATTTTCATTTTCCCTTTCAGTAATTGAAAGCGTGGTCATTTTATCCGGAAAGGGGTGGCAAACCGTGAAGATGATCAATATTAGAGGATCATTTAAAAAATAAATGCCCGGATTTTACTTATCACACAGATCAAAATGCTGTTTTGTAGGTATTGTGTTAATACTCTGTATTTTTAGTGTGTTAACTGGCGGGGAATAATAAATACAAAACGCCTTGGCTGTTATTAAAATATAAACAAGACGATTATTTTTTAAGTTAAATTAAAATGAATGGTTATTCAAAGCATAAACCGATAACCGATACCGGTTTCAGTTAATAAATGGCGAGGGCGCGCGGGGTCCACCTCGAGTTTCTGGCGAAGGTGTCCCATATATATGCGCAGGTAATGACTATGCTCCACCGCGTTCGGTCCCCAGACCTGATTTAACAGCTGGCGCTGGGTGAGCACTTTGCCGTGATTGTTGAGCAGGACCGCCAGCAGGCGGAACTCGATAGGGGTCAGGTGGACTTCCGCCTCACCCCGCTGAATACGCCGTGAGGCCAGATCGACGCGAATATCGGAGAAGTGATACACCGGGTCGACGGGGGCGGTGGTCGCGTGGCGGCGCAGGGCGACGCGCAGACGCGCCTGCAGCTCGCCAATGCCAAACGGCTTGCTGAGATAGTCGTCGGCCCCGGCATCGAGCGCGGCAATTTTGTCGGTCTCTTCCAGACGTGCCGAGAGCACAATGATTGGCATCTGGCTCCACTGGCGCACTTCGCGGATAAAGTCGAGGCCGTCGCCGTCCGGTAGCCCCAGATCGAGGATCACCAGATCCGGCTTGCGGGTGGCGGCTTCAATCAGGCCCCGCTGCAGCGTCCCGGCATCGTGAACGCGCAGGCCTTCTCCTTCCAGCGCGGCGCGCAGAAAACGGCTGATGGCGAGTTCATCTTCAACAATCAGGACGTTAATCACAAATCCTCTGGAAATTCATTCAGTTCAGGTGGCGTATCGCGCGGCAGTGTAACACAAAACCCGGCCCCGCCTTCGGGGCGGTTATGGGCCGTGATGGTGCCGCCGTGCACTTCGACAATCGCCTGACAGATAGCCAGCCCCAGCCCGACGCCGGGAATGGCCGACTCCTTATTACCGCGGGCGAACTTATCAAAGATAGCCTGTTCCTGACCCACCGGGATACCCGGGCCGGTATCCCATACCTCCAGCTGCAGCTGTTCAGGGGTGACGCTGGCGTGAATGCCGATTTGCGCTCTGCTGCCCGCGTATTTTCCGGCGTTCTCCAGCAGGTTAATTAGCACCCGCTCGAACAGCGGACCATCCACGTGGATCAACGCCAGAGGATCTGACATATCGAGTGCGATATGACGACCACCCAGCCCCGGCTCCAGCGTTTTTAAAGCGCTGCCGATCACCTCTTCCAGGGTCAGCCACTCTTTTTTCAGATTAAAGCCGCCGGACTGGATCCGCGCCATATCCAGCAGGTTGTTCACCAGCCGGGTGGTATTGAGCACGTGCTGGCGGATCTCGCTGGCCTGCGGCGCGTGGCGGGAGCCCTCTGCCGCCAGGTCGAGGGTCAGGATCTCCGACTGGCCGAACAGCACCGTTAGCGGCGTGCGCAGATCGTGGGAGAGGGCGGCCAGGAGTGAGTTACGGATGCTCTCCCGCTCGCTGGCTAACCGCGCCTGCTCTTCGCTGGCGGTCAAGGCCAGCCGCTCGAGGGCGCTGGCGACCAGCAGGGTAAAGGTCTCCAGCAGACGCTGCTGCTCGGGGATCATCAGCTGACGCAGGTTGGACGGCTCGACGATCGCCACCCCCTGGTGCTGCAGGGGCAGGATAAGATACGGCACGCCGGGCAGGGTGTCGGTGCCCGCCCCGGCGGGCTGGCCCTTGTCGAAGCTCCAGCGGGCGATGGCCTCGTCCCAGGGCGTCATGCCCGAGGCAGAGGTCAGCGGGCGCAGCGCGCCCTCGCGATCCGGAACGAGGATCAGGCTGCGGGCGTGAAAGGTCGAGTGGATAAACTGCTGGCTGGTGTGGGCAATATCCTGCGGCGTGCGGCCCACCGCCAGCGCCTTCGACATCTCATACAGATGGCGGGTGCGCTGCTCGCGGTAGCGGGCGATCCGCGCCTGATAGCGCACCCCCGCCGTCAGGTTGCCGATCAACAATCCCACCGCCAGCATCACGGCAAAGGTGAGCACGTACTGCACGTCCGACACCGCCAGAGTGCCGCGCGGGGCGATGAAAAAGAGATCGAAGCTGACCACGTTGATCACCGTTGCCAGTACCGAAGGCCAGCGGCCGTAAAACAGCGCCACGATCACCACGCCAAGCAGGTAGATCATGACCAGGTTGGCGGCATCAAAATCGGGTAGCCACTGGCTGGCGATAAAGGTGATCAGGGCGCAGAGCAGTACCGCCACCAGACAGCCGCGCAGCTGGATCCGCCACTTGTCACTGAACGTCCGGTTATCCGGCGTTCTGACGGGCAGGGCTGTGGGTTTGTCGTCCAGAGCCACGATCAGCAGGTCGAGGTCGGGGGCACGCTGTGCCAGCCTGTCGGCAAAGGTGTCCCTGTTGAACCAGCGGCGATGAGAACGTCTGCCGATGATAATCTTGCCGAGGTTGTGCTCCCGGGCGTAGCGCAGGATGGCTTTGTCTTCCGCCTGTTCGGCCAGGGTAGCGGTTTCGGCGCCCAGCTCCTGGGCCAGACGCAGGGCGCTGAGAATGGCGCGACGCTGATTCTCCGGCAGACGGTGCAGCTGCGGGGTCTCGACGTAGACGGCGTGCCAGACGCTGCCGAACTTCGCCGCCAGACGCGCGGCGGTGCGCACCAGCTTCTCATTGCCGCTGCCGTGCCCAATACAGAGCAGGATCGCATCGCGGGTATGCCACACTTTCTCCTCGCCCTGACGGTCGCGCCAGGCCCGCATCTGATCGTCCACCCGGTCGGCGGTGCGGCGCAGGGCCAGCTCGCGCAGGGCGATTAAATTGCCTTTACGGAAGAAGTGCTCGATCGCCCGCTCCGCCTGCCCGGCGATGTAAACCTTGCCTTCGTGCAGGCGCTGGCGCAGGTCGTCCGGGGGTAGATCCACCAGCACCACTTCGTCCGCGGCGTCAAAGAAGGGATCCGGGACGGTCTCCCGGACCTGAATGCCGGTGACGCCGCTGACCACGTCGTTAAGGCTCTCCAGATGCTGAACGTTGACGGTGGTAAAGACGTCGATGCCCGCTTCCAGCAGCTCCTCAACGTCCTGCCAGCGTTTGGGGTGACGCGATCCGGGGGCGTTGCTATGCGCCAGCTCGTCCATCAGGATCAGCGCCGGGCGGCGGGCGAGGGCGGCATCGAGATCGAATTCTGTCACCAGGCGTCCGCGATGATGAATGCGCCGGGGCGGCTGGGTCGCCAGCCCGGCCAGCAGGGCGGCGGTCTCCTGACGACCGTGGGTCTCCGCCACGCCGATCAAAATATCGAGCCCCTGGGCGCGCAGACGCTGCGCTTCACTGAGCATAGCGAAGGTCTTGCCAACGCCCGCGCAGGCGCCGAAGAAGATTTTCAGCTTGCCGCGATGGGGAGCGGCAGCCTGCTCCAGCAGTTTGTCCGGGTCCGGGCGCTGAGGCTCGTCGATCATTTAGTTTTTCCTTAGTGCGTCCAGGGCCAGATTTAATTCAACAATGTTGACCACCGCGCCGCCCATCGCGCTGAACAGCGGTTTTTGCGTATGCTCGGCCACCAGCGCGCTGAGCTGCGCAGGCGTAAGCTGACGTGCCTGCGCCACCCGCGGGATCTGCCAGGCGACGGCCTGCGGCGTCAGGCTGTAGTCCAGCCCGCTGGCAGAAGCGGTCACCAGCTCAACCGGCACCGCCTGGCTGGCCTGCGGGTTAGCGACGCGTAGGGCCGCCACGCGGGTGCGAACGGCGTTATCCAGCTCAGGGTTGCTGCCCGCCAGGTTGCTGCCCCCCGAGGCCAGCGGATTATACGGGCTTTCCGCCGTGGCGGAAGGACGCCCGTGAAAGTAACCTGCACCCGTAAATTCTTGCCCAATCAGGCGCGAGCCGCGGATCTCTCCCTGCTGGCGGATAAGGGAGCCGTTGGCCTGGTCGGCAAACCACCACTGGCCCAGGGCGGTGGTCACCAGCGGGTAGACGCCGCCGGTGATCAGCGCCAGCAGAATAAACAACAGTATAGCGGGACGTAACATAGCCATTTGATTTTCCTCTTAAACCAGCCCGAGCAGGGTGAGCACCAGATCGATAGCCTTAATGCCGATAAACGGCACCACCAGCCCACCCAGACCGTAAACCCACAGATTGCGGCGCAGCATGGCGGCGGCGGTGAGTGGCTTATAGCTCACCCCCTTCAGCGCCAGTGGGATCAGAAAGACAATAATCAGCGCGTTAAAGATCACCGCGCTCAGAATGGCCGAGGCGGGGGAGTGCAGGTGCATCACGTTCAGAGCGTTGAGCTGCGGATAGGTCGCCGCAAACGCCGCCGGAATAATGGCGAAATATTTCGCCACGTCGTTGGCGATACTGAAGGTGGTCAGCGAGCCCCGGGTCATCAGCATCTGTTTGCCGATATGCACTACCTCAATCAGCTTGGTCGGGTTGGAGTCGAGATCGACCATATTTCCGGCCTCTTTGGCCGCCTGGGTGCCGGAGTTCATCGCTACCGCCACATCCGCCTGGGCGAGAGCCGGGGCGTCGTTGGTGCCGTCCCCGGTCATCGCCACCAGCCGTCCTTCGGCCTGGTACTGGCGGATCAGCGCCAGTTTGGCCTCCGGCGTCGCCTCGGAGAGGAAATCATCCACCCCCGCTTCGGCGGCAATGGCGGCGGCGGTCAGACGGTTATCCCCGGTGATCATCACCGTTTTAATGCCCATTTTGCGCAGCTGGGCAAAACGCTCCTTGATACCGCCTTTAACGATATCCTTCAGGGCGATCACCCCCAGCACGGTAGCGCCTTCGGCCACCACCAGCGGCGTGGCCCCCTGACGGGCAACGTTCTCCACCAGGGTATCGACCTGGGGCGGGAAGTGGCCGTTATTGGCGGCGATATGACGGCGAATGGCATCCACCGAGCCTTTGCGGATCAGCCGGTCCTGAATGTTAATCCCGCTCATCCGCGTCTGCGCCGTAAAGGGCACGAAGGTGGCGTGCAGGCTCTGGACATCGCGCTGGCGCAGGTTAAAACGCTGCTTGGCGAGGATCATAATGCTGCGACCTTCCGGGGTCTCATCCGCCAGCGAGGCCAGCTGGGCGGCGTCGGCCAGCGTTTTTTCGTCCACGCCCGGGGCGGGCAGGAACTCGGAGGCCTGACGATTGCCCAGGGTGATGGTGCCGGTCTTATCCAGCAGCAGCACGTCGACGTCCCCAGCCGCCTCGACGGCCCGGCCGCTGGTGGCGATGACGTTAGCCGCCAGCATCCGGCTCATGCCCGCCACGCCGATGGCCGACAGCAGGCCGCCGATGGTGGTCGGGATCAGGCAGACCAGCAGGGCGACCAGCACGGTAACGCTCACCGCCGTGCCGCCATACGACGAGAAGGGCCACAGGGTGGCGGTCGCCAGCAGGAAGACGATGGTCAGCGCCACCAGCAGAATGGTCAGGGCGATCTCGTTGGGGGTTTTCCGCCGCTGGGCGCCTTCCACCATGGCGATCATCCGGTCGAGGAAGGTCTCGCCAGGGTTGACGCTGCACTGGATCACCAGCCAGTCGGAGAGAATGCGCGTCCCGCCGGTGACCGAGGCAAAATCGCCGCCGGACTCGCGGATCACTGGCGCGGATTCGCCGGTGATCGCGCTCTCATCCACCGAAGCGCCGCCTTCGATAACTTCCCCGTCGCAGGGGATAATGTCACCGGCTTCCACCAGCACGATGTCGCCTTTACGCAGCGCGTCCGCTGGTACCTTGTCGGTATCGGCGCCGTATCTGGCCTCGCGCAGTTTGCGGGCGAACGCCGTTTTCTGTACCCCTTTAAGGCTGTTGGCCTGCGCTTTACTGCGTCCTTCCGCCAGCGCCTCTGCGACGTTGGCAAACAGCACGGTGAACCACAGCCACAGGCTGATCGCCGCGGTAAAGGTGGCGCTGCCTGCCAGCAGTCCGCCTGCCATAGCAAGGGCCAGCAGGGTGGTCAGCAGGCTGCCCAGCCAGACGATAAACATCACCGGATTGCGCCACTGCACGCGCGGGTCGACTTTTTTTACCGCATCCATCAGCGCCTGACGAACCAGCGAGGGTTCGAGCAGGGCCAGTTGCTTACGACTCATGACCAATACTCCGCAAAATCAGCGTAAAGAGAGATGTTCCGCGACCGGGCCTAAGGCGAGGGCGGGGATAAAGGTGAGGGCGCCTACCAGCAGGACGGTGCCGATCAGCAGGCCGACAAACAGCGCGCCGTGGGTCGGCAACGTGCCGCCAGAGGCGGGCTGGCGAGTCTTATTCACCAGCGATCCGGCGATGGCCATCACCGGGACAATCACCCCAAAGCGTCCGATTAACATGCAGAACGCCAGCAGGCAGTTCCAGAACGGTGAGTTGGCGCTCAGGCCCGCAAAGGCGCTGCCGTTGTTGTTGGCCGCCGACGAGACCGCGTACAGCACCTCGCTGAACCCGTGGATACCGGGGTTGAAGATGCCGCTGCGCCCGGCCTCGGTCATCAGCGCCAGCGCGGTGCCGAGCAGCACCAGCGCCGGGGTGACGAGGATCGCCAGCGCGGTTAACTTCATCTCCCGCACGTCGATTTTCTTGCCGAGATATTCCGGGGTGCGGCCAATCATCAGCCCGGCGATAAACACAGCCAGCAGGACAAACAGCAGCATGCCGTACAGGCCGGAGCCGACGCCGCCAAACACCACCTCACCTATCTGCATCAGCCACAGCGGGATCATCCCGCCCAGCGCGGTGAAGGAGTCATGCATGGCGTTGACCGCCCCGCAGGAGGCGGCGGTGGTGACCACGGCGTACAGGCTGCTGGCGAGAATGCCAAAGCGGCTCTCTTTGCCCTCCATATTGCTGTTGCTGTCTGCCCCCAGCAGCATGAAGTGGCTATTGCCCTGCCACTCCGCCCACATCACCAGCCCAGCGCAGATCGCAAAGATGATGGACATGGTCCAGAGGATCGCATGCCCCTGGCGGCGATCGCTCACCGCATCGCCAAAGGCAAAGCACAGCGCGGCGGGGATCAGGAAGATCGCCAGCATCTGCACGGCGTTAGTCAGTGCCGTCGGGTTTTCAAACGGATGGGCAGAGTTTGCATTAAAGAAGCCGCCCCCGTTGGTGCCGAGCATTTTGATCGCCTCCTGAGAGGCCACCGGCCCCATGGGCAGCAGCTGTTTGGCTCCTTCCAGCGAGGTGAAGGGCTGATACGGCAGCAGGTTTTGCAGCACGCCCTGCTGGATAAACAGCAGCGCGATTGCCAGCGACAGCGGCAGTAACACCCACAGGGTGATACGGGTCAGATCGACCCAGGCGTTACCCAGCGTGGTGACATTCTGGCGGGCGAAGGCGCGGGTGAGGGCGAAGATCACCGCTATGCCGCTGGCCGCCGAGAGGAAGTTTTGCACCGTCAGGCCCGCCATCTGGCTGAAATAGCTCAGGGTGGTCTCCCCGGCATAGGACTGCCAGTTGGTATTACTGACGAAGCTGACCGCGGTGTTCAGCGCCAGATGCCAGGAGAGCCCTGGAAGCTGCTGCGGATTGAGCGGCAAATACCCCTGCAGCATCAGCATGGCGAACAGCACGATCAGGCCTACTCCGTTCAGCAGCAGGATCGCGATCAGGTAGTGTCGCCAGCCCATTTCCGCGGTGCCGATCCCAAGCAGCCGCAGCAGGCCTGCGTCGAGGGCTTGCACCCCGGGCAGCGGCAGGCCGTTAATCATCCGCGCCAGCCACATCCCCAACGGACGGGCGAGCACCAACAGCACCAGCAGAAAGCCGGCAATAAGCAGAAATCCTTGTGCGGCCATCAGAATGCCTCCGCGTTTAACAAGGCATAAATCAGATATCCCAGCAGCAGGAACACCAGCACGATGCCCGCAATTACACCTGCACTCACAATTCACCTCCGGGTGATGTTAGTCATGGTGCAAAGGGTAAAATTTCGCTCGCAAAGATTTTGCAAAAATCAGAGGGAGAGGTGTAAAAAAAGTATAAAGAGGGATAAGACCCTAATTTAACTAATGGTTAGTATAAATTTAACTTTTCTGTAACTCAATTACGGGTCGAAGTGTAAATATTCACTAAATGGATGAGAAACAGTGGTCGGATGAGTAGTAAAATTACAGCCAAAGCGTTACTATTTTCCTCAGATAACCAGTTTGACTTTTCCGGAGAGGGTTTCCGGCCAGAGAAAGGGGAGAAAATGATGGAATTTTACAAAGCGTATCCAGCACATATCGTTTTTATTCGCCGCACTTTCGCTGTTGTCGCGGGTGTTCTGGCGTTACCAGTCATGCTTTTCTGGAAAGAACGAGCTCGTTTTTATAGCTATCTGCATCGCGTCTGGGCTAAAACCAGCGATAAACCGGTGTGGATGGATCAGGCTGAAAAAGCCACTTGTGATTTTTATTAAGTATTAGAAAGACTACACACAGCAATTGCAGTAATAAAAAAACCGCCACAGCAATGTGGCGGTTTTTTTATCCCTCGGGATTCGCGGTCCGTTGGGAGGTGTTACCAGGCTCTTCCAGAGAAGGCCATCTTATCTTTAACCGCTCTCAGGCGAAATGTAAGCCATCTAAATGAATTCTGAAAGGCCTGTTCCGCTCTGCCGATGCCGCAGGATGTTGACTATGATGTGTCGTCCCTTTCCGCCATCTCGCACATGGGCACCGGTCCCGGGAAAGGTGTATTCACAACCGTAAATCAGGTTCTTCCAGAGCTTGTGTCTGCCGGATTATCACCGGTGGTGAACGGTGGAGCGGTGAGTTTGCAGGGACCGCATAATGAGACGCTATCTGTGTATCGCGTTCATTGTCGCCAGCGTATTCGTGGTAAGAAGTGACGATCCAGACGTGTTCGTTGCCCTTACCGCGCTCACGCAGGACAAGTAGCGTTAAGGCCGCCATCAGGGCGGCCTTTTTTATTCCATTATGGCTACACTTGTTAAAGCGAAGTATCCTCGATGACCTGGAGATGTTACAGACGATAATTCTGGAGTGTTATGGCCACCCATCTGGTCTGGTTTCGCGCCGATCTGCGCATCCACGATAACCTGGCGCTTGCCGCCGCCTGCCGCGACAAAAATGCCCGCGTGCTGGCGCTTTTCATCGCCACGCCGCAACAGTGGCAACAGCACGCGATGGCGCCGCGTCAGGCCGCATTTCTTCACGCCCATCTCAATGGCTTACAGCAGCAGCTGGCCGATAAAGGTATTCCGCTGCTGTATGCCCAGGTCGCTGATTTTGCGGCGCAGGCCGGGAAAGTAGTTCAGCTTTGTGAAGAGCATGAGGTCACCCATCTTTTTTATAACTATCAGTACGAAGTGAACGAGCAGCAGCGCGATCGCCAGCTGGAGCGCACGCTGGAGGACGTGACCTGTCAGGGGTTTGATGACAGCGTTATTCTCCCCCCCGGCAGCGTGATGACCGGCAATCACGAGATGTACAAAGTGTTTACGCCCTTTAAAAACGCCTGGCTGCGGCGGCTGAAAGAGGGGCTTCCCGACTGTGCGGCGGCACCTGCCGTGCGCGAGGGCGAGAAGGTTACCCCGGTGGCGCTGGATTTCGACTATCCGCAGCAGGCATTTGATGCCGGGCTGTTCCCGGCGAGTGAGAAAGAGGCGATTGCCCGGCTGCGCCAGTTCTGCCAGCAGGGAGCGGGAGAGTACGAGACGCAGCGTGACTTCCCGGCGATTGAAGGCACCAGCCGTCTTTCTGCCTGTCTGGCGCTGGGGGTACTGTCACCTCGTCAGTGCCTGCACCGATTGCTGGCGGAACAACCCCAGGCGCTGGAAGGCGGGCCGGGAGCGGTATGGCTAAACGAGCTGATCTGGCGAGAGTTTTATCGTCATCTGATGACGTATCATCCTGATTTATGTAAATATCGACCATTCATTCGTTGGACTGATAACGTGAAATGGCAGTCTGAAGATGGCCAGCTGCAGGCGTGGCAATATGGACAGACCGGCTATCCGATCGTCGATGCTGCCATGCGCCAGCTGAATGAAACCGGCTGGATGCACAACCGTCTGCGGATGATCACCGCCAGCTTCCTGGTCAAAGACCTGCTAATCGACTGGCGTGCCGGGGAGCGTTACTTTATTTCGCAGCTGATCGATGGCGATCTGGCTGCCAATAACGGCGGCTGGCAGTGGGCGGCCTCAACCGGAACCGATGCCGCACCCTATTTTCGTATTTTTAACCCGACAACCCAGGGGCAGAAGTTTGATACCGACGGCGCGTTTATCCGCCGCTGGCTGCCGGAGCTGGCCACCGTGCCGGACAAGGCCATCCATGACCCCTGGACCTGGGCGGATAAGCAGGGGCTCATCCTCGATTATCCACGCCCGGTTGTCGATCACAAACAGGCACGCGTCGCCACGCTGGCAGCGTATGAAGCCGCCCGTAAAGGGTAAGGGAGTAATAATGAAAAACAGTGAACTGGAAAAACTGATTAACGACAAGCTGAACAGCAGCAGCTTCAGCGACTATGCGCCGAACGGCCTGCAGGTGGAAGGGCGTGAGCAGGTGCAGAAGATTGTCACCGGCGTGACCGCAAGCCAGGCGCTGATCGATGAAGCGGTGCGCCAGCAAGCCGATGCGGTGATTGTTCACCACGGCTATTTCTGGAAAGGGGAATCCCCGGTGATCCGCGGCATGAAGCGCAACCGCCTGAAAACGCTGCTGGAAAATGACATCAACCTCTACGGCTGGCACCTGCCGCTGGACGCGCATCCGGAGCTGGGGAACAACGCCCAGCTGGCGGCGCTGCTCGGCATTAACATCATGGGTGAAATCGAGCCGCTGGTACCCTGGGGCGAACTCTCCATGCCGGTACCGGGCCTGGAACTGGCGTCGTGGATTGAAGCCCGTCTGGGTCGTCGTCCGCTGTGGAGCGGCGATACCGGGCCGGATAGCGTCCAGCGCGTCGCCTGGTGTACCGGCGGTGGACAGAGCTTTATCGACAGCGCGGCACGTTTTGGCGTCGATGCCTTTATCACCGGCGAAGTGTCGGAGCAGACCATCCACTCTGCCCGGGAGCAGGGGCTGCATTTTTATGCGGCAGGACACCATGCCACGGAACGCGGCGGCATTCGCGCCCTCAGCGAATGGCTGACGGAAACCACTGACCTGGATGTCACCTTTGTGGATATCCCTAATCCAGCCTGATGAGAGGTGTCTAAGTGCAGAGAGCACGTTGTTATCTGTTAGGTGAAACCGCCGTGGTGCTGGAACTGGAGCCGCCGGTAACCCTGGCGACGCAAAAACGGATCTGGCGCTTAACGCAGCGACTGGGTGACATCCCCGAAGTGGTGGAAGCCATTCCGGGGATGAATAACATCACCGTGGTGTTGCGTAATCCCCACTCGCTGGCGCTGGATGCGATTGAGCGTCTGCAACGCTGGTGGGAGGAGAGCGAGGCGCTCGATCCCGAGTCCCGCTATATCGAAATCCCCGTGGTGTATGGTACTGCGGCGGGCCCGGATCTTGGCGAGGTGGCGCGGCATGCCGGGCTGACCGAGAAACAGGTCGTGGAGCTTCACTCGTCCATTGATTATGTGGTCTGGTTCTTAGGTTTTCAGCCGGGCTTTCCCTATCTGGGCGGGCTGCCCGAGCAGTTGGCGACGCCGCGCCGGGATGAACCCCGACTGCAGGTGCCCGCGGGCTCGGTGGGAATTGGTGGAGCGCAAACCGGCATTTACCCGTTAGCCACCCCTGGCGGCTGGCAGCTTATCGGGCACACTCCGTTGCCGCTGTTCGATCCAGAACGTGATGAGCCGGTCCTGCTGCGACCGGGCGATACCGTGCGGTTTATTCCGCAGAAGGAGGGGGTATGCTAAAAATACTTCGCGCAGGGCTTTATACCTCGGTGCAGGACGGCGGACGCATCGGTTTTCGCCAGTCGGGGATCAGCTACTGCGGCGCGCTGGATAAACCGGCCCTGCAGATTGGCAATATCCTGGTGGGCAACGACCCGGACGATGCGGCCCTGGAGATCACTCTCGGGCAGTGTACCGTCGAATTTGAACAGGACGGCTGGTTTGCCCTGACCGGCGCGGGCTGTGACGCCCGGCTCGACGGCGCGGCGGTCTGGACCGGCTGGCGTCTGCCGGTGAAGGCCGGGCAACAACTCACCCTTAATCGCCCGCGGCGCGGCATGCGCAGCTACCTGGCCATTGCGGGCGGCATCGACGTGCCGTCGGTGATGAACTCTCTCAGCACCGATCTGAAGGTGGGCCTCGGCGGCCACGAAGGGCGGCTGCTGAAAGATGGCGATCGACTGGCCGTGCGGTCTGGCGGGCGCAAGTTTCTCGAAGCGCAGGGGGTCAAGCAGCTGCTGTGGGATAACCGCGTGCGTGCTTTGCCGGGGCCGGAGTATCACGAGTTTGATAAAGCCTCGCAGGATGCGCTCTGGCGTCTGCCGTGGCAGCTCAGTCCGCAAAGTAACCGCATGGGCTATCGCCTGCAGGGGCAGAAGCTGGTGCGCACGACCGAGCGTGAAATGCTCTCGCACGGCCTGCTGCCGGGCGTCATCCAGGTGCCGCACAACGGGCAGCCAATCGTTCTGATGAACGATGCGCAGACCACCGGGGGCTATCCGCGCATCGCCTGCATCATCGAGGCCGATATGTACCATCTGGCGCAGGCCCCGCTCGGACAGCCGATCCATTTTGTCCCCTGTACGCTGGAAGAGGCGCTCGAGGCGCGACGCATCCAGAGACAATATATCGAACAGCTGGCGTGGAGGTTGCATGATCGCGGTTGATTTAAATGCCGATTTAGGCGAAGGCTGCGGCAGCGATGCCGCGCTGTTGCAGCTGGTATCATCAGCCAATATCGCCTGCGGATTTCATGCCGGCGATGCCCAGACCATGCTGGCCTGCGTGCGCGAGGCGCTGAAAAACGGGGTCGCCATCGGGGCGCACCCCAGCTTCCCGGACCGGGAAAACTTTGGCCGCACGGCGATGACCCTGCCGCCGGAGACGGTCTACGCGCAAATGCTGTACCAGATTGGTGCTCTGGCGGCGATCGTTCGCGCCGAAGGGGGACAGCTGCGCCATGTAAAACCGCACGGCATGCTCTATAACCAGGCGGCAAAGGATCGCGAGCTGGCCGATGCCATCGCCCGGGCCATCTCTACCGTTGACCCGGATTTGATTCTGGTGGGGCTGGCGGGGAGCGAGCTGATCCGCGCGGGGACGCGCTACGGCCTGATTACCCGGGAAGAGGTGTTTGCCGATCGGGGATATCAGGCTGACGGCAGCCTGGTGCCGCGTACCCAGCCCGGGGCGCTGATCGCCGATGAAGATCAGGCCCTGGCGCAAACCCTGGAGATGATCCAGCACAGCCGGGTGAAAAGCATTACCGGTGAATGGGCCACCGTACACGCGCAGACGGTGTGCATCCACGGAGACGGAGAACACGCCCTGGCTTTTGCCCGTCGCCTGCGCACCGAATTCGAAGCAAATAATATAAAAATCAGTGCGTAACGCACGGCCGTAAACACAACACAACACAACCAAAGGAACATTAACATGGCAGAGACGCTATCCCTCTGGCCACTCATCGGTATCGCGGTGATTGTGGTCGGGTTTCTCTTACGCTTTAACCCGGTGCTGGTGGTCATTGTCGCCGGGATCGTCACTGGCCTCGCGGCGCAAATGCCGATCGCCACCATTCTGGAAAAGCTGGGTGAGGGGTTCCTCAATACCCGTAACCTGCCTTATATCCTGCTGATCCCGCTTGCGGTTATCGGCCTGCTGGAGCGTCATGGCCTGAAAGAGCGGGCCCAGGCGTGGATCGCAAAGATCCACAGTGCTACCGCGGGTCGTCTGCTGATCGTCTATCTGTTTGTCCGCGAAGCGACCGCGGCGATGGGGCTGACCAGCCTCGGCGGCCATCCGCAAATGGTGCGCCCGCTGCTGGCACCGATGGCGGAAGGGGCTGCAGAGAAGAAATATGGCGAACTGCCGGGGGCGGTGCGCTATCGCCTGCGGGCGATGTCGGCGGCCACCGATAACGTCGGGCTGTTCTTTGGTGAGGATATCTTTGTCGCCTTTGGTGCCATCATCTTTATGCATAACTTTATGCTCGAATCCGGCGGGATCCAGACCGAACCGCTGCATATTGCCCTGTGGGGGATCCCAACCGCGCTCTGCGCCTTTGCGATCCACTCTGCCCGCCTGTACCGTCTGGATAAGCATCTGGAGCGTGAGCTGGCCAAAGTGCAGGGAGAGGTGAAATGAATTTCCAGCAAAGTTATCTCTACTGGCTGGCAGGCCTGATCCTGCTGATCGTGGCGCTGATGTCGTTTCGCGATAAAGCCAACCCGCGGCGCATCACCACCGGCCTGTTCTGGGGCATTTACGGCCTGCTGTTCCTGCTCGGCAACTGGACCTACGATCTGGTGGGCGACAAACGCACCGTCCATATCGCCGTGGGTGTAGCGGTGGTCGGCCTGGCGCTGATCGCCGGTTTTGGCGGCGTGCGGCTGGGCAGCTATCACCAGCGCACACAAGAAGAGCGCGAGAGCAGCGCGAAGCGTCTGGGCAATCGCCTGTTCTTACCGGCGCTGGCGATCCCGGTGGTGACGGTCGTGGGGGTGCTGATGTTTAACCACATTCCGGGCCTGCAGGAGACGCTGTTCGGGCCGGGTAACCACTCCACGCTGGTGACGCTGTTCTCAATGACCGCCGGCTCGCTGGTTGGTCTGGCGATGGCGGTCAAAATGACCCATGAGAAAGTGCATCAGCCACTACAGGAGGCGCGCCGTCTGCTCGACTCCATCGGCTGGGCCTTTATTTTGCCGCAGATCCTCGCCACCCTTGGCCTGCTGTTTACGGCTGCCGGAGTCGGGGAGGGGATTTCATACCTGACCCAGACGTATCTGGCGGTCGACAGCCGCTTTATCGCGGTGGTGGTCTATGCTGTGGGCATGGCGCTGCTAACCATGGTAATGGGCAACGCCTTTGCCGCCTTCCCGATTGTCACCGCCGGGATCGGCATTCCTATCCTGGTGCTGCAACACGGCGGCAACCCGGCGGTCATGGCGGCGATTGGCATGTTCTCCGGCTACTGCGGTACCCTGATGACGCCGATGGCGGCCAACTTTAACATCGTGCCCGCCGCGCTGCTGGAGCTGCCTGATAAAAATGCGGTCATCAAAGCGCAGATCCCGACCGGGGTGCTGCTGCTGATCGCCAACGTATTCCTGCTCTACTTCCTGATGTTCCTGTAAGGAGAAATGATGCAAACCGTATTAATCACGGGATTTGAGCCTTTTGGCGGCGAAACCGTAAACCCGTCCTGGGAAGTGGTGAAGCTGCTTGATGGGATGATTATTGATGATTGTCGCGTAGTGGCACGACAGCTGCCCTGCGTGTTCGGCGAGTCGTTAGAGGTGCTGAATGCGGCCATTGATGCGCTTCAGCCCTCTGTGGTGTTAGCGATAGGGCAGGCCGGGGGCCGCGTGGATGTGACCGTCGAGCGGGTGGCGATCAATGTTGATGACGCCCGGATCCCGGATAACCGCGGGCAACAGCCGGTGGATGTCGCCATCGTGCCGGGCGGTCCGGCGGCCTGGTTCAGCACGCTGCCGATCAAAGCCATGGTGGAAGCGCTGCGAGAGGCCGGTATTCCTGCTTCGGTTTCGCAGACGGCGGGCACATTCGTCTGTAACCACGTGATGTATGGCGTGCTGCACAAGCTGGCCGACCGACCGGAGGTGAAAGGCGGGTTTATCCATATTCCTTACCTGCCCGAGCAGGCGGTAGCGCATCCGGGTGCCCCGAGCATGGCCACGCAAACCCTGAAGCAGGCGCTGGAGATTGCCGTTGCGGTGGCGCTGCGTCAGGCGCACGACATCAAAGTGGTTGGCGGCGCGACGCACTAAATAAGGAGTCACGATGCCAGAAGGACCGGAGATCCGCCGCGCGGCGGATAGCCTGGAGGCGGCGATAAAGGGCAAACCGCTCACCGACGTGTGGTTTGCTTTTCCTCAGTTAAAACCCTTTGAGTCCCGGCTTATCGGGGAGACGGTTACGCATCTGGAGACGCGCGGCAAAGCGCTGCTCACGCACTTTTCCAACCAGCTGACCCTCTACAGCCATAACCAGCTTTACGGGGTCTGGCGGGTGGTGGAGACCGGCCAGGAGCCGCAGACCACGCGGATCCTGCGCGTGAAGCTACAGACCGCAGATAAAACCATTCTGCTCTACAGCGCCTCGGATATTGAGATGCTGCAGCCGGAACAGCTCACCACCCATCCCTTTCTGCAGCGGGTGGGGCCGGATGTGCTGGATTTAGGCCTGACGGCAGAGGATGTGAAAGCGCGGTTAACATCATCGACATTCCGCAACCGGCAGTTTTCCGGACTGCTGCTGGATCAATCATTTCTGGCCGGTTTAGGCAACTATCTGCGGGTTGAGATCCTGTGGGAGGTGGGCCTGGCGGCGCAGCATAAGGCGTCCCAGCTCACCGAAGAACAACTTGATGCGCTGGCGCATGCGCTGCTGGCTATCCCGCGTCTGTCGTACAACACCCGCGGGGTGGTGAATGACAACAAGCATCACGGGGCGTTGTTCCGGTTTAAGGTGTTTCATCGGGCCGGGAAAAAATGTGAAAGGTGCGGCGGGGTGATTGAGAAGACAACGCTGTCATCGAGACCGTTCTACTGGTGTCCTGGATGCCAGATATAAAAAAGCCGGGTAGCGAAAGTAAAAGCAAAACGGTAACCCTTGGGTTACCGTTTTTTATGTTTGCACCCTCTCCCTGTGGGAGAGGGCCGGGGTGAGGGCATCAGGCTGCCTCAACCCTTAACGTTTGGTGATATCGGTTTCGAAATTACGCTGCTCGTAGCCGGTATACAGCTGACGAGGACGCGCAATTTTCATCCCGTCGGTGTGCATTTCGTTCCAGTGCGCAATCCAGCCCACGGTACGCGCCATCGCGAAGATCACGGTAAACATGGAAGACGGAATGCCCATCGCTTTCAGGATGATACCGGAGTAGAAATCGACGTTCGGGTAGAGTTTCTTCTCGATGAAGTACGGGTCGTTCAGCGCGATGTGCTCCAGCTCCATCGCCACCTGCAGCAGGTCATCTTTGGTGCCCAGCTCTTTCAGCACTTCATGGCAGGTTTCACGCATTACGGTTGCGCGCGGATCGTAGTTTTTGTAAACACGGTGACCGAAGCCCATCAGACGGAAGGAGTCATTCTTGTCTTTCGCACGACGGACGAATTCAGGAATGTGCTCAACGGAGCTGATCTCTTCCAGCATCTTCAGTGCGGCTTCGTTTGCGCCGCCGTGTGCCGGTCCCCACAGGGAGGCAATACCTGCTGCGATACAGGCGAACGGGTTCGCGCCGGAGGAGCCTGCGGTACGCACGGTAGAGGTAGAGGCGTTCTGCTCGTGGTCAGCGTGCAGGATCAGAATACGATCCATGGCGCGTTCCAGAACCGGGTTCACTTCGTACTCTTCGCACGGCGTCGCGAACATCATACGCAGGAAGTTACCGGCGTAGGAGAGGTCGTTACGTGGATAAACAAACGGCTGTCCGATGGAGTATTTGTAACACATCGCGGCCATGGTAGGCATTTTAGACAGCAGACGGAACGCGGCAATATCGCGATGACGCTGGTTATTCACGTCCAGGGAGTCATGGTAGAACGCAGCCAGGGCACCAGTGATCCCGCACATGACTGCCATCGGATGCGAATCACGACGGAACGCATGGAACAGACGGGTGATCTGCTCATGAATCATGGTGTGGCGGGTAACGGTGGTTTTGAACTCATCGTACTGTTCCTGGGTCGGCTTTTCGCCGTTCAGCAGGATGTAGCACACTTCCAGGTAGTTGGATTCGGTGGCTAACTGATCGATGGGGAAACCGCGGTGCAGCAGGATGCCTTCGTCACCGTCGATATAGGTGATTTTGGATTCACAAGATGCGGTAGAGGTGAAACCCGGGTCGAAGGTGAATACACCTTTTGAACCCAACGTACGGATATCAATAACATCCTGACCGAGCGTGCCTTTTAGCACATCCAGTTCAATAGCAGCGTCACCACCGAGGGTGAGTTTTGCCTTAGTATCAGCCATTTACGGTCTCCTTAGCGCCTTATTGCTTAAGACTGCCCTTAACCGGATTTGCATTCAGCTAATTTATCATTGTTACCAGTTTGTTATTTGGCTCGCCGCTCAGCTCACGAGGAGAAACCAGGGTACAGAGCAATGGCGCTAGCAGGTAAACAAATGAGAAATCAGAGAAATAACAGCAAATCAGTGTTTGTGCAGTCCGAATTATTCAAACCTGTATATCACTAATAACTGTCCTGATAACTTCGGTCAATACCATCACACTGTTACATAACTTATTCTCAGGTGAAAGAGAGACCTCATAACTTTTGCGCATTATATGCCTTTTCTGGTGATGTTTGTAACAATAATGTTTAACATTTGTCAAATCAGATGATTAAAAATTAAAAAGATGTTGTTATCGTGACCCTGATCACTGTTCCAGAGAAAACCCGACAAACTGTATGTAGGTTAATTGTAATGATTTTGTGAACGGCCTATACTGCCGCCAGGTCTCCGGAAAACCCTGCAATCCCGAGCCAACCAGCGTTGTAACGTGTCATTTAAGCATCTGGAAGCAATGTTTTGCATGACGCACAGTTATATAAAAGGCACGCTGTCTGACCCGCATCGCAGTCCGGAGGAAGGAAACTATAAGAACAGCATGTGGGCGTTATTCATGATAAGAAATGTGAAAAAACAAAGACCTGTCAATCTGGATCTCAAAACGATCCGATTCCCCGTAACGGCAATAGCGTCCATCCTTCATCGTGTATCCGGTGTGATCACGTTTGTCGCGGTGGGTATCCTGTTATGGTTACTGGGTACCAGCCTCTCGTCTCCGGAAGGATTCCAGCAGGCCTCCGCCATCATGAACGGTTTCTTCGTGAAATTTATCATGTGGGGCATCCTGACCGCGCTGGCCTATCACGTTGTTGGCGGTGTCCGCCATATGCTGATGGACTTCGGCTATCTGGAAGAGACCTTCGAAGCTGGCAAACGCACCGCTAACATTTCATTTGTCATCACTGTCGTGCTCGCAATTCTCGCAGGAGTTCTCGTATGGTAAGCAACGCCTCCGCATTAGGACGCAACGGCGTACATGACTTCATTCTGGTCCGTGCTACCGCTATCGTTCTCACCCTCTACATCATCTACATGATCGGTTTCTTTGCCACCAGCGGCGACCTGACGTGGGAAATCTGGACCGGTTTCTTCGGTTCGGCATTCACCAAAGTCTTCACCCTGCTGGCGTTGGCCTCCATCCTTATCCACGCGTGGATTGGCATGTGGCAGGTATTGACCGATTACGTTAAACCCGTGGCGATTCGCCTTGTTCTGCAGCTGGCTATTGTGGTTGCACTTGCGGTTTACGTTATTTATGGATTCGTTGTGGTGTGGGGTGTGTAATGAAACTGCCAGTCAGAGAATTTGATGCTGTAGTGATTGGTGCCGGTGGCGCAGGTATGCGCGCGGCGCTGCAAATTTCCCAGAGCGGCCAGAGCTGCGCGCTGCTCTCTAAAGTCTTCCCGACCCGTTCCCATACCGTATCTGCGCAGGGTGGCATCACCGTGGCGCTCGGTAATACCCATGATGATAACTGGGAATGGCATATGTACGACACGGTGAAGGGTTCCGATTACATCGGTGACCAGGACGCCATTGAATATATGTGTAAAACCGGCCCGGAAGCGATTCTGGAGCTGGACCATATGGGTCTGCCATTCTCCCGCCTGGAGAACGGCACCATCTATCAACGTCCGTTTGGCGGCCAGTCGAAAGATTTCGGCGGCGAGCAGGCGGCACGTACCGCTGCGGCGGCCGACCGTACCGGTCACGCCCTGCTGCACACCCTGTACCAGCAGAACCTGAAGAATAAGACCACTATCTTCTCCGAGTGGTACGCGCTGGATCTGGTGAAAAACGAAGATGGCGCCGTGGTGGGTTGTACCGCCCTGTGCATCGAAACCGGTGAAGTGGTTTACTTCAAAGCCCGCGCAACCGTACTGGCGACCGGCGGCGCAGGCCGTATCTACCAGTCCACCACGAACGCCCATATCAACACCGGTGACGGCGTCGGTATGGCAATCCGCGCTGGCGTGCCGGTGCAGGATATGGAGATGTGGCAGTTCCACCCAACCGGTATCGCCGGTGCGGGCGTGCTGGTAACAGAAGGCTGCCGTGGTGAAGGTGGCTACCTGCTGAACAAACATGGCGAGCGCTTCATGGAGCGTTATGCCCCGAATGCGAAAGACCTGGCGGGTCGTGACGTGGTGGCGCGTTCCATCATGATCGAAATCCGTGAAGGTCGTGGCTGCGACGGTCCATGGGGCCCGCACGCTAAGTTGAAACTTGACCATCTGGGTAAAGAGGTTCTGGAATCCCGTCTGCCGGGCATTCTGGAGCTGTCGCGTACCTTTGCGCACGTCGACCCGGTTAAAGAGCCGATCCCGGTTATCCCAACCTGCCACTACATGATGGGCGGAATTCCGACCAAAGTGACCGGCCAGGCGCTGACCGTGAACGCGCAGGGCGAAGACGTGGTGATCCCGGGCCTGTTTGCGGTAGGCGAAATTGCCTGCGTATCCGTACACGGCGCCAACCGTCTGGGCGGCAACTCCCTCCTCGACCTGGTGGTGTTTGGTCGTGCGGTGGGCCTGCATCTGCAGGAGTCCATTGCCGAGCAGGGGCCGCTGCGTGATGCCACCGACGCGAATATCGACGCCTCTCTGGAACGTCTGAACCGCTGGAACGGTAACCGCAACGGCGAAGATCCGGTGGAAATCCGTAAGGCGCTGCAGGAGTGCATGCAGCACAACTTCTCGGTATTCCGCGAAGGTGATGCGATGGCGAAAGGGCTTGAGCAGCTGAAAGCGATCCGCGAGCGTCTGAAAAATGCCCGTCTGGACGATACCTCCAGCGAGTTCAACACCCAGCGCGTCGAGTGTCTGGAGCTGGATAACCTGATGGAAACCGCTTACGCAACCGCGGTCTCTGCAAACTTCCGTACCGAAAGCCGTGGCGCGCATAGCCGCTTCGACTTCCCGGATCGTGACGACGAAAACTGGCTGTGCCATTCCCTGTATCTGCCAGAGTCGGAATCCATGACACGTCGTAGCGTCAATATGGAACCGAAACTGCGTCCGGCGTTCCCGCCGAAGATTCGTACTTATTAATGCGGAGACAGGACAATGAAACTCGAATTCTCAGTTTATCGTTATAACCCGGATGTTGATGACGCTCCGCATATGCAGGATTACACCCTGGAAGCGGAAGAAGGTCGCGACATGATGCTGCTTGATGCCTTAATGCAGCTGAAAGAAAAAGATCCGACACTGTCATTCCGTCGTTCCTGCCGTGAAGGGGTTTGTGGCTCCGACGGTCTGAACATGAACGGCAAAAACGGTCTGGCCTGTATCACCCCGATCTCGGCGCTCAACCGTCCGGGCCAGAAGATTGTCATCCGTCCTCTGCCTGGTCTGCCGGTCGTTCGCGATTTGGTGGTGGACATGGGGCAATTCTATGCACAATATGAGAAGATTAAGCCTTACTTGTTGAATAATGGGCAAAATCCACCCGCTCGCGAGCATTTACAGTCGCCAGAGCAGCGTGAAAAACTCGATGGTCTGTATGAATGTATTCTCTGTGCATGTTGTTCGACCTCTTGCCCGTCGTTCTGGTGGAACCCGGACAAGTTTATCGGCCCGGCCGGTCTGCTGGCAGCGTATCGCTTCCTGATTGACAGCCGCGATACCGAAACCGACAACCGCCTGGAAGGGCTGAGTGATGCTTTCAGCGTATTCCGCTGCCACAGCATCATGAACTGCGTCAGTGTATGTCCTAAGGGACTGAACCCGACGCGCGCCATCGGCCACATTAAGTCGATGTTGTTGCAGCGCAGTGCGTAAGTAGTGAGAGGGGAGCGCTGTTCCCCTCACCCTAACCCTCTCCCTTAGGGGGAGGGGATAGATTGCAGGAAACCTTTAAAAACTGCCGACGGCATTCCCCCTCTCCCTGTGGGAGAGGGTAGGGGTGAGGGTAAAGACCCTGAGACAGTTTCTAAAGGTTCCTTCGCGAGCCACTAAAGAGAGAAGAGCTCGCAAGTGAACCCCGGCACGTACACGAGGTGTGCGTGGTAGTTTCTACGGCGAAAGTAAGCATAAAAATGCTTAAGGGATCACGATGCAGAACGGCGCAATGAAAGCCTGGCTGGACTCTTCCTTCCTCTCTGGTGCAAACCAAAGCTGGATCGAACAGCTCTATGAAGACTTCTTAACCGACCCTGACTCAGTGGACGCTAACTGGCGTTCGATGTTCCAGCAGTTACCTGGAACAGGAGTCAAACCGGATCAATTTCATTCCAAAACACGTGATTATTTCCGTCGTCTGGCGAAGGATGCCTCACGTTACTCGTCCGCCATCTCCGACCCTGATACCAATGCGAAGCAGGTTAAAGTCCTGCAGCTGATTAACGCCTACCGTTTCCGTGGCCACCAGCATGCGAATCTGGATCCGCTGGGGCTGTGGCAGCAGGAGCGTGTGGCGGATCTCGATCCGGCGTATCACGATCTGACCGAAGCCGATTTCCAGGAAACCTTCAACGTGGGTTCTTTCGCCATTGGCAAAGACACGATGAAGCTGGGCGAGCTGCTGACGGCGCTGAAGCAGACCTACTGCGGCTCCATCGGTGCGGAATACATGCACATCACCTCAACCGAAGAGAAACGCTGGATCCAGCAGCGCATTGAATCGGTTGCCGGTAAATCCACCTTCAATGCCGACGAGAAAAAACGCTTCCTGAGCGAACTGACCGCAGCAGAAGGGCTGGAGCGCTACCTCGGTGCCAAATTCCCGGGTGCAAAACGCTTCTCGCTGGAAGGCGGCGATGCGCTGGTGCCAATGCTGAAAGAGCTGATCCGCCATGCGGGCAACAGCGGTACCCGCGAAGTGGTACTGGGCATGGCGCACCGTGGTCGTCTGAACGTACTGATCAACGTGCTGGGCAAAAAGCCGCAAGATCTGTTCGACGAATTCGCGGGCAAACATAAAGAACACCTCGGTACTGGTGACGTGAAGTACCACATGGGCTTCTCATCGGATATCGAAACCAAAGGCGGCCTGGTGCACATGGCGTTGGCGTTCAACCCGTCGCACCTCGAGATCGTGAGCCCGGTGGTTATCGGCTCCGTGCGTGCGCGTCTGGATCGTCTGGACGAGCCAAGCAGCAACAAAGTACTGCCAATCACCATTCACGGCGATGCGGCGATCACCGGGCAGGGCGTGGTTCAGGAAACCCTGAACATGTCCAAAGCACGCGGTTACGAAGTGGGCGGTACCGTTCGCATCGTGATCAACAACCAGGTGGGCTTCACCACGTCTAACCCGCTGGATGCGCGTTCTACGCCTTACTGCACCGACATCGGTAAGATGGTTCAGGCGCCAATTTTCCACGTGAACGCGGATGACCCGGAAGCCGTGGCTTTCGTGACCCGCCTGGCGCTGGACTTCCGTAACACCTTCAAGCGTGACGTGCTGATCGACCTGTTCTGCTATCGCCGTCATGGCCATAACGAAGCGGACGAGCCGAGTGCAACCCAGCCGCTGATGTACCAGAAAATCAAAAAGCATCCGACCCCGCGCAAAATCTATGCTGACAAGCTGGAAGGCGAGAAAGTGGTTACGCTGGAAGATGCCACCGAGATGGTCAATCTTTACCGCGATGCGCTGGACGCTGGCGAGTGCGTGGTGAAAGAGCTGCGTCCGATGAACATGCACTCCTTCACCTGGTCGCCGTACCTTAACCACGAGTGGGATGAGAGCTACCCGAACAAGGTCGAGATGAAGCGTCTGCAGGAGCTGGCTAAACGCATCAGCACCGTACCAGAAGCAATCGAGATGCAGTCCCGCGTGCAGAAAATCTATTCTGACCGTCAGTCCATGGCGGCAGGCGAGAAGCTGTTCGACTGGGGCGGTGCAGAAAACCTGGCCTACGCGACCCTGGTTGACGAAGGCATTCCGGTTCGTCTGTCCGGCGAAGATGCGGGCCGTGGCACCTTCTTCCACCGTCACGCGGTGATCCATAACCAAACCAACGGTTCCACCTACACCCCGCTGCAGCATGTGCATAACGGTCAGGGCCAGTTCAAGGTCTGGGACTCCGTGCTGTCGGAAGAAGCGGTCCTGGCGTTTGAATACGGTTATGCCACCGCAGAACCACGCACCCTGACCATCTGGGAAGCGCAGTTCGGTGACTTCGCCAACGGTGCTCAGGTGGTTATCGACCAGTTCATCTCGTCTGGCGAACAGAAGTGGGGCCGTATGTGTGGCCTGGTGATGCTGCTGCCGCACGGCTACGAAGGGCAGGGCCCGGAGCACTCCTCCGCGCGTCTGGAGCGTTATCTGCAACTCTGCGCCGAGCAGAACATGCAGGTTTGTGTTCCTTCTACCCCGGCACAGGTTTACCACATGCTGCGTCGTCAGGCGCTGCGCGGGATGCGTCGTCCGCTGGTGGTCATGTCACCGAAATCGCTGCTGCGTCATCCGCTGGCGGTCTCCACGCTGGATGAGCTGGCGAACGGCACCTTCATGCCGGCGATTGGCGAGATTGACGAGCTGGATCCGCAGGCGGTGAAACGCGTGGTGATGTGTTCTGGTAAGGTTTACTACGACCTGCTGGAACAGCGCCGTAAGAATGACCAGAAAGATGTCGCCATCGTGCGTATCGAACAGCTTTATCCGTTCCCGCATCAGGCGATGCAGGACGTACTGAAACAATATGCTCACGTACATGATTTTGTCTGGTGCCAGGAAGAGCCGCTTAACCAGGGCGCATGGTACTGCAGCCAGCATCATTTCCGTGAAGTGATTCCATTTGGGTCTGCCCTGCGTTATGCAGGTCGCCCGGCCTCCGCCTCTCCGGCGGTAGGGTATATGTCCGTTCACCAGAAGCAGCAACAAGATCTGGTCAATGACGCGCTGAACGTCGATTAATTAAAGGATACATAATGAGTAGCGTAGATATTCTTGTTCCCGACCTGCCTGAGTCTGTAGCAGATGCGACCGTCGCCACCTGGCACAAAAAACCTGGCGATGCCGTTAAGCGCGATGAAGTGCTGGTAGAAATCGAAACTGACAAAGTGGTACTGGAAGTACCGGCATCGGCGGATGGCATTCTGGATGCAGTCCTGGAAGATGAAGGCACAACCGTGACCTCTCGCCAGATCCTGGGTCGCCTGCGTGAAGGCAACAGCGCGGGTAAAGAGTCCAGCGCGAAATCTGAAGAGAAAGCGTCTACTCCAGCGCAGCGCCAGCAGGCCTCTCTGGAAGAGCAAACGAACGACGCGCTCAGCCCGGCGATCCGTCGCCTGCTGGCTGAACACAGCCTCGATCCGGCAGCCATCAAAGGCACCGGTGTGGGTGGTCGTCTGACCCGTGAAGATATTGATAAGCATCTGGCAAAAGGGCCGTCTGACGCGAAAGCGGAAGCTAAAGCCCCTGCGGCGGCACCAGCAGCACAGCCTGCGCTGGGCGCTCGCAGTGAAAAACGCGTGCCGATGACCCGCCTGCGTAAGCGCGTGGCCGAGCGTCTGCTGGAAGCGAAAAACTCCACCGCGATGCTGACCACCTTCAACGAAGTCAACATGAAGCCAATCATGGACCTGCGTAAGCAGTACGGTGACGCGTTTGAAAAACGTCACGGTATCCGTCTGGGCTTTATGTCCTTCTACGTGAAAGCGGTTGTTGAAGCGCTGAAACGCTACCCGGAAGTGAACGCTTCTATTGATGGCGATGATGTGGTCTATCACAACTACTTCGACGTGAGCATGGCCGTTTCTACCCCGCGCGGCCTGGTGACCCCGGTTCTGCGTGATGTAGATACCCTGGGCATGGCTGACATCGAGAAGAACATCAAAGAACTGGCAGTGAAAGGCCGCGACGGCAAGCTGACCGTAGATGACCTGACCGGCGGTAACTTCACCATTACCAACGGCGGCGTATTCGGCTCGCTGATGTCTACCCCAATCATCAACCCACCGCAGAGCGCGATCCTGGGCATGCACGCCATCAAAGATCGTCCTATGGCGGTTGACGGTAAAGTTGAGATCCTGCCAATGATGTATCTGGCGCTCTCCTACGATCACCGTCTGATCGACGGCCGCGAGTCCGTGGGCTTCCTGGTCGCCATTAAAGAGCTGCTGGAAGATCCAACCCGTCTGCTGCTGGACGTTTAGTTTTTAGCCGTACTGCCCGGCGGCGCTTTGCCTGCCGGGCCTACAAAAGCATGACCTAACGATTACCCTGAAGGATGGATAGAACACATGAACTTACATGAATATCAGGCAAAACAGCTGTTTGCCCGGTATGGCTTGCCGGCTCCGGTGGGTTATGCCTGCAATACCCCTCGTGAAGCAGAAGAAGCCGCATCTAAAATCGGCGCCGGTCCTTGGGTAGTGAAATGTCAGGTTCACGCTGGCGGCCGCGGTAAAGCGGGCGGTGTGAAAGTGGTTAACAGTAAAGAAGAGATTCGTGCGTTTGCGGAGCACTGGCTCGGCAAACGTCTGGTGACCTACCAGACAGACGCGAACGGCCAGCCGGTTAACCAGATCCTGGTTGAAGCAGCGACCGACATTGCAAAAGAACTGTACCTTGGTGCCGTGGTAGACCGTAGCTCCCGTCGCGTGGTGTTCATGGCCTCTACCGAAGGCGGCGTGGAAATCGAAAAAGTGGCGGAAGAGACCCCGCACCTGATCCACAAAGTCGCTATCGATCCGCTGGCAGGCCCAATGCCTTACCAGGGACGCGAGCTGGCATTCAAACTGGGTCTGGAAGGTAAACTGGTGCAGCAATTCACCAAGATCTTCATGGGCCTGGCGAACATCTTCCTGGAGCGCGATCTGGCGCTGATCGAAATCAACCCGCTGGTGATCACCAAGCAGGGCGACCTGATCTGCCTCGATGGCAAACTGGGCGCTGACGGCAACGCACTGTTCCGTCAGGCCGATCTGCGCGAAATGCGCGACCAGTCTCAGGAAGATCCACGTGAAGCGCAGGCTGCACAGTGGGAACTGAACTACGTGGCACTTGATGGCAACATCGGCTGCATGGTTAACGGTGCGGGCCTGGCAATGGGCACCATGGACATCGTTAAACTGCACGGCGGCGAGCCGGCAAACTTCCTCGACGTGGGCGGCGGTGCGACCAAAGAGCGCGTGACCGAAGCCTTCAAAATCATCCTCTCTGACGACAACGTAAAAGCGGTTCTGGTGAACATCTTCGGCGGCATCGTACGTTGCGACCTGATCGCAGACGGTATCATCGGTGCGGTAGAAGAAGTGGGCGTTAACGTCCCGGTTGTTGTGCGTCTGGAAGGGAACAACGCTGAACTCGGCGCGAAAAAACTGGCTGACAGCGGCCTGAATATTATTGCAGCGAAAAGTCTGACGGATGCCGCTCAGCAGGTAGTTGCCGCAGTGGAGGGGAAATAATGTCCGTTTTAATTAATAAAGATACCAAGGTCATCTGCCAGGGCTTCACCGGTAGCCAGGGTTCATTCCACTCTGAGCAGGCGATTGCCTACGGTACGCAGATGGTTGGCGGCGTAACGCCAGGTAAAGGCGGCACCACCCACCTGGGCCTGCCGGTGTTCAACACCGTGCGTGAAGCCGTAGAAGCGACGGGCGCAACCGCCACCGTAATCTACGTTCCGGCACCGTTCTGCAAAGACTCCATTCTGGAAGCCATCGATGCAGGCATCAAACTGATCATCACCATCACCGAAGGCATCCCGACCCTGGATATGCTGACCGTGAAAGTGAAGCTGGACGAAGCGGGTGTGCGCATGATCGGGCCAAACTGCCCGGGCGTGATCACCCCAGGCGAATGTAAAATCGGCATCATGCCGGGCCACATTCACAAGCCGGGCAAAGTGGGTATCGTCTCACGTTCCGGTACCCTGACCTATGAAGCGGTTAAGCAGACCACCGACTACGGTTTCGGCCAGTCCACCTGTGTGGGCATCGGCGGCGACCCTATCCCGGGCTCTAACTTCATCGACATCCTGAAGCTGTTCCAGGAAGACCCGCAGACTGAAGCGATCGTCATGATCGGTGAAATCGGCGGCAGCGCGGAAGAAGAAGCGGCTGCTTACATCAAAGATCACGTGACCAAGCCGGTTGTGGGTTATATCGCGGGTGTGACTGCGCCGAAAGGCAAGCGTATGGGCCACGCAGGCGCCATCATCGCGGGCGGCAAAGGTACTGCGGATGAGAAATTCGCGGCGCTGGAAGCAGCAGGCGTGAAAACCGTACGCAGCCTGGCTGACATCGGTGAAGCACTGAAATCAATCATTAAGTAAATCCTCTCTGCTCCCCGTGCGGGGAGCTTTGACATAATAAATGTCCGTTTCGACATGGTTGGCCATCGTAAGATGGCCTTTTTTATTTTTGGGCCTGGCAAAATAATAACAGGCTGGTGTTAATTTAAAGGTGGCTAAAAGTAAATTAATTGTTATTTAATTATCCACCTGGCCATTACCTGAATAAATGCGGCCAAGTGATAAAGCTTAGTGGGCTGGCGTTTATTAAATTTCCCGGCGCGCGGCAGGTTAATTTAAATCACCTTTATTGATATTACAGTGCATATTCAATAACTATCAGCCTATGATGCCAACATAAAATTAACAAAAAAGTCATCAGATTCACCATCAAGAAACACCTTTAACACAGACCAGCAATATTGATTTATATCAATATTTAATGCCTGGAAAAGGGCATTAAAAAGCGTTAAATTGCTCCCGATCAAAGTGGTCAAAAAGTGGTAAATTCGCTATATATTGATCACCGTCGTAAAATGTAAAACACTTCCAATAAAAACCTGTTTATTGTAAGGGTTTTGCAGCGTAATATATTTGCGGGATCAATTTCGGGTTTTTATTAACGTATCTGTAACCTTTCATCATGGCTTTTTCCTCCTGGGAAGATTAAGTAACGAAGAAAGGAAGCTGATAATTTTTGTATTGGGGCATGTGTGTGGATCTTTTCTAACGAGATCCACTCCCGGAGTCTTCATGCGATGAGCAAGGAGTCATGATGTTAGATATAGTCGAACTGTCGCGCTTACAGTTTGCCTTGACCGCGATGTACCACTTCCTGTTTGTGCCACTGACGCTTGGTATGGCGTTCCTGCTGGCCATTATGGAGACGGTCTACGTCCTTTCCGGCAAACAGATTTATAAAGATATGACCAAGTTCTGGGGCAAGTTGTTTGGTATCAACTTTGCGCTGGGCGTGGCCACCGGTCTGACCATGGAGTTCCAGTTCGGGACTAACTGGTCTTACTATTCCCACTATGTCGGGGATATCTTCGGTGCGCCGCTGGCCATTGAAGGTCTGATGGCCTTCTTCCTCGAATCCACCTTTGTAGGTCTGTTCTTCTTTGGCTGGGACCGTCTGGGTAAAGTGCAGCACATGGCTGTCACCTGGCTGGTCGCCTTAGGCTCTAACCTGTCCGCGCTGTGGATCCTGGTGGCCAACGGCTGGATGCAGAACCCTATCGCGTCTGATTTCAACTTCGAAACCATGCGAATGGAGATGGTCAGCTTCTCCGAGCTGGTGCTGAACCCGGTTGCCCAGGTGAAATTTGTTCACACCGTGGCTTCTGGCTATGTCTGCGGCGCGATGTTCGTGCTGGGCATCAGCTCCTACTACATGCTGCGTGGTCGTGACTTCGCCTTTGCCAAGCGCTCCTTCGCCATCGCGGCGAGCTTCGGTATGGCGGCTATCCTCTCCGTTATCGTGCTGGGTGATGAATCCGGCTACGAGATGGGCGACGTGCAGAAAACTAAACTGGCGGCGATCGAAGCAGAGTGGGAAACCCAACCGGCTCCGGCGGCGTTCACCCTGTTTGGTATTCCCGATCAGGATGCCCAGGAAAACCACTTTGCTATTCAGATCCCTTATGCGTTGGGCATCATCGCCACCCGCTCTGTGGATACGCCGGTTATCGGCCTGAAAGATCTGCTGGTGCAGCATGAAGAGCGTATCCGTAACGGGATGAAAGCTTACTCCCTGCTGGAGCAGCTGCGTTCTGGCTCTACCGATCAGTCCGTTCGCGATCAGTTCAACAACGTGAAAAAAGACCTCGGTTACGGCCTGCTGCTGAAACGCTATACCCCGAACGTCTCTGACGCGACGGAAGAGCAGATTCAGATGGCCACCAAAGACTCGATTCCACGCGTTGCGCCGCTGTACTTCGCGTTCCGTATCATGGTTGGCTGCGGCATCATCATGCTGTTGATCATTGCGGCCTCCTTCTGGTCGGTAATTCGTAACCGTATCGGTCAGCGTAAATGGCTGCTGCGCTCTGCGCTGTACGGCATGCCACTGCCGTGGATTGCTATTGAATCCGGCTGGTTTGTTGCGGAATACGGTCGTCAGCCGTGGGCTATCGGTGAGGTGCTGCCAACTGCGGTAGCGAACTCCTCCCTGACCGCCGGGGATCTGATTTTCTCCATGCTGCTGATTTGTGGCCTGTATACCCTGTTCCTGGTGGCTGAACTGTTCCTGATGTTCAAGTTTGCGCGCCTTGGCCCAAGCAGCCTGAAAACCGGTCGCTACCACTACGAGCAGTCCACCGTGGCTTCTCAGCCGGCACGCTAAGACAGGAGTCGTCAAATGATCGATTATGAAGTATTGCGTTTTATCTGGTGGCTGCTGGTCGGGATCTTACTGATTGGTTTTGCGGTCACTGACGGTTTCGACATGGGGGTGGGCATGCTCACCCGCTTCCTCGGTCGTAATGATACCGAGCGTCGAATTATGATTAACTCCATCGCCCCGCACTGGGACGGTAACCAGGTGTGGCTGATCACCGCAGGCGGCGCGCTGTTCGCTGCCTGGCCGATGGTCTACGCGGCTGCGTTCTCCGGCTTCTATGTAGCGATGATCCTGGTGCTGGCGTCGTTGTTCTTCCGTCCGGTCGGTTTTGACTACCGCTCGAAGATTGAAGACACCCGCTGGCGCAACATGTGGGACTGGGGCATCTTCATCGGTAGCTTCGTGCCGCCGCTGGTGATCGGCGTGGCGTTCGGTAACCTGCTGCAGGGCGTGCCGTTCCACCTCGATGAATACATGCGCCTGTACTACACCGGCAACTTCTTCCAGCTGCTGAACCCGTTCGGTCTGCTGGCGGGCGTGGTCAGCGTGGCGATGATCCTCACTCAGGGTGCCACTTACCTGCAGATGCGTACCGTGGGTGAACTGCACCTGCGCTCCCGCGCCGTCTCGCAGATTGCGGCCCTGGTGACCCTGGTTGGCTTCGCGCTGGCCGGTGTCTGGGTGATGTTCGGTATCGATGGTTATGTCGTGACCTCCGCGATTAACCATACCGCGCCATCTAACCCGCTGACCAAAGAAGTGGCTCGTCAGGCAGGCGCCTGGCTGGTGAACTTCAATAATACGCCGGTGCTGTGGGCTATCCCGGCCCTGGGCGTGGTACTGCCGCTGCTGACCCTGCTGACCTCCCGCATGGAAAAAGGCGCATGGGCATTCGTCTTCTCTTCACTGACGCTGGCGTGCATCATCCTGACGGCCGGTATCGCAATGTTCCCATTCGTGATGCCATCCAGCACCATGATGAATGCTAGCCTGACGATGTGGGATGCCACCTCCAGTCAGATGACCCTGAACCTGATGACGTTTGTGGCTGCCGTGTTCGTACCGATCATCCTGGCTTACACCACCTGGTGTTACTGGAAGATGTACGGTCGTATCACGAAAGAACATATCGAAAGCAATACTCACTCTATGTATTAAGGAAGGAGCTGAATATGTGGTATTTCGCATGGATTTTAGGAACGCTTCTAGCCTGTGCATTTGGTGTGATTACCGCCCTGGCGCTTGAGCACGTTGAAGCGTCCAAAGCCGGTGAAGAAAAACACTGATGATCGCGTATCTCTACGGGATCATGGACAAGCGCCCGCTCCGGGCGCTTTCCTTAGTGATGGCCTTGCTGCTGGCAGGTTGCATCTTCTGGGATCCGTCGCGCTTTGCGGCGAAGACCAGCGAGCTTGAAATCTGGCACGGTTTCCTCATCATGTGGGCGGTGTGCGCCGGGGTGATCCACGGCGTCGGCTTTCGGCCGAAAGCCGTACACTGGCAGGGCATCTTCTGCCCGCTGATCGCTGATGTGGTCCTTCTTGTCGGCCTGATTTTCTTTTTCAACTGAATAAGAACTATCCGTTAATATTATGGGCTTACCCCGGCCCATAAATATTTACTCTCCGTTTACTTTCCCCCATTCCAAACCACCATTCCCGCGCGTATAGTAACGACGTTTAAAAGCTCTTACTCTTTTTGTATTACCGGGATGTAAAGTGAATACAACGCTGTTTCGATGGCCGGTTCGTGTCTACTACGAAGACACTGACGCCGGTGGTGTGGTTTACCATGCCAGCTACGTTGCCTTTTATGAACGAGCACGCACTGAGATGCTGCGCCATCATCACTTTAGCCAGCAGGTCCTGCTGGCGGAGCGAGTTGCCTTCGTGGTACGCAAGATGACGCTGGAGTATTTTGCACCTGCCAGACTCGACGATATGCTCGAAGTCCAAACAGAAATAACATCAATGCGCGGAACCTCACTGGTTTTCACGCAGCGGATCGTCAATGCAGAAAACCAGGTACTGAACGAAGCTGAAGTCCTGATTGTCTGTGTTGATCCACTCATCATGAAGCCTCGTGCGCTTCCTAAGTCTATTGTCGCGGAGTTTAAGCAGTGACTGACATGAATATCCTTGATTTGTTCCTGAAGGCAAGCCTTCTGGTGAAACTTATCATGTTGATTTTGATTGGTTTTTCAATCGCATCCTGGGCCATCATCATCCAGAGAACCCGTATCCTCAATGCCGCAGGCCGCGAAGCGGAAGCCTTTGAAGATAAGTTCTGGTCCGGTATCGAACTTTCCCGTTTGTATCAGGAAAGCCAGGGGCGTCGTGAAAACCTCTCCGGCTCCGAGCAAATTTTCTATAGCGGTTTTAAAGAGTTTGCCCGTCTGCACCGCGCTAACAACCATGCGCCGGAAGCGGTCGTTGAAGGGGCATCCCGAGCGATGCGCATTTCAATGAACCGTGAGCTGGAAACGCTGGAAACGCACATTCCGTTCCTCGGCACCGTCGGTTCCATCAGCCCGTATATCGGTCTGTTTGGTACGGTCTGGGGGATCATGCACGCCTTTATCGCCCTGGGCGCGGTAAAACAGGCGACGCTGCAGATGGTTGCACCAGGTATCGCAGAAGCGCTGATCGCGACCGCTATCGGTCTGTTCGCCGCAATTCCTGCGGTTATGGCGTATAACCGCCTGAATCAGCGCGTGAACAAACTGGAACTGAACTACGACAACTTCATGGAAGAGTTCACCGCGATTCTGCACCGCCAGGCGTTTACCAGCACCGAGAGCAACAAGGGGTAAACCATGGCCAGACAGCGTGGACGGGGTCGTCGCGAACTAAAGTCCGAAATCAACATTGTACCGCTGCTGGACGTGCTGCTGGTGCTGCTGCTGATCTTTATGGCCACAGCACCTATCATCACCCAGAGCGTTGAGGTTGATCTGCCGGATGCGACAGAATCTCAGGCTGTAAGCACCAATGACGATCCACCGGTCATCATTGAGGTATCCGGAGTAGGGCAGTACAGCGTGGTGGTTGAAAAAGATCGTCTCGATCAGCTGCCGCCGGAGCAGGTCATTGCCGAAGCGCAACGACGTCTGCAGTCCAATCCGAAAACGGTCTTCTTAATCGGTGGTGCGAAAGACGTGCCTTACGATGAAATAATTAAAGCGCTGAACCTGTTGCATAGCGCGGGCGTTAAGTCAGTTGGCTTGATGACGCAGCCTATTTGATCATCTGCGTACACAACAGAGTTTTTGGGAACCCATAGTGTCAAAGGCAACCGAACAAAACGATAAGCTTAAGCGGGCGATCATTATCTCGGCGGTGCTGCATGTGATTCTTTTTGCAGCACTGATCTGGAGTTCGTTCGATGAGCATCTCGATACCGCTGCCGGCGGTGGGGGAGGTTCATCCATCGATGCCGTGATGGTCGATCCCGGCGCGGTGGTGCAAAACTATAATCGCCAGCAGCAGCAGCAGGCGAGTGCAAAACGTGCTGAAGAGCAACGCGAAAAGCAGGCGCAACAGCAGGCGGAAGAGCTGCGTGAAAAGCAGGCCGCCGAGCAGGAACGTCTGAAGCAGCTAGAGAAAGAACGTTTGCAGGCGCAGGAAGCAGCGAAAGAGCAGGCGGAACAGCAGAAACAGGCTGAAGCCGCAGCGAAGCAAGCGCAGGAAAAACAGAAGCAGGCGGAAGAGGCAGCAGCCAAAGCCGCAGCGGATGCCAAAGCGCAGGCCGATGCTCAGGCGAAACAAGCTGCTGAGGCGGCAAAACAAGCCGCGGATGCCGCTGCGTTAGCCGCGAAAAAAGCCGCTGCCGATGCGCAAAAACAGGCGGAAGCCGAAGCCGCTAAAGCCGCTGCGGATGCGAAGAAGAAAGTAGAAGCCGAAGCCGCGAAGAAAGCCGCTGCCGACGCGCAGAAAAAAGCGGAAGCTGAAGCTGCTAAACAAGCAGCCCAGGAAGCCGAGAAGAAAGCGGCTGCCGATGCGGCTAAGAAGGCCGCTGCCGCTGAAAAAGCCGCAGCAGAGAAAGCCGCAGCAGCTGAAAAAGCCGCAGCGGAGAAAGCTGCTGCAGCAGAAAAAGCCGCTGCTGAGAAGAAAGCTGCCGCCGCCGAAAAAGCCGCCGCTGATAAAAAAGCCGCTGCTGAAAAAGCGGCTGCAGACAAGAAAGCCGCTGCCGATAAAGCTGCTGCTGACAAAGCTGCCGCTGCGAAAGCCGCAGCTGCGAAAAAAGCCGCCGCTGAAAAAGCAGCCGCTTCGGACGTTGACGACCTGTTCGGCGATTTGAGCTCAGGTAAGAATGCGCCGAAATCGGGTGGTGCAAAAGGTAACGGCCAGCCGGCAAAAGATAGCGGAACAAGTGGTGCTAACGGTGGCGCGTCAGGCGCTGATATTAGTGCCTATGCTTCGCAAATTCGTAATGCTATTCAGAGCCGCTTATACGGCGCTGACCTGTATGCCGGTAAATCCTGCGTGCTGCATATCAAGCTGGCACCGGACGGCCTGCTGCTGGATGTGTCTGAGGAAGGCGGCGATCCTGCGTTGTGTCAGGCTGCCCTGACGGCGGCTAAAACTGCCAGAATTCCTAAACCGCCTAGTCAGGCTGTTTATGAAAAAGTAAAAGATGCCAAACTGGACTTCAAACTGTAGCGTTTTTCCCGCTAAAGTTGGCAAAACAGTCTACGTTTGAGGCTGGAGATTGGTAGTTTTGTTTATTTGGGTTTGTTAACATTCTGCTAAATTATCGCGGGTAAGGTTACCCGGATATGGGAGACATGATGAAGCAGGCATTACGTGTAGCAGTAGGTTTCTTTATGCTGTGGGCAGCTGTGCTGCACGCAGAAGTGCGTATCGAGATCACCCAAGGGGTGGACTCGGCACGTCCGATTGGTGTGGTTCCGTTCCAGTGGAAAGGGCCGGGCGCTGCGCCGGAAGATGTGGGTGGCATTGTTGCTGCCGACCTGCGCAACAGCGGTAAATTCAACCCGTTAGATCGTTCTCGTCTGCCACAGCAGCCGGGTACTGCTGCTGAGCTGCAGCCAGCGGCATGGTCTGCGCTGGGTATCGATGCGGTGGTCGTGGGTCAGGTTACCCCTAACCCGGACGGCGGTTATACCGTGGCTTACCAGCTGGTTGACACCGGTGGCGCACCAGGTACCGTTCTGGCACAGAACACCTATAAGGTGAACAAGCAGTGGCTGCGTTATGCGGGCCACACGGCGAGTGATGAAGTGTTTGAGAAGCTGACCAGCATCAAAGGCGCATTCCGCACCCGTATCGCTTATGTTGTGCAGACCAACGGCGGCCAGTTCCCGTATGAGCTGCGCGTTTCTGACTACGATGGCTACAACCAGTTCACCGTTCACCGTTCACCACAGCCGCTGATGTCACCGGCCTGGTCACCGGACGGTTCCAAGCTGGCGTATGTAACCTTCGAAAGCGGTCGTTCAGCGCTGGTTATCCAGACTCTGTCTAACGGCGCGGTGCGTCAGGTTGCCTCTTTCCCACGTCACAACGGTGCACCGGCATTCTCGCCGGACGGTTCTAAACTGGCGTTTGCCCTGTCTAAAACCGGTAGCCTGAACCTGTACGTGATGGATATCGGCTCTGGCCAGATCCGTCAGGTCACCGACGGTCGCAGCAACAACACCGAACCAACCTGGTTCCCGGACAGCCAGAACCTGGCCTTTACCTCTGACCAGGCGGGTCGTCCACAGGTTTATAAAGTTAATGTTAACGGCGGTGCACCGCAGCGTATCACCTGGGAAGGTTCACAGAACCAGGACGCAGACGTGAGCGCTGACGGCAAGTTTATGGTAATGGTCAGCTCGGCCGGCGGTCAGCAGCACATTGCCAAACAAGATCTGGGCGGGGGTGGCGTGCAAGTTCTGTCGTCAACTTTCCTGGATGAAACGCCAAGTCTGGCACCTAACGGCACTATGGTTATCTACAGCTCTTCTCAGGGGATGGGATCCGTGCTGAATCTGGTTTCTACCGATGGGCGTTTCAAAGCGCGTATTCCGGCAACTGATGGACAGGTAAAATCACCTGCCTGGTCGCCGTACCTGTAATAATAATTAATTGAATAATAAAGGAATCATAGAAATGCAACTGAACAAAGTGCTGAAAGGGCTGATGATCGCTCTGCCTGTTATGGCAATCGCAGCGTGTTCTTCTAACAAGAACGCCAGCAACGACCAGAGCGGCGAAGGCATGATGGGTGCCGGCACCGGTATGGACGCAAACGGCAACGGCAATATGTCTTCTGAAGAGCAAGCGCGTCTTCAGATGCAACAGCTGCAGCAGAACAACATTGTTTACTTCGATCTGGACAAGTTCGACATCCGTTCTGACTTCGCTGCGATGCTGGATGCGCACGCTAACTTCCTGCGTAGCAACCCGTCTTACAAAGTCACCGTAGAAGGTCACGCGGACGAACGTGGTACTCCTGAGTACAACATCTCCCTGGGTGAGCGTCGTGCTAACGCCGTTAAAATGTACCTGCAGGGTAAAGGCGTTTCTGCTGACCAGATCTCCATCGTTTCTTACGGTAAAGAAAAACCTGCAGTACTGGGTCACGACGAAGCGGCTTACTCCAAAAACCGTCGTGCCGTACTGGTTTACTAAGAGAATTGCATGAGCAGTAACTTCAGACATCATCTGTTGAGTCTGTCGTTACTGGTTGGTATAGCGGCCCCCTGGGCCGCTTTTGCTCAGGCACCAATCAGTAGTGTCGGCTCAGGCTCGGTAGAAGACCGGGTCACCCAACTCGAGCGTATTTCTAATGCTCACAGCCAGCTTTTAACCCAACTTCAGCAGCAGCTCTCTGACAACCAGGCCGATATTGACTCACTCCGCGGACAGATCCAGGAAAGCCAGTATCAGCTCAATCAGGTTGTGGAGCGTCAGAAGCAGATCCTGCTGCAGATGGATAGCCTGAACAGTGGCGGCGCAGCAGCGCAACCTGCCGCAGGCGATCAATCCGGTGCAGCTGGTGCGACGGCAACCCCTCAGGCTGACGCGTCAGCCTCAACAGGTGCGCCTGTACAGAGCGGTGATGCGAATACTGACTACAATGCGGCAATTGCCCTGGTGCAGGATAGCTCGCGCCAGGACGAGGCGATGGCGGCGTTTCAGAACTTCGTGAAGAAATACCCTGATTCCACCTATCAGCCCAATGCGAACTATTGGCTGGGACAGTTGAATTACAACAAGGGTAAAAAAGACGACGCGGCATTCTATTTTGCCTCCGTGGTAAAAAATTACCCGAAATCACCGAAAGCCCCTGACGCGATGTACAAGGTCGGGGTGATCATGCAGGACAAGGGCGACACCGCGAAAGCGAAGGCCGTCTTCCAGCAGGTGGTCACTAAGTTCCCTGGCACCGAAGGTGCAAAACAAGCGCAAAAACGTCTTGCTGCGATGGGATGATTGCGGGATGACCAGAAAACGCGTTTTTTCTGGTCTTGCCGCATACTTCCTAAGCAGTTAAGTGATATTCATCAAAATATTAGTTGCGCAGAATTCTTAAATCAGTAATATATGCCGCCGTTGCCAAGGGATATCAAACAGCCCAAAAGCAGCCAAAATAGTGGGTCGTTAGCTCAGTTGGTAGAGCAGTTGACTTTTAATCAATTGGTCGCAGGTTCGAATCCTGCACGACCCACCAATTTTAATATCTTACTCAGATATTAAGCGTGAAGGATAACGTTGCTTTAGCAACGGCCCGTAGGGCGAGGCGAAGCCGAGTCATCCTGCACGACCCACCACTTATAGCAGTTCCAGCAGTACAGAGTGGGTGATTAGCTCAGTTGGTAGAGCATCTCCTTTACACGGAGGGGGTCGGCGGTTCGAGCCCGTCATCACCCACCACTCGGGTCGTTAGCTCAGTTGGTAGAGCAGTTGACTTTTAATCAATTGGTCGCAGG